>JBKHYG010000031.1:0-45851 GCA_046565595.1 Actinomycetota bacterium | reverse complement strand
TGAGCGACGACACGATCCCCACACCGGTGCCGAGCGGCCCGCTGTCGCGGTTCCTGCAGGACCCCACGAGCTTCGGCCGCGGCCTCGTTCAAGGCCTGCTCGAGATCGGGCGCGAGGCCCTGCCCTGGCTCGTGGCGCTCGCGGTCCTGCTCGTGGCCTTGCTGGTCGTCTGGCGTGTCCTTGCCTTACGGCACCGGCGACAGGCGCGCGCGCGTCGAATCAAGATCCTGCCTCCTCCACAGGTCGATCCACAGGGAGCCCGCATGCTGTGGATGGGTCTGCACGCGCTGCTGCGACCCTGGTGGCGCCGGGTCCTGTTCGGCCAGCCGCACCTCGCCTGGGAGATCACCGCCGCCCCCGAAGACGTCGAGGTCGCGCTGCGGGTGCCCGGTGAAGTCCCCCCAGGCCTGGTCGAGCGAGCGGTCGAGGTGGCCTTCCCGGGCGCGCGCACCGAGGTTTCCGACGCCGATCCCATGACGGACCTGTCCGCCGAGCAGACCGAGATCACCGAGCTGGCGCTCGCCGAGCGCGACTGGTTCCCGATCGGCTCCCACCACGACCACGATCCCCTCGGCCTCGCCATCGCCACACTCGCCGGCCTGGAGGACGGCGAGCGAGCCATCATCCAGGTCCTCGCCCAGCCCGCCACCTCAGGCGCCCGCTACAAGCTCCGCCGTGCCGCGCGCGTCATCCGCGCCGGCGGGCAGCCCGGCGCCGCATCATGGCGCGTCGGCCGCGGCCGCAAGGCCGGCTACCGACCCGCCCCCGATCCCAGCGTCGAGCAGGACGTGCGCGCGATCCTCGCCAAAGCCGGCTCGTCGCTGTGGCACTGCCTGGTGCGCGTCGCCGTCTCCTCGCCGCAGCGTGAACTCGCGCGCGGCCGCATCCATGGCCTCGCCGGCGCCTACGGCCTGTTCGAAGGCCGCAACGGCTTCCGCCGGCGCCGGGCGCGCGGCGGCGCCGCGGCACTCGGCGCGCGCCTGCTCACCAGGCCCTACCTGCTGTCCGTCCCCGAACTCGCGCAGCTCGCCACCCTGCCCGCCGCCGGCGCCATCCCCGGACTCGAGCGCGCGGGCGCGCGCACCGTCGCGCCGCCGCGCGCGCTCGCAACCACCGGCCGCGTGATCGGCGTTGCCGACCATCCCGGCGTTCGCCGCCAGGTCGCGCTCGCGGTCGAGGACTGCCGCTACCACGTCCACGTCGTCGGCGAGACCGGCACCGGCAAGTCCACGCTACTCGCGAACCTCGTGTTGCAGGACGCCGAGGCCGGGCGCGCCGCGGTCGTGATCGACCCCAAAGGCGATCTCGTCGAGGCCATCCTCGAGCGCCTGCCGGCCGGCGCGGAAGAACGTACATGCGTCGTCGATCCCGAGGAGCGCACGCGCGCCGTCGGATTGAACCTGCTCGCCGGTGAGGACCCCGACCTCGTCGTCGACCACGTCGTCGGCGTGTTCAAGCGCATCTACGAACCCTGGTGGGGCCCGCGCACCGACGACATCATGCGCGCCGCCTGCCTCACGCTCGCGCAGATCCCGGGCGCGACGCTCGCGGAGATCCCGCTGTTGCTGAGCAACTTCGAGTGGCGATTTCGCGTGCGCGAGCGCCTCGAGGACGTTGTCGGGCTCGAAGCCTTCTGGGGCTGGTACGAGAAGCTGCCCGAGCAACAGCGCGCGCAACACATCGCGCCCCTGCTAAACAAGCTGCGGGCATTCCTGCTGCGCGGACCGGTGCGCGCGATCGTCGGCCAGGCCGAACCCAAGCGCAGCGTCGAATCGCTCATCGACAACGGCGGACTTCTGCTGGTGCGCGTCCCGAAGGGCACGCTGGGCGAGGACACCTCGCGGCTCCTCGGCGCGTTCGTGATCGCGCGCGTGTGGCAGGCCTGCATGAAGCGCTCCGCGATCCCCGAGGACCAACGCCCCGACGTGGCGCTGTACGTGGATGAGACCCACAACTACCTCGCGCTGCCCAAGTCCTTCGAGGATCTGCTCGCCGAGGCGCGCGGCTACCGGCTCTCGCTCGTGCTCGCCCACCAGCACATGGGCCAGCTCCCCAAGGAGATGCGCGACGCACTCGGGGCGAACGCGCGCACGAAGATCACCTTCGCCTGCTCCCCCGAGGACGGGCACGTGTTGGAGCGGCACTTCGCACCCGAGCTCGAGGGCTACGACCTGTCGCGCCTGATCGCCTACCAGGCCGCCTGCCGGCCCACTATCGCCGGCGGATCCGCCTCTGCATTCACGTTCGCGACCAAACCCCTCCCACCCGGGAGCACGCAGCGTGCGCGTCAGGTCCGTGACCGCAGCGCCGAGCTGTTCGCCAGCGACCGAGCCGAAGTCGAACTCGCCATCAACCAGCGTCAGATCCACGCCGACGAAGAGCTTCTGCCCCCCGAGAAGACCGACCGGGCCGAGCGTTCACCCGGGGCTTCGGCCGCGGAATCGGTCGGGGAACCGGGCGCGGGTTCATCATCTGCCGCTCCTGACGCGAACAAGGCCGCAGGCAAGACGGGCCGAGGGGGCGCAAGATGACCGGCCGGACTCGCGTCCCCACGCGCGCAAGCGCGCGCGGGGAGCGCAAGCGCCTTGAAAAGCTCTCCGAATCAATCACCGATCGAGATGTTGAGATCCTGCTGTATCTGCATGAGCACAAGGTCCTGACCACACGACAGATCGCACACCTCTGTTTCAGCAGTGAATCCCGGGCACAGGCCAGACTCGCCAGACTCGAAGAACTCGAGGTCATCCGCAGGACACGCCCGCCCGCACGAGTGGGATCGCTGCCCAAGCATGCCATCCTCGACACCGACGGAGCCGTCATCGTCGCCGAACACCTCGGCATCGGCTTCCAGGAACTCGGATTCCGCCGAGATCGAGGACTCGGCCTCATCAACAGCCCGCGCCTGCGACACCTGAGAGACACCAACACGTTCTTCAGCGTTCTCGCCCACGCATGCCGGCTCTCCAGCGCGCTTTACCAGCTCGTCGAGTGGAAGAGCGAAGAAGCCTGCGCGCGTCGCTGGAGCCGCCACGTCACGCCGGATGGACTCGGCGTCCTCCAAAGCCCCCAAGGCCGAGTCAGCTTCCTGCTCGAACTCGATCGCGGAACTGAGAACCGAGGCCGCCTCGCCCAGAAGATCCGCAAGTACCGGCTCATCGCCGGCGGCCACGGCGCACCCCAGGTGCTCCTGTTCTGCTTCCCGACCGAACCGCGAGAGGCAAGCGCGCGCGAAGCGCTTGAGGGAAGCCGGCTCATCGTCGCCACGACGACGCTCGAGCGCCACGCCGCCGACCCGCTCGGAGCCGTCTGGCGACCCCTCCGAGCGGACCACCGCGTCCCACTCTTCGGCCTGACCCCAGGGGAACCGGTGTGAAGGCCGGCATCGTCATCGCACTGATCGCAGCCTTCCCCTCGACGTTGGCCGCCGTGCTCGGCTATCTGGCGAGCATCCGCTCGATTCGTCGATCGGTAGGCGCCACTCCGGGCATGCCGTTGTCGCGAGCCTTGGAACGCCTGGACGCGGAGGTGGACCGGCTGATCGAAGGGCAAGCCGTCGTTCGCGAGCGGCTCGCGCGCCTTGAGGGGATCGCGACGAGTGAGAACAAGGAGCGCTCCGCGTGATGGAGGCAGCCGGTCTCTGGGAGTCTCTCCGCGGACGTCGTGCCCGGGCGAAGGGAGGAGGTGAACTTTGGCTGAGAAGAAGGATCATCCCCACCTCTTGACCGTCCGAGAGGCCGCGAAACTGCTGCGCATCAGCACGGACCTCGCCTACGGACTCATCCGAGCGGGGATGCTGCCCGTTCTGCGGCTGGGCGAGCGCCGGATCGTGATCCCCCGGGAAGCTCTCCTGCGCTGGGTGGAGACCCAGGCGCAGGTTCCGGGCCGAGTGCTGTCCGGTCCATCCGTACGCTCGTCTTCGGAGGACTGAGACAGGCCATGAGACCCCGCGGTTACGTCCGGCAGCAGTCGGCAGCCACTTGGCGAATCACTTCCCCGGCGGGCACGGATCCCGCCACGGGCAAGCCCCTGCGCATCCAGCGCACCGTGCGGGGCTCCAAGAAGGACGCCCAGAAGGCGCTCACCAAGCTGCTTGCCGACATCGACCGCGGGGTCGTCGTCGTGGATCCCACCAACCTCACCGTCGAGCAGTTCATGCACCAGTGGATCGACCACATGCGCCATCGGATCAGACCGACGACGTTCGACCGGTACGAGGGAGTCACGCGCAACCACATCATCCCGTCGCTCGGAAAGACCAAGCTCGCCAAGCTCAAGCCGATGCAGATCCAGTCCTTCGAGGCGCGCCTGCTTGAGAGCGGGCGCATCAAGGGGCTCGGAGGCCTGTCGGCGCGGACCGTGTTGCACATCCACCGAGTCTTCTCGGAGGCGCTGGGGCAAGCCGTTCGCTGGCAGCTCCTCGCCGTCAACCCCGCACTCGCGGTCCAGCCTCCACGCGCGAAGCGTCCCGAACTCACGATCCCGGATGCCGAGACCGTCGAGCGCATCGTTGAGACGGCGAAGGGAACCTCGATCTACGTCGCGGTGCTACTTGCCGCGGCAACCGGGATGCGACGCGGAGAGATCCTCGGCCTGCACTGGTCCGAGGTCGACCTGCAACAGGGCGTGGTGCGAGTCGTGACAACCTATCAGCGGTCGAGGCGTGGGCTCGAGTTCGCGGACCCGAAGACTCAGCGCGCGCGGCGCACGATCGCGCTCCCGCCGTTCGCCGTCGAGGTCCTTCGCAGACATCAGCGTGACCAGACCGCGCGCAAGCTCGCTGCCGGACGCGCGTGGCACGATTCAAACCTCGTGACTGAACTCGGCGATGGCAGGCCTCTGGACCCGAGCGAGTTCACCCGCAAGTTCGCCGATCTCGCGAAGATCGCCGGCGCGCCTGGCGTCCGCCTGCACGACATGCGCCACGCCTTCGCGACCATGCTGCTCAACAGCGGCGTACATCCCAAGATCGCGTCAGAGGCGCTCGGCCACTCGACCGTGGGAATCACGCTCGACACCTACTCGCACGTTCTCCCGAACATGCAGGGGGTGGCGGCTGCCGCCATCCAGGAAGCGCTCGGACACATCACCGATTTGAAGGTCGACTCAAGTCCTTCTTCGAACGTGCACGAACTCCGGCCCCGGAACTCCTCTGAGTAGAACTGGGCCGGCAGACTGAAAGGGATGTCTAGGGGCTGCTGGCCGCCCTGCCGGTGCTGAGGGTTCTCGTCAACCAGATTAAGTAGCCGATAACCAGAGCAAGGCCCGAAATGAACCCGAGGACAACCGCCAGACGAACTGACGTGTTCAGATTCTTCACGGGCATCAGAGAGACAGGGAATGCGATGCCGATGCCGGCGAAGTACGTCAAAATCGCGATTCCACGTCCGATCCCGGTTGGCCTTGCCATCCGCCCGAGCTGCGATTCGATATTGGAGCGCTCGGCATCAAGGGCGCGGAGTTCCGACTCAAGGATCTCGATCTTCTCCGGAATCGTCGGACCACGAACGACGGTTGGCATGCGCTCGAACGGAGGCATGATGATGTCCTCCGGATCAAGGCCGATGCCGCTAAGGATGCCCGAGGAACGCGGCCGGGGGATTTCGTCGCGAACGCGGCGGTAGACGGCCTCGTACACGTACTCTTGCCATTCCTCGTACTTGATGCCATGAGCTCTGGCGAACTTGAGGAAACTCCGCGGCGGCCGCTCCGTCGCGGACTTCATGGTCGGCTCAAGCTTGGCGCTGGCCTTCTTGATCGTCTCGTTCACGCGGTCGAGATGGAATCTCAGCTTGTCGGTCGGTCTGTCCCAAGGATCGCCGTGATCCTGAAGCAGAGTTTCTAGGGACATGTCTCCGCGTGCCTCGATCAGATCATCGAGCGCGTCGGAAATGAGTTCGAGCGCCTCATCGGCCTCGTCCTCGCTCAGGAGCTGCTCCCGTTCCCCCCCCGTTTGATCGTTGCGAGGGCGTCGATCTCGTCGCGGCGGCGGAGGAGGCCGTTCCTCTCTGCTGACATGGTAACTAGGCGGCTCACTAAGAAGCCTCCGATGATCGCCACGATCGCAGCGGCCGACTGAGCGGACGTCGAGAGAAGCCAGTTGGGATCCGGCACGCCTATGAGGATAGATGTCGCAGCCGACAGCCGTGCGCCGCTTAGCTTAGGTAGCGGGCGCTGGGTAAGACGAAGGTGCGACGTGCGGTTTTGTACGCGTGAGTTCATCTCAAAACTCATCTCAACTCGCGTGTGCCTCCGCTCGTGCTGCCACGGCGCGCGCGTGTTCTTGCAGGTCAGCGGAGGCGGAAGGAATCGAACCCACCAGCGACCTTTCGACCGCTCACCGGTTTTGAAGACCGGGAGGGGCACCAGCCCCCAAGCACCTCCGTCTCGCAGGCTATCGAGCCGGGATGCGTGCTGGGGGCGGGGGAAGGGCGAACAGGATGGCTGCGCCGATCGCCATGGACACTGCCGCCAGAACGATCGCGACGGTGTATGAACCGGTCGCGTCGAAGAGCGCTCCGCTCACCGGCGCGCCGAACAGCGTTCCAACAGCGGCGCCAGAGAACAGCGCTCCCGTGACACCGGCCAGGCGCTCCATGCCGAAGTAGTCGCCTGCAAGCGCGGGCAAGAGCGCGATGAAAGACCCTGCGAATACGCCGTAGACGATCCCGAACATCGCGAGCTCGAGGAAGCTGTCAGCCCCGATCCAAGCGACCAGAGCCACAGCCAAGGCCGCGATAGAGAAGCGCATCATGCGGTGACGGCCAAGACGGTCAGCCATCGCTCCCATCACGATCCGACCGCTGGTGTTGGCGAGCCCCATCAACGGAACCAGTCCGGCCGCGGCCGCGGAACTCAGGCCTCGATCCTCGGCGAAGGGAACGATGTGAACGAACGGCACCCAGTAGCCGTACGAAGCGATACAGCCGCTGGCGAACAGCAACATGAACGCCCGGTTGCCTCGCAGGCGCAGACCCTCGGTAGCCTTTCCTGCGATCGCCAGACGCGGCTTCAGGAAGGCCGCCGCCGCCATGACCGTGACGAGACTTACCGCCGCTAGTACACGCATCGCGGAACGCCAACCCATATCCGAGATCAAGGCCTGCGACAGCGGCGCGAAGATGATCGCTCCGACACCCGAACCCGAAACCGCCAGACCAAGCGCCAGGCCGCGTCGCCGCTCGAACCAGCCGCTCACCGTCGCGACCGACGGCACATACGCGCACGCGACACCGGTCCCAAGGATCAGCCCGTAGGCCAGCTGCACCTGCCAGAGAGCGCCGGCCACCGAACTCGCGAAGAGGCCTGTGGAGATGAGGACCGCACCGGTTGCCAGCAGCTTGCCCGGACCGAACCGGTCGGCAGCCCGTCCCGCAACGCTTCCCGCTCCGAGCATCAGGGCCGCTGCGATCGACACCGTCCACGCGGTCGAACCGCGCCCCTGTTCGAACTCTTGGAGGATCGGCGGGAAGAACACGGTGAACGAATAGATCATCCCGAAGCCGACCACATGCGCCACGAAGGCGGATGCGACCGACACCCAAGCGAACCCGCCGTCGATGCGTCGTTGCATGGGCTGGCACGCTACGCGCTGAGGGCTAGGTCGAAGACGGCGTAGGTCGAAGGAGGACGCGCTACGCGCTTGAGGGCATAGGTTAGGCGCAACGCGCTTGAGGGCATAGGTCGAGGGAGGGGACGCTTAGCAATCGCGCAGTGCCTGCTCGGCTGTGCCGAGTGCGCCTCCCGCGGCGTGACGCGCGTGGGTAACGTCCACTCCCTCGAGTAACTAGAACCGTACGCCCGAACGGGCTCGTTGTCTAGAGGTCGATACGGACTATCTGGATGTGAATCCGTTCACTAGCTCGGCGCTCGCAGACGGGGTCCGCTGTCTTGGCGGAGCAGGAGCGTGTAGGAGTGGCGGGAGTCCTTCGGCTGGCCGTGGGGGTCTGCGCATCCGACGAAATCGACGCAGCCGTCCGCCGCAGCGATCACCACCCGTCCTTGGGAGTCGATGTCCATGCCCTGGAAGTCCAGCAGGTTGCGGCAGGCATTACCTCCGCCACCCATCCAGATGCAGCCACGCTGGATAGGGTCGGTGGGGGTCGCGTCGGTCGTCGTCCAGGTCGCTCCGCCATCGGTGGTCACCGACACATAGACATGCCAGACGCCCGCGAAACCCCCAGCCTGGTCGCTGCCACCTCTGGGTGTTCCATACCAGGCGACGGCGGCCCGTCCAGCATCGCCTGCGACCGCCATTGAGAAGGTCGTGTTGCGGATCCCGTATGCGGCGCCGAGATCCATCGGCGTCGTCCAGGTGACGCCATCATCGTCTGAGGTAGCTACGACCGGAGCCCCGCCAGACTCGCCGATGAAGTAGAGACGCCCCGCCGCGTCGTAAGCAACAGCTGGGTCGCTGCGCGAGGACAGCGTGCCAGCCAGCCGCGTGGTTCTCCAGGTGGTGCCGGCGGTCTCACTGACGACCACTCCCTGCCGTCCGTTGCATGACTTGTGAGGAACGACGACGGCTCCTGTACGCGGACTGACCGCGATGTGACCGTGTAGCCCGCCGCAAGCGCCCACCTGCATCGGTAGCGGCGCGCCCCAACTGAGACCCCCGTTGTCGCTGCGCGCGCACTGGTTCGCGGCCAGGCCCGTCTGCGCGCAGTAGTACATAGCGCGGTCGTACAGAGGGTTCTCGAACCCCAAGGGATAGGGCCCGCCGCCGACCGACTGGTGGTCCCACGATGGCTCGACGGTGGCTGGTTGGGTTATCTGCCAGGTCTCGCCGTCATCATCGGTGTATCCCATGATCGAGCCGACATATGCGCGTAGTTGCGCGATGAAGGTCCGGCCCGTCACCTGATCGGTCCACAGGATCGGGTCGTTGGTGTCCTTCAGCAAGAGTCCGGTGACATCACGCCACTCGTCGTTGCCCTCCTCGTCCCAGGTGACCCGCAGGGTGCGGTTCAGTGTCAGCACCATCGCAGCATCGGTCTTGGGGTTGATGCCGATATTCAACTCTCCGGCACCCTTACCGAGGAGTCCTGGCGCGGGATAGGCACGGAAGGACAGACAGTCCTCGCCTACGCACGCTGCCGGTGGTTTCGCGAGCGACTCGACGGTCAGCAGGATCTCGCCAGAAGTGGTGCCGCTCGTACCGACCTGGATCACCGCTGTGACGCCGGCGGGGATCTGGGCGGAAGCCTCGGCGATCAACGCCCCGTCGGCAGGGTCGTCGCTGCAAGCGAGCAGTTCGCCCCCTGGTGCGTCGGCATAGACGGCGAGGGTCGTGTTCGCGCTCGAGCCGTAGGTGGTTACGACGACATCTTCTGTGTCATCCGCGGTGTAAGCGAACCAGGCCGAGTTGCTGATCGCTGCACATCCCTCGGGCTGAGGTTCGCCCGGCTCGGTGGTCGCATCCGAGGCAAGGAAGGCTCGAGTGAACGGCAACGATGCGATGGCCTCAGGCGAACCGGAAGCGTCGTTCGCGAGCGATCCCGAGGCGGTGGCGCTCAAGCCTCCGACGGTCAGAGAGACGAGCGACAACAAGGCTGCGATACGACGCATGGCTTCCTCCAGGGACCCGAGCCTCGGATCCTCGCCAGAGGGTTCCGCACCAGGGGTTCGTGTTCCTGCCGACCGGCGCCGAGCCCTGGACGCTTCGTCAGGCCTTTCGGCGGCGGCTTCGCCACGCGAGGGCCGCAGCCGCAGCGGCTCCTGCGGCCAGCGCCGCGGTCGTCGAGGTCCCCGTCCGGACCTCGGGGAGCCTCGATCGAAGATCCACGGGGTTGTTCCAGGCCAGGATGGGCCAGTCGCGTTCGGTCGCGATCGCCTTGAGTTCCTTATCGGGATTCACGGTGTGGGGACGACCGACAGCCTCCAGCATCGGCAGGTCCGTGATCGAGTCCGAGTAGGCGAAGGATCCCTCGAGATCCAGGCCGTACCGATCGGCTTCCTCACGGATGGCCTGCTGCTTTCCGGTCCCGTAGCAGTAGAAGAGCAGTTCGCCAGTGTATCGGCCATCTTCGTCGATCTCGCTGCGAGTCGCGATGTAGTGGGGGACGCCGATGAAGTTGGCGAAGGGCCTGACGACCTCCTCTCCAGAGGAACTTACGATGTAGACCCGCCGCCCTGCTTCTCGATGCTCGGATATCAGCTCGAGAGCCTGCGGATAGATCGTCGGCTCGAGCAGGTCTATCAGCACCTCGTCCACCAGCCGTCTCACCTGGCTCTGATGCCACCCCTTGCTGATCTCGAGCAGCGCCACACGCATGCGTTCCATCTGCTGTTCGTCGGCCCCCTGGAGCCGGTAGACCAGTTGGGCATAGAGGCTCCGCATCGCGTCCGACCTGGAGATGAGTCCTTCTCGGACCATCGGCACGCTCATCGCCAGGGTCGATGACTTGGCGATGATCGTTTTGTCCAGATCGAAGAAGGCGGCTTGCACGGCCTGGATGGTAACGCTGTAGATGACCGCCTGGGAATCTTCCTCCCCATCAGGCAGGGGATGGGCGGTTCATCGTCGAATCCAACCGTCCGGTAGCGAACCTCAGTCTGAAGGGGACCCAGAACATGAAGCGCATCGCGATCGCAGCAGCTCTTGCCATCTTCGCGGGACTCGTCCCAGCGACCTCGCAAGCACTCACCGGCTGCGCACAAGGTCAAAGCGGCGGCGAATGGCCCTCCTACGGCGGCTCGATCGACAACTCGCGAACGCAGCTCGACACCTCGGTATCTCCAGAGTGGGTCGAGGGCATGGAGCTCGCCTGGGCATTGCCGACCAGCGCCGTGCCGGGCGGTAGCGGCACCTACTCGAACACACCTGTGATCGCGGACGGCTGCGTGTATGTCGCGACCAACTCCGGGGTGGTTATGGCCCTGAATGTAGAGACCGGTGCTTTGGTCTGGGGTGACAAGGTCGCCGGCGGAGGCCAGCCTCTGCTCGGTGGCGTGATCGTCGGCTCGCTCGCGGTAGCTGATGGGGTCGTCTTCGCGGGAGTGTCGCGCCCTGGGACCCCGTATGTGACCGCCTGGGATCAGGAGACCGGCGTCCGGCTGTGGGAAGCCACCGTCGAGAGCGGACAGAACAACGCCCTCATCAACGCGAGCCCCGTTGTAGCTGACGGCAAGGTCTTCATGGGCTTCTCTGGTAACGAAGGCGGGAGTGTCGCGCGCGGAGGCTTCGCGATCCTGGATGCCAGCGGCCCCTGTGGCGGCGACGAGTTCCTGGGAGCGGTGCAGATCCTCAAGTGCTACGACCCGGTGGCCGGCGCGTCCGGCGGAACTCGGCTGGCGTACGAGCACACCATCTCTGACGCCGAATACGCAGCCGGTTATAGAGGCGCCTCGATCTGGTGTACGGCCGCTATCGACCCCGTCGACAAGTATGTGTACGCCTGCGGCGGAAACCCAGCCTCAAAGAAGATCGAGCACCGCTACTCCAACGCTCTGCTGAAGATCGACTTCGACGAGAGCCGCGAGACCTTCGGCACGATCGTCGACAGTTACAAGGGCGACAACGACCAGTACTACCCGGGCCTGGACCGTCAGCCGGTCTGCGATGCCTTCGGTGACCAACTCGTGGTCGTTTGGTCGCTCGCCTGCTTGCAACTCGACCTCGACTTCGGTTCCAGCCCGAACCTGTTCCGCGACTCGCTAGGCAACCTGGTCGTCGGCGACCTTCAGAAGTCGGGCGTCTACCACGCGATCTACGCCGATCAGATGTCGCGCAAGTGGACCCAGATCGTCGGAGGTCCTTGTCTCGCATGTAACGCGGCTTCGTCTGCCTACGCAGAGGTGGACGGCGAGGGCCGCGTATTCGGTGTCAGCACTCCAGGCGGTACCACCTACGCTCTCCAAACAGAGCAGGGTCGCTATCGGTGGATGCAGCCGGTCGGAGATGTCGTGCACTTCCAGGCGACATCCACCGCGGGCGGAGTGGTCTTCACGATCGACAATGTCGGCTTCCTGACGATGAGTGACGCCTCCACCGGCCTCATCTTGGCCAAGCGGAATGTGATGCAAGACACCAACTCGAGCCCCTTCGACCAGTCCAGCCAGGGGGTGGCGATCGCCTACGACATGGTGTTCGTCAACCAAGGTTCCTACACGCTGGCCTACCACTCGCCCCCATCAGCCTGACCCGATCCTCGACGCACCTCGCCCTCGGAGAGGGCAGACGCCGCACTACTACGACAGGAGACACGCAACAGATGCGACGCACAACCTCAGCACTATTCGCCCTCGCAGGATTGGCCCTGCTCATCCCCTCTTCGGCGAGCGCCGTGGGAACCCCGGTGATCGTCGCGGGGCCAGGCGGAACGACCGTCGGCTACACGCAGCCTGTAGCGGTCGCCCAACCCGGTGACAAGATAGACCTCATCGTTGCCGATGTCGCCCCGCACGATGTCGTCAGCCGAGAGATGGGCCCTGACACAGCAGCGCACTGCAGCGAGGACGCCAATCCTGCGCCGGGCGTGCAGCGTCGCTTCAAACTTGGTGAGTGCCCTGTCTTCTGGTCGCGCCTCGTCGGCGCAGGCACCGTGACCCCGGTCAGGGGCCTCGAGAACATCGCGTCTGGGACCATCTACGAGTACTACTGCACCATCCACTCGAACATGGTCGGGCAACTAGTAGCGATCTGACCTGGGCGTTTTCCGACTACCGAGTCGGGGCCCTTGACAGATTCCGTCCGGTTAGTCACAATCGGACCCGGAGAGCCTGGGAAGACCTGCTCGTGGGGAGGGTAGGCCCTCAGGTAAGGAAGGAGTACGGGGAGATGAGGAGAGCACTCCTTGCAGCGGCTTTGGCCGCAGCTACCGCCCTGAGCGGCTCGGTCGCCACGGCGGACGAGAACGAGCAGCGCCTGCCGGTGCAGGATCCAGGGGTGGCGGGCAAGCTCGTCGCCATCAACGACTGCACCGCAGAGAGCGAATACGACACACCCAACTACTACGGCGACAAATGCCGCCGTCTGCGCATCGTCTTCGGACCGATCGTGGTGAACCCTGGAAAGAACGATGTTCAGATCCAGCCGGTCACCTTCGAGAAGCCGATGTGGGACGGATACATGACCCGCTTCAAGCCGGGTCTGTTCAGCGCAAGCGGCTTCACCCCTCCAGTTGAGGATCTGCACCTCCACCATGGAACCTGGTTGAACCCGGGCTACTTCGGTGGTGGCGGCGACAACATCGGTCCACTGCCGAACCCGAGCCGCAGTTACGGCTGGGGGCCTTGGCTCGCGACCGGCGAAGAGAAGACGATCGTCTTCAACCCGTATCGGTACGGGCTGAAGATCAAGGGCTCCGACGCTTGGCTCTTCCTCCACATGGTGCACTCCGCGGTTGCAACCCCGACGGTCGTGTGGGTCTCCTACGACATCGACTATGTCGCTGCCGAGGATGCCGAAGAGATCCAGGCTGACGGCAAGCCGCTCATCACCAACACCAAGGGCATCTGGCTGGATGTCGGCGGCGGCGGCAACTGGAGCGACGGCAAGCCCAACGACGACACCTTCCCGGCTAACCCCGTGTACAACGTGAACGCTGGGTTCGGTCAGAGCAGCGAAGGCACTATCAACGAGTACAAGTTGCCAGCCGAAGAAGCAGAGATCTATGGCCTGGGTGACGGGTCGAGCGGAACCGCGATACGGGTGTGCGGTTGGCCCGATGAGAACTGTGCTCGAGAGAATTCCGAGGGCAAGAAGTCTCGCAACCAAGGCAACGATGTCGGAGCCGCCGTGGAAGGCTGGGAGCGCGAGGTGACCGCCGAGATGGCGGGCACACTCGTGGTCATGGGTGGCCACCTCCATATGGGCGGGATCAACGACACCGTCTCGCTGGTACGAGAGTACGAATTGCCCGACGGCTCCAAGAAGAAGTTCGCCAAGCCGATCCATGTCTCCGACGGTTACTACTGGAACTGGGAGGATGGCTCCAAGGTTGGCGCACCGCCGATCTCTTGGGATGTCTCGATGACCGGGGTAAGCGCGGACATCGGATGGAGGGTCGAGATCAAGAAGGGCGACAAGATCCGCCTGAACGCGGTCTACGACTCGGACATCGCTTCGTGGCTCGAGAACATGGGGATCGTCATGACCTGGGTAGCCCCCGGCGACACCAGTGGCATCGACCCCTTCCGTGGCTGCGAGGCAACTTCGGCAGGGACGCTCACGGGCTGCCAGGTAGAGATCAAGAACGGTCTGCTCCCGGCGAAGTTCGCCCCTGGCGAGGCTCGCCTGCCGGTACCGACCGACAACCCGAGTTTCCCGGGCTCGACGGTGGCTGCCGGTGACTATTCGGTCGCTCGCCCCCAGGCTGCTCCCGGTTGGGAACTGCCTGGGCAGAACCTCGAGATCTGCAACCCAGGGCCGAACACGCTGTGCACGCGCGGCCAGGTGACGCATCCACATGTTCCGTCTGCGAACAACTCGCGAGGCGGTTGCCGTGGTGCTGGTTGCTCGGACGCACTCCTTGAGACTGCCCGCGCCGCGGGACCCGGGGAGTTCATCGACGAGATCCACATGGCCGGGTTCGTCTACTCGGCCGGAGACTTCGGGACGATCGGCCTGACCGGCATCCCGAGGGTCCGTCTGGGCGACTCGATCACCTTCTACAACGAGGACATGGCTATGGCCGTGCCGCACACGGCGACCGCTTGTAGGTACCCGTGTACCGGACCGGTAAAGATCAACTACCCGATCCCGGACGCTGCGGTTCCAGTGAGCCCGACACCGGATCTGAGCGACGATCCGTCGTTCACAGTTGAAGATCCGAATGGCTCCAAGGCACTCGACACCATGGACTTCGACACGACGCAGTTGGGCTATCACATCGGTGCAGCCCAGCGGACGACCTACGAGTTGAAGGCTACGAGGACCGGCCTCTACACCTACTTCTGCCGCATCCACCCGTTCATGCGTGGTGCGTTCGAAGTGGTCCCCGCAGACGCCGAGTAGGCACCTCATCAGATCCGGAACAGCCGGCCGTGATGGCACGGCCGGCTGTTCCGTTTCCTGAGGATCTCCTTCCGAGCGGATCTGGGCGCCCGACCGGCAGGAAGGGTCCTGACCGGCAGGAAGAACCGCCCTGCGCCTCGAAGGTATAGGTTCATGCGCTACGCAGAGATCGGCATGGCTTGACTCGAATCGACCGGTCGGTCACAATTGCACTTCCGTGGGCGCAGGCGCCTGCGGGTTGGAAGGCGAGGATGGAGACATCCTCGGGAGGGAGAGTCTCGTGAAGAAGTCGTATCTGATCGTTGCCGCAGTCGCGGCGGCGTCAATGGTTGGCTCGCTGTTGCCGGCTGCCGCCGACCCGCAGTCCCAGCGGGACATGGCCAAGATCATCCAGCAGGCGCCCAAGCGTTACCTGGCTAGCGAGCCAGGCAAACAGGAACAGCTGACCCTGTTGTTCGGCCCATACTCGATCCCTCCGGGCCAGGACTCCAACCGCATCTCGGTAGATGTGCAGTTGCCTCCGGGCTTCATCCGTTCAGTTTCGCCCGAGTTGGTCGAAGCAGCCACCGGTCGCGTCCCGACCGAGCAGGAGGCTCACATCCACCACGCTCACTGGTTCCGGGTCACCACCGAGAGCGATGAGTTGTACTACACCAACCTCGGGAACCCGCGGGCGCAGGCTCAGGGTGTCGTGAACAACTTCCCAGAAGAGGTCCGCGAGCAGATCCCGTCCGAGGTTCTCGACTCGCTCCCCGCCAACGCTGGCCTGTCTTGGGTCTTCGGAACCGGTGAAGAGAAGACCCAGGGTGGTTTCGCTCCGCGCGAAGCCTTGGAGGATGCCGACGGGAACGGCGTGCCAGATGTCCGCTACGGGATGGAGATCGACGGCGGCGAACGCCAGGTGTTGATCTACATGATCCACAACAAGACCGCCGCTCCGATGAATGTATTCGTGACCCTGGATGTGGAATTCATCCACGGCACTTCCGCAGAGATCGAAGCAGCAAGTGGCATCCCGATGCGCGAGTTGAAGGGCCAGTTGTTCGGTACCACGCAGACCGCGAACCCGAACAACCCGCGGCTCGTTACGAAGTACCGGGCCGAGGTTGATTCCACGGCGATCGTTTCCGGTGGACACACACACCCCGGTTCTTACGGTGTGGTGGTTACCAACCAAGGGCCCAACCAGGCCTGTTCGGCAGACTTCGATCGCGACGGCTATCCGGGGATCACCATGTTCAGATCCCGGAAGATCGATCATGTGCCGGGCTCGTGGCCGTACAGCGAGGACTTCCAGATGGGGGTCACGAAGTACGGCTGGCGAGCGCCGATCCACAAGGGCGATGTGATCAGCCAGATAGCGCCTCACGATGTGAACGATGATGGCGCGACGGCCAACGACTTCGCACTGCCCGGCAACTACCAGTACCCCGAGATCGCTCCAGGCGAGACGATCAGGGACCTGCCGCGCGACACGGTCGACATGCAGACCCACTCGGTCTTCCAGTCGATGAACCATGTCGGCATGTACTTCGACCCCGAGCAGCCGCCTCAGCCGTACTCGGCAGACTTGGATGCAAACGGCTGCCCGAAGAACTTCGCCAACACCTATGGTGTCAACGGTGAGGTCCTGGACGACTCAGGCGTCGCCGAGCCTTACCTGCTTGGCGCAGACACCCCGGCGGTGCAGCAGCGCCTGCGTGTCTCCTCGCTAGACGGACTGGATCCCTACTACGCATCGGGAGTCAAGGAAGGCATGCAGAACCATGTCTGGCCTGCCCTCGACCCCACCTGCGGCGAGTTCTTCCTTGCGAAGAGGACGGAATGTGAGGACGGGCTCGGCTACGCCGATGACGGCACCGGTATCGAGACAGACACGATCCACATCTCCGGCTTCGTATACGCACCCGGTGGCTACGGGCTGCCTGGTTCGGCTGGCGCGCCGGCTCGGGTCAAGAAGGGCACGAGTTTGAGGATCGTCAACGAGGACGCGATGCTGAATGTGCGTCACACCTTGACGACCTGCCCGTGGCCATGCACCGGCACCTATGTCGCGAACTATCCGTTCCCGGACGGCGTCTTGGACACAAACAAGCTCGGCAACATCGACCCCGTCGAAGGTGCGCCTGTGTCTCCGGTGTACTCGGTCAGCACCCAGAACCTGGATCCCGGCTTCTACTCGTACTTCTGCCGGATCCACCCGTTCATGCGTGGAGCGTTCGAGGTTGTCGCCTAGCCGACTCGATAACCGTCGTAGAGCCGCCCGAACGGGCGGCTCTACTCGTTGCGCAGAAGGTGGAAGCCTGAGGCGAAGCGAATCAGGGGTCATGCGCAAGATCTTGCTGTCCTCGATGCTGGCCCTGGCTCTGGCGGCTGGTCTGATGCCGGCGACCGCGACCGGGAACGGGCCGATGCTGGTGGCCGTGACCGCGACACCAGAGCAAGGCGGTTGGCTAGCCGACCGGTTCGACCTGGTAGAGACACGCGTCGGCGAAGAGTTGCTAGTGGTCGCCTGGCCCGGTGATCTTGCGCGGCTTCGCACTGCCGGCTTCCTGCCACGCGTCATCGACGCAGAGCTGATGGCACAGTCCGCGCAGGCCCTAGAACCTCGATCAGGCAGCGGCTCCCGCACCGAGTACCGGACCTACGCCGAATATCAAGCCGATCTCTTGGCGTGGGAGAGCGAGTATCCCGATCTCGTCAGGGTCTCGACTCTTGATGAACGCACACTCGAGGGGCGGGAGGTCCTGAGTATCGAGGTCGCCATCGGCGATCCAGATGACGGGCGCCCCAAGGCGTACATCGACGGGATCCACCACGCCCGCGAATGGCCTGCCGGTGAACTGGTCATGGCCTTCATCGAGGACCTCTTGGATGGCGTGGCGTCGGGTGATGCTCGGATCAGTTCACTGCTGCAGCGGGTCTCGGTCATCGCTGTGCCGGTCGTGAATCCCGATGGCTTCATCATCTCTAGAGGAGCCCCGGTGGATGTTCCGATCACCGCGGCGGGCAACGGCCTCGGTGCTTACTGGCGCAAGAACGCTCGAGGCTTGGTCAACGATCCCGTGTCGCAGAGCAGCGTCGGCTCCTACGGGGTCGACAACAACCGCAACTATCCGTTCATGTGGGGGTCGGGAACCGTGCTCGGCGGGAACGGAGCCAGCGGCTTGCTGCTGGACGCCGACTACGAAGGCGCCGCCCCCTCGAGCGAACCAGAGACCAGGAATGTTCAACGCGTCCTGCTGACTCAGAACCATACGGCCGTTGTGAGCAACCACACCTACGGCAACCTGATCTTGTACCCGTGGGGTCACACCAGGAAGCCGCCGCCAGACATCGCGATCCTCAAGGGCCTGGCAGAGAGCATGGCAGAAGCCAACGGATACCGGCCGCAGCCCGGTATGGACCTCTACGCGACCACGGGCACTACCGACGACTGGGCATACGCGGCGACCGGCACGCTGGGGTTCACCTTCGAGCATGGGACGCAGTTCCATCCGCCCTACATCTTCGGTGTCGAAACCAAACGCCCTCAGAACACCGAGGCGATGCTGCGTCTGCTGGAAGCAGCAGCTGATCCCTCGAAGCACTCTGTCATCACGGGACGCACGACGCAGGAAGGTCAGCCGGTCCAGGCCGACCTTCGGCTGATGAAAGCATCATGGTTGCCTGCTTCGAGAGGCCCGCAACTGTGCAGCTTCATCGAACTCGACCTGCGGACCGGCAGCGAGGGATCCTTCGAGTGGCATGTGAACCCGAGTGTGGGTCCGATCGATGACGGCGCCTACACGCTCGTCGCTACCACGCCGACCGGCGGCGCGACGCGCCAGGTCATCGTCGCGCGAGGTCAACTCTTGGATCTCGGCGGCATCGAACTGGAAGATCAGCCGCTGTCGACGCCAAGGTGCTGATCCTCAGAGGTTCACATGCTCCTGCCATGAGGTGCCAGGGGCGACACCTTCGAAGCCGCGCATCATCCACGCGGTCGTCATGCGGATCAACAGATCCTTGTCGAGGTCAGGCTCGTGCGCGCGCCAGCGCGCCGTCGCCTCGCACATCGCGATGATGGCGATGTTGTAGAGGTTGTGGATCGGCTCGAAGGTCAGACCTGCGGCTTCCATGATCTGCTTGGTGCGCTTGCTCATCTTGTCGATGAAATGGCGGCGAGCCTTCTGCGTATGCGAGACGATCTCTGAGTCGGCCGACCCGCCAGCTCCGAAAAGGATCTTGAAGCCCTCCGGGTTCTCGTCCGCCCAAGCATGGAAATCCTCCAGGAACGAACGGATTCCGTCCCTCAGAGGCATCTGGTTCGAGCGCTCGAGCGCAGCAAGCATCCGATCCTCGAACCGCTCGCCCAGACGCTCGAGCATCGCGTAGTAGATCTCCTGCTTGCCCCCGGGGAAACAGTCGTAGAGCACGGCCTTGCTTATCTCGGCCCTGTCGGCGATCGCCTGCATGCTCGCGTCTGCGAAGCCGCCTTCCCCGAAGATGCGTTCGGCGGCGTCCAGCACCAGCGGCCGCCGCTTCTCCGGGCCGAGGTACTCGGCTCTCTTCGCCATGTCTCCCCCTTCCGGCCCAGGCTTGGTGACCTGGGCACATCTCCGGGCCGGCAGATCATGCCGATACCCGGAGTGTTCGGTTCGTCCGAATCGTAGTCGGACCAGGAGATTCTGTGTCGGCGGGAGGAATTCCTACCGGAGTGTCGAAATATTGAGACCTTGGGGTCGAGAGCCCCAGGACACGAGAGCACTACAGCCGAAGGGGGCTTCATCTCATGATCCGCGGCAAGCGTTGGTGGCCAGACCTCCCGGAAGATCTTCCGGTGGATGTGCTGCCTGCATCTAACGGCGAGTTCTTCCCGGAAGCTCCGAGCGAGACCGAGTTGAACATCATGGCGGCTGCCAACCAGGAGGTTGAGCGGTACCGCAACAAGCTCGGTATGAGCCGTCGAGACTTCGTCCGCACGGCCATGGCCTACTCCATCGGCTTCTGGGCGATCAACACCATCGCAGACACCTCTGGTGGTCACTATGCGATGGCCAACAACACCGACACGACCGCCGCGTGCGATCTGCAATGGGCGGACAACCCGGACCCATGGGCGACCCTGCAGAACCTCCCGGGCGAGTTCATCTTCGATGTCCAGAGCCACCATGTCGAGTCCGATGGCATGTGGCGCGTCACCAACCCTGCCTTCGAGGCTTTCTTCGCCGCCATCTGGCAGCAGGCTGGTCCCACCCAGTTCCGCAACCGTGGTCTTGGTGGTGCTCCTTACGGGTCGGGCGAGATCGACCCGATCGAGAACCTGTCGCGTTACCACTACATCAAGGAACTGTTCCTCGACTCGGCTACGACGATGACCGTCCTGTCGGCTGTCCCCGCCGCGCCGGACATCAACCAGCCGCTCCCGATGGATCGCGCTTCCGAGACGGTTCAGGTCGTCAACGCTCTGGCACAGAACCAGCGCACGGTGTTGCACGCGTTCGTGATGCCCAACCGTGGCAGCGCAGGCACACTTGCATCCTCGGCGGGCCGCGAGCCGGTCTACATGCAGCGCGAGTTCGAGATCATGGAAGAGCGTGCGATCAAGTACAACGATCTGATCCGCGGCTGGAAGACCTATCCGGCGTGGGGAGATGTCCCGTACGCCTCGGGCTGGTTCTTCGACGACCCGCTGGTCGGCCAGCGCTTCATCGAGCATGTCAAGTTCGTGAGCGACAAGTACGGCCTGCCGCCGAACATCGCCACGCACAAGGGTTTCGCTCTTCCTGGCTTCGACCAGCGCGCAGCAAGCCCGCGGGACATCGGTCCGGCAGCCCGTCGCAACCCCGATGTCAACTTCATCGTGTACCACTCCGGCTATGACGGTGGCGGTATGAACGAGTACCCGGGCGATGCCGCCGTCAACTCTGGCGACCGTTCGGTCGACGCGTTCATCAAGTCGCTCCGCGAGAACGGTTGGGACGCCAGCAACTTCGCGGGCGCCAACGGTTTCGGCAATGTTCCGAATGTCTACGCCGAGATCGGTTCGACCTGGCGTTCGGTGATGGGCAACCCGACCTCAGCTGCTCACCTGTTGGGCAAGTTGATCAAGTATGTCGGTCCCAAGCGGATCTGTTGGGGCACCGACTCGCTCTGGTTCGGTTCTCCGCAATCCGAGATCATCGCTCTGCGCAAGTTGCAGTTCAGCGCAGAGGCGAAGGCGCTGTACAACCTGCCTTACGGCTTGGACGGCGACGCGGATGACCCGACCCAGCCGACGCAGGCTGCGGCTGGATTCGAGAACGACGCGACCAAGCGGAACGCCCGCTACTCGATCCGGAACGCGATCTTCGGCTTCAACGCCGCAGAGATCTACTCGCGTCCGGGCAAGACCGATCTGGTCGACAAGGCCGAGGAGTATGTCGGCCTCACCGGCCCGAACGGGGCGCTCACGATCCAGGACAACCGCAGCCAATTCAAGTGCGACGAGGTCCAGAAGATCCGCGACGGCTACATCTTGAACCAGATGACGCCGAAGGAGCAGGTCCCGATGGCCTCCAACCAGATCATCGGACACAGGTCAGCCAAGGAACTCTGGGCCGAGCGTCAAGACTCGCCCTGGGCGCCGTGATCAGGGGGAGACTGGATATGCGCAAGTTCATGGCTGCCGCAGCGATGCTGGCACTACTGGTGCCTGGGATCGGCCAGGCCGAGACGCTCACCTACTCTGCCCCGTACGACGGGATCCATCAGGGTGGGGATGCGGTCAACTACATCTCGGGATCGAAGGACACCGGTTCCCTGCAGATCGTTCGGATCGCAGCGGGTAGCCCGTCTGGAAGTCTCGGATGTGTCGGTCGGGGCGGCTACATCGAGTTGGAGCAGACCGTCGGCGGTGCCGGCGACGCGATCGCAACGATCGAGGCCGACTACTCCGATGCGCTCGTGGGTCCCTTTGGCTTCGTGAAGGTCGCGGTCCGCAAGGACGGCAAGCCGCTTCAGGCTCTCGTCGTGCGCGGCCCGATCTACGAAGCTGGCACGCTGTCGCTGACGCTGACCGATCTGGCGGGCAACCCGTCACCGGTCGAAGGTCCACTCGAGATCTGGTTCGGAGTCGAGGTGAGCAGTTCTTGCCCGCCGAGCCCGCCGATCGAGATCGCTCGCGCGACCTTCACCGAGTTGAGGGCGATCACCAGCTGATCCGAGACTGTCGACACTTAGCGGGGTAGGCGTTTCGCCTACCCCGCGTCGTTACCCAAAGAGCCTCCGTTGAGTCGTCCGTGTTAGCACCTCCCTCCATATCCGATGAAGGTAGTCCCAGGCGTCGGCTAGGTTCCCTCGCCATGTCAGCGATCAGCGCGACCTCACTCGCCAAGAGTTTCGAAGGGGTAGACGCCGTCAAGGGTGTCGACCTGAGCGTCGACCGAGGCGAGATCTTCGGCTTCCTGGGACCCAACGGGGCCGGCAAGACGACCACCGTCCGGATGCTCACCACGCTGCTTCGCCCCACCGCGGGCACCGGAACGGTGGCTGGCTTCTCCCTGTCCGATGATGCCCACGAGATCCGGCGCCGGATCGGGGTGGCTCTGCAAGATGTCGGGCTCGATCCCATATCAACGGGCCGCGAACTGTTGACCTTGACCGGCGAACTACACGGCTATAAGACCCAACAGGCCCGTGAGCGAGCAGCCGAGCTCCTGGCCGTCGTGGGCTTGACCGAGGCAGCAGATCGACGCGTCGAGACCTACTCGGGTGGCATGAGGCGCAGGTTGGATCTCGCCTCTGCACTCGTGCATCATCCCGAGATCCTGTTCCTGGACGAGCCCACAGCTGGACTCGACCCTGCCAGCCGCAACTCGATCTGGGAGGAGGTCATGCGGCTCAACCAGCAAGACGGCCTCACGATATTCCTCACGACGCAGTACCTAGAGGAGGCCGATCGGCTGGCTGGCCGGGTCGCGATCATCGACCACGGCTCGATCATCGCCGAAGGCTCGCCAGCTGCGCTGAAGCGACAGATCGGCGGCGATGTCGTGACAGTGACCGTCACCGACGGGGTAGCCGGCAAGGTCGAGGCGATCGGCAGGGAACTTGGCGCCAAGGATGTTCAGGTCGAGGGCCGGACGGTCACGATCTTCCTCGATCAAGGGATGAACCTCGTAGCCGAGATCGTCCGTCGACTCGATCAAGCCGAAGTCGCCATCGAATCGATGTCGGTTGCCGAACCGACCCTGGATGAAGTGTTCCTCCACCTGACCGGATCCAGGCTCGAGGGCGCAGAGGAGCAGGCATGAGTACCCGAGTGATAGCCGAGCCCGTACCGTCCCCTTCGCTCGGGCGAGCGATCTATGCGATAGCGCGCAGAGAGTTGCGCAAGGCGCTGCGCGAACCGGCCTCGCTGATCCCCGCCGTGACGATCCCGCTGTTCTTCTTCTTCGTTCAGACCGCTGCCCTGTCCGGGCTGACCGACCAAGCAGGCTTCCCCAACTACGAGGCCTTCGTGCTGCCCGCCAGCGTGCTGTTCGCGACTGCCAACGAGGGAGCCGGCCTGTCGCTGGTGATGGACATCGATCGTGGCTACTTCGACAAGTTGCTACTGGCTCCGGTCCACCGGGTATCGCTGGTCCTCGGCGCGATGAGCGCCAATGTGGTGCGCGTCGCCGCCCAGGCGGCGATAGTGACCTTCATCGCCATGGCGACCGGCCTCACCTTCCAGACGGGTGTGATCGGAGCCTTTGGGATGATCGGGCTAGGTGTTCTCTGGGGGATCGCATATGCAGGCTTCGGTATCGCGATCGCGCTCAAGACCGGCAGCCCTTCAGCAACGCAGGCCTCCTTCGTGCTGTTCTTCCCGTTCCTCTTCCTGACCACGACCTTCGCTCCGAAGGAGGTCTTGGCTGGCTGGTTCAAGGTCGCCGTCTCGCTGAACCCGGTCACCTACCTCCTCGAGGCCATGAGGGGGTTCTCGCTCACCGGCGACTTCAGCGACATCGGCAAAGGTCTGTTGGCGGTCGCGATCCTGGGAGCCATCTCGATGACGCTGGCCCTGAGGGCGCTGCGTTCTCGAGCCGGCTGATCGGGAAGTTGTGATCGAACCTCGCGCCGCCTGATCTTCGGCGCCTACCCTCGGTTACCTTCGGCGCGATGCGTCGGAGGGCTGGTTGAGCGGCACCGTCGTCGTCGTGGCCCACGACGACGAGACGGTCAGATCCTCCTTGGTCGAGGTCCTCGAGGCAGACCCAGGTCTGGTCGTTGGCGCGGCAGACCGTTCGGTCGACCTGGACGCCTGGCCGGGCGCGGTGCTGGTAGCCGGCGCGAACAAGACCGGTCTGAGCCGCTCGGCTCCCGTGGTGGTGGTCGCAGACGGTGATCCGGTGCCCGCGGTCCGTCACGCTCTGTCCATCGGAGCCGCTGGCTTCGTGGTGTGGCCCGAAGAGAGCGATCGCCTGGCAACAGAGATCAGATCGGCGGCGATCGCTTCGGCAGCCAGGACCGGTCCGAGGGCCGGAAGGATCATCGCGGTGGCAGGCACCCGTGGCGGCCTTGGCACTACGACGCTCGCGGCATGGATAGCCAGAAGCGCCGGAGCCGTCAGGCTCGTCGAGTTAGATCCTCGTGGCACCGTATCGCGTTGGTGTCAGGGCGAACCTGGCGATCTGGCGAAGGTCTTGAGGGACCCTGATCCCGAGCGGCTGGCTTCAGAGGGTACGCCGAGCCGATTCGATGTCGCGCTGCTGGCGGGGCGTCCTCGGGACGCTGGAGCGAGCCAGACGCTGCTCGGTCTGCTCCGGGCAACGGGCGATGTGCAGGTGCTCGATCTCGGCCTCATAGAGGCCTCGGATCAGAGGGCATGGAGCCAAGCCGATGCGCGGGTACTCCTGGTTGGCGATGACACCTCCAGCGTCGCCGTCGCTCACCGCAACCGCCGTGATGCGATCTGGGTAGCCAGGATGATGGCACGCAGCGGGATCCGCGTCCGCGACATGCAGGGAGCGCTCGGATCATCTCCTCGGGGGACGCTGCGGAACTCGCGACGCGTCGCGCATACGACCGACCTCGGTCGGCTAGCACCGACACCTCGGTGCGTCCAGGAACTTGCCACCGAGGTGGCCGACCGATGAGTACAGCTCCGAGGCTCATGGATGACGAAGCCGTGTGTGAGCGTCTGCGAACCAGGCTGTTGCGCGAGAAGGCGGAGTTGTTGTCGCTGTCAGACCCCTTCGAACGCCGGATCCGTCTGAGGCAGGCGTTAGGTCAGTATCTCGTCGAGGAAGGAGTCGAGGGAGCCCGCCTCGCGACGCTGCTGCGGGCCGTCAGCGACCGTGTCCAGGGACTCGGACCGCTCGAGCCCCTGATGCGCGACCCCGATGTGACAGAGGTGATGGTGAACGGCCCCGACGCGATCTTCGTCGAACGCCACGGTCGCATAGAGCGGACCGACCTGCGACTGGGTTCCGAGGCATCCGTCAGGCATCTGATCGACCGCATCGTGGCTCCTCTCGGATTGAGGATCGACGGCTCCAAACCCTTCGTCGATGCCCGTCTGCCCGACGGTTCCCGCGTTCACGCGATCCTCCCGCCCCTGGCGGTGACGGGGCCGACCATAACCATCCGACGGTTCTCCCGGATCCATCCCGATCTAGGCGAGCTCGTGGAGCTCGACGCGCTGCGGTACGACGCTGCCGAGTTGCTGCGCACGGCCGTCAGGGAGCGCGCCAACATCGTGGTGTGCGGAGGGGCGGGCACCGGCAAGACGACCGTGCTTCGGGCATTGTCGGCCGCGATCCCGGAGCCTGAGCGGATCATAACGATCGAGGATGCGGCCGAACTCGGTCTGCAGCGAGAGCATTGCGTGGCGCTGGAATCGCGTCCCGCCAACGCCGAGGGGCGTGGCGAGGTGACGCTTCGAGACCTCGTTCGCCAATCGTTGCGCATGCGCCCCGATCGCATCATCGTCGGCGAGGTGCGCGGCGCCGAAGTCATGGACATGCTTCAGGCGATGACCACGGGCCACGACGGGTCGATGGGAACGGTTCATGCGAACTCACCCGAAGAGCTGATCGTCCGCCTGGAAGCCATGGCGGCGATGGCAGACAACCCGCTGCCGAGCAGCGCGGTGCGCAGGAGCATCGCCTCCGCGCTCGATCTGATCGTCCATGTCGCCAGACGATCGGATGGGAAGAGGACCGTCGAGTCGATCGTCCGGGTCCATGATCACGACGGTCAGCCCGTCCTCGGAAAGGCCGAGGGTTGATCCTGCTAGTCGTCGCGCTGCTGATCTCGGCGATCGCGATAGTTACCGCTCGCAGTCGGAGGGCGCTGTTGTCCGCTGTAGGTCGTCGGCCTGGGGCTATCACCTCGTGGATGGATGCTCTAGGAGAGGCCCCAGCGATCGGCGCGCTCCTGGGTGCCACCTGGAGAGGCCTCTGGGGGGCGTGGGTGGGCTGTCTCGCGGCGGTGAGTTTCGTCTGGTTCAGAGACCGGCGTGCGGTCCGACGCATAGCCATCCTCCACGACGAAGCGGCCCCGAAGGTCGCGCGCGGCCTGGCAGCCCAGCTGCGTGCGGGTCATGCCTTCGAAGGTGCGATGGCAGCGGTCGCCGCCGAGGGCTCCATACTGAGCGGCACCCTGGACGAGGCCGTCAGAGGCCTGCGCGCCGGACAGCCTCGTGAACGGGTACTCGATCAGCTGCAGGTCCGAGCCGCAGGTGACGGTATGCGTCAGGTCGTCGACACGCTTCGGATCGGGCTTCGAGCGGGCGCAGATCTGCCTTCGGTCCTCGACCTGGTTGCCGACGGGTGCGCCGAGCGACACCGGATCGCTAGGGACCGCCGTTCGGCAGCGGCGCAAGCCCGACTCTCGGCGATCGTGGTTGGAAGCATGCCGCTTGCATTCCTGGCCATGACCTCTGGGTCCGAGACCTCTCCGGCACGGATGCTGTTCACAGAACCGCTCGGGTATGTGCTGCTGGTGGTCGGTATGGGGCTGGAAGCGACCGGGATCCTCTGGATCAAGAGGCTCGCCTGATGTTCATGCGATCCTCGGCGCTTGCCGCTCTTGTGCCGTCCGGGGGAGGGGGTTTGGCGCGGCTCGGGAGTCGGCTGCGATCTGGTCTGGGGACGCCATTGGTATCAAGGCTCGGCTCCACCCTCGAGGACGAGGATCTGGCAAAGGTGGTCCTGGCGGCTGCAGCGGGAGGCACCCTGGCCGCCTTTGCATGGGGTGCTGACACCGTCGGCCTCGGCGTAGTCGCGGGCGGATACCTGCAGGCTCGCGCGATCGAGGCCCGGTCCTCGGCTAGAACCGACGAGATCCTGGCAGGCCTTCCGGCGACGCTGGACCGGTTGACGATGTGCGTCATGAGCGGTCTCGCTGTGACCCAGTCGCTGCAGATGGCCGGCGCGAGCGCTCCCGGTCCCCTGAAGGACGCGATAGATCGAGGCCTCGCCGAGGCGAGGGCCGGAAAGCCTCGGGACGAGATGTACCGCGTCATCGTGGAACACTCCGGCAGTCCCGATGTGGCTTCGCTGGTCGAGGTCCTGAGGCGAAGTGATCGTCTGGGCGTACCGCTCGCTCCGGCGTTGAGCACCTTCTCGAGCGAGATCAGATCGAGGGTGCGCGCGATCGCCGAAGCAGAGATCGCGTCAGCGCCGGTCAAGTTGGTGTTCCCACTGGTGTTCTGCTTCCTGCCAGCGTTCGTCGTCCTCGCGATCGGGCCGGTGGCCATAAGCGCCATCCGGACCTTGACCGCGTTGTAACCCACGAGACACGGACGCGCCCCGGGTCGGGATGACGGCGCTGGCGGGGAGTCGGGGGAGAGGCGCGAAGGTCGCGCTACTCGAGGTTGTTCAAGGGAGGCGAGATGGACAAGATCGCGATCATCCTGCAGGTGCTGACGACGCTCAGCGGAGGTGTCGCTCGGCGGGTGCGCGGTACCTGGGGTCGGCTCCGGGAAGAGGACGACGGTCAGGCGGTCACCGAGTACACGCTGGTGATCTTGGTGGCAGCAAGCGTTGCGCTGCTGTTGTTGAACTGGGTGCAGGGCGGAGCGCTGACGACCTTCTTCAACGACATCTTCAGCCAGGTGACCGGCATGTTCTCTGGTGGCGCCTGATCGACCCTACGAAGAGAGGGCGGCCCGCATGGGCCGCCCTCTGTCGATCGGTCAGCAGCCGACCAGCCCGTAGAGGCAACCGGTCGGCCTCAACTCGCGAGGTTCCTCCAATAGACGGGTGCCGACGGATGCTCCGACGAAGATCGGGTTCGCCGTAGGCTTCCTGGTCCCTAGCGGGCTCTCGGATGTCGTATCCCCGGACACGATGAAGATGTCGCCGTCGGCGTCGAAGTTGATAGTGATGAAGTCGCCGAGCCGCCGGTCGCTACTGATGTTCAGGTTGCAGGCGGTTCCGCTCAGACAGATCTTTCCTTCGTGCACCGCACGGCCCGAAGCGTTCGACACCGCCCACTCTGGCGTCGAGGACCCGCCACACGGGTCCTTGCCGTGAGCATTCGTCGAGACGGCCGCATATATCGCGAACCGCTCCCTCGGCCCTCCGGGAAGTTCCTGGAGCCACGCGACCGCAACTCGACCTTCATCTCCGGCGACGATCCATGGCCAGAGCGCGTCTCCGTCCGGGATGTCGAGGGTGGAAACATGGCTCCATCGGAGCGAACTCCGATCGAAGGTGGCCACCGTGACGGACCCGTTCCGATCGACATTGCCCCTGTCCGAGTATCCGCCGGCGGCAGCCACATAGATGTTGCCCGCAGAGTCGGCGGCAACGGTCCCGAAGAACTGTGTCGACGGTCCGAGGTTCGCTCCGGGATAGGTCTTCCAGGTCGCTCCGTCATCGTCGCTGATACTGATGGCATCGGTGCCTGAAGGCCCTATGAGTCCGTCGTCGGGGTTCGAGGGATCGGTGATCGGCTTCCCGTCGATCGGCGCATCTTCATTCACGATCGAGAATGTCAGACCGCCATCCTGAGAACGCAGCAGCGGCCGGTTGATGAAGTTGTTCGTCAGCACGAACACCTCGCCCGGCTCGTTCGCCGCCAGCCAAGGACGGTCGCCGCTGCTGGCGATCGGGTTCGCTGTAGGCCACGACTGTCCGTCATCCGGACTCGAGTAGACCGCCACCTGAGGCAGGTTGATCTCGGTGTTGTAGAGCCTGCCCGCTTGGTCTATCGCAAGGTCGGGATCGCTGAACCCGGTCGATGTCGCCGAGTGAGGGCCGGTGTCTAGAGGAGGCGCAAGGCCTATACGACGCCAGGTCTGGCCTTCGTCGGTAGAGCGCCAGTTGATGGTCTGATTCGAGTAGCCAACTACGAAGTCGGTCGCTCCGGGCACAGCGTCGGGAGCCTTCATCAGATGTGTCGTCCCAGCATGTGCGCTGACGGTTATCGAGCCATCCTGAGCAACCACACTCACTGGCTCTCCGCCAGCAGCGGCGGTATCGATCCGCACCGGGTCCTTCCAGTACACGAAGGGAGCCTCCCCGAGGCAGCCGCCCGGCAGATCAGCCAGGGAGGGGGCGGCTGCGGCGATCAGTGCAGCTGCGGCAAGGATCGCTGCTATCCGCCGCATGTGTTCACCTCGGCGACCTCGAAGAAGTCCATGACATCCACAGGAGCCGCGCTGCTGCTGAAGAACGCCGAGGGGGCTGCCGACAGGAAACCACCGAAGATGTTGGTGCCTGGGGTGATGGCGAGGCACGCTGCATCTGGGTCGATCAGATCGATGGGCACGCCGATGGTGATCGTTGCGGCATCAGCATCGAACTCTGCGTGGAGCAGCGCCAACTCTTGACACAGTGTCACATTCTGGGTCGTGGTGCAGTTACCTCGCAGAGCGAACGGGCCGCTCCCCGGGTCCCGCGGAGGCGGGCAGTTCCCGGCGGTCGGATCGCACGCGCCACGCGAGTAGTTGGTGAACTTGCCGTCCAGTTCGGTAGGCGCACCGCCTACCAGGAAGTTCCAGGTGTAGCGGGTCGCTTCGGGCGTGCCTCCGACGGGTGGCAGCTCGGTGACCCCGATGATGAATTCCATGACCCCGGCTTCGATGTCGGGATGGATGCTGGCGGTGATCAGGTCCTGCCCCAGGGCCGAACCCAACGGCGCCAACTCTGGGAACTCTCCCTCGGACCAGTCGCCCGCAGGGTCGGTCGAGATCAAGATGGCATCGGCATCGGCTTGCGCCGGTGAAAGAGCGGTCAGCAGACCGACCACCATGAGAGAGGCAAGGACCTTGCGCATCGGATGTCTCCTTCGTCTAGGTCCTAACTATTTCTGCGCCGCGGGCGCTGTCCCCTCCTCGCCCTTGGCGCGAGGCGGGGACAGAAGTCCTGCCGGAGAAAGGGTGAAATCGGAAGCAGGCAGACGGCTGCTTGGCCTCCCCGAGGAAGGATCTGCCAAAGGGGTAGCCTTCCTCCATGGCGTTCTCGACACTGACACCGGCCCCTATCCGGCCGGGCCTGTTCACCCAGGACCACGAAGCCCTTCGCAGTTCCGCCCGCGCCTTCATAGAGAAGGAGCTCCTGCCCCACGCCGACGGATGGGAAGCCGCAGATGGTTTCCCCGATTCGGTCTTCACGCAGTTGGGTGAGGCCGGCTTCCTGGGTCTGACCTATCCCGAACGGCTCGGCGGCCAAGGCGGCGATTACCTTTCGGGGTTGGTGTTCAAGGAGGAGATGACCCGCTGCGGTAGTGGCGGACTGTCGATGGCGGTTGCCGTCCAGACCGATATGGCTACCCCGCCGATCCTCAAGTTCGGCACGCCCGAGCAGCAGGAGGAGTACCTCCGTCCGGCCATCGCCGGCACCAGTGTCGCCTGTCTAGGGATAACCGAGCCAGAGGCTGGCAGCGATGTGGCCAACATCCAGACGCGCGCTCGCCGGGACGGCTCTGATTGGGTGATCAACGGACGCAAGATCTTCATCACCAACGGTGTCCGCGCGCACTACTGCACGCTGGTAGCCCGGACATCTGACGAGCCGGGGCACAACTCGTTCTCCCTGTTCATCGTCCCAACCGACCTCCCCGGGTGGAGCGTCGCCCGGAAACTCGACAAACTCGGCATGCGTTCGAGCGACACGGCCGAGATCGCGATCGACGATGTGAGGGTCCCCGCGGACGCGCTGCTTGGTGAAGAGAACGCCGGCTTCCCGCAGATCATGTGGGAACTTCAGGGTGAGCGCTTGGTCGGCGCAGCCGGCCAGGTTGCGGGCGCGGCGTTCCTGCTCGAGAAGTGCATCGCCTACGCCAAGGAACGCAAGACCTTCGGCAAACCGATCGGCAGCTATCAGGCGATCGGTCACATGATCGCCGATCTAGCTACGAAGGTTGAGGCGTCGAGAGCCCTGATCTACGACGCCGCATGGCGCTTCGCGACTGGCACCTACCCGGTGCGCGAGATCACGACCGCCAAGCTCTACGGCAGCATCATCAGCAACGAGGTCACCAACGCCGCGATGCAGATCTTCGGTGGCGCCGCCTATACGACCGACCTTCCGATCGAACGAGCCTGGCGTGATACCAGGCTGATCCGGATCGGTGCAGGCGCCGATGAGGTGATGCGCGAGATCATCGCCAAGACGATGGGGCTATGACCATGTTCGACGGCGCGAATCCAGTAGCTCGCCCCGAAGGCGACGACTTCAACCTTTTCACCGCTGAACACGAAGCATTCCGCGACAGCGTGCGCCGCTTCGTCGAACGCGAGATCCATCCGCATGTCGAAGAGTGGGAGGCCGCAGGCGAGTTTCCGCGCTCGCTGTATGAGCGGGCAGGCGAGCTCGGCTTCTTCGGTCTCAAGTTCGGACCCGAGTTCGGCGGGACCGGCCCTGACTTCCTCGCCGCTGCCGTCTTCGTCGAGGAGTTGGCGCGATGCCGCTCTGGAGGTGTGGCCGCTGGCCTGGGTGCTCACACCGATCTCGCGTCGCTGTACCTCGGTCGCTTCGGCACAGACGAGCAGCGCAAGGAACTGCTGACCCCCTCCATCGAGGGGAAACTGATCGGCGCGCTGGGAGTAACCGAACCCGACGCCGGTAGCGATGTTGCCTCGCTTCGAACCAGAGGCGTACGCGACGGCGGGGATCTGGTCATCTCCGGCACCAAGACCTTCATCACCAACGGTTCCCGGTGTGACTATGTCGTGACGGCGGTGCGCACAGGCGGGGACGGACACGGCGGCATCTCTCTGGTCGTCGTCCCCACGGATGCCAGAGGTTTCTCGGCCAAGCGGATCGGCACGGTCGGTTGGCGTACCAGTCACACCGGCGAGCTCACCTTCGACGAGGTGAAGGTCCCGGCCGCGAACATCCTGGGCGGCCAGGAGGGACACGGTTTCAAGCAGATCATGGGCAACTTCGCGTGGGAACGCCTGTGCATGTCGCTCGGCGCTGTCTCTGCCGCACAGCAGACCTTAGAGGGCGGGATCGCCTACGCGCGAGACCGGAAGGTTTTCGGGCGCGAGTTGGCTCGGTTCCAGGTCTGGCGGCACCGATTCGCCGATATGGAGACCGAGATCGAGGCGGCCCGGGCGCTGACCTACGAAGCTCTGCGCGCATACCTGCTGGATCGCGAAGACACGCTCCGGCTGGTCTCGATGGCGAAGGCGTTGGCCTGCGAGGTCGACTGGCGCGTAGCCGACGAGTGCCTTCAGGTCCACGGCGGCTACGGCTACATGATGGAGTTCCCGGTCCAACGCGCGTGGCGAGATTCGCGCCTAGGGCCGATCGGCGGCGGAACCACTCAGATCATGCACGAGATCATCGCCAAGTCTTACGGGCTGTAACTCAGCGAGCTATCGCCGATCAGCGCTGCAGGTGACAAGAGCGACCTAGCGCGATCCCTGCTGCCCGCAACTCAGCGAGCTAGCGAAGCGAGCCACTGGGCGTGCAGGCCCGCGTATTCGCCGCCAGAAGCGATGAGTTCGGCGGGTGAGCCGTCCTCCATGATCCTGCCGTCGCCGACCACAAGGACGCGATCGGCGACCTCGACGGTGGTGAGACGGTGCGCGATGATGAACGCGGTCCGGTCGGCCAGGAGCGTTCGCATCGCGTGCTGAACCGCCCTCTCGGAGGGGATGTCTAGCGAGCTGGTCGCCTCATCGAGGATCAGTACCTTCGGGTCGGCGATGAAGGCACGCGCGAAGGACACTAGCTGTCGTTGACCTGCGCTCAATCTGCCGCCTCGCTTACGGACATCGGTGTCGAACCCTTCAGGCAGCGCTTCGATGAACCCGCGCGCACCGATCGCTTCGGCCGCTGCGACGATCTCCGAGCGTGTCGCCGAGGGTTTTCCCAGCGCGATGTTGTCTGCGACGGTGCCACTGAACAGGAACGACTCTTGGGTCACCATCGCGATCATCTGACGAAGATCAGCGTCGCTGAAACCACGCAGGTCTGTCCCATCCAGTAGGACCCGACCTTCGGTCGGATCCCAGAACCGGGCCACCAGCCGCGCGAAGGTCGTCTTGCCGGCACCGGTCTCGCCTACCAGAGCCACGGTCTGTCCCGCCGGTACCTCGATGTCGATCCCGTGCAGGACCTCTACCTCGCGGTAAGCGAACCGCACACCCTCGAAGGTGATCGCGCCCCGGACATCCCGAGGAACCACGGGGATCTTGGGGTCAGCGACCGTGGGTTCCTCTTCGATGACGCCAGCCAGGTTGTCCAGAGCAGCCGCCGCGGACTGGAACAGGTTGTACACCTGCGACAGTTCCTGCAGCGGCTCGAAGAAGCGGCGAACATAGAGCAGGAAGGCGACGAAGGCGCCGAGCGTCATCGCTCCGCTGCCCACACGGGCTCCGCCGATCAGCAGGACCATCGCGCTCCCGACGCGTCCGGCGAACGACAGTCCGGGCGCGAAGATCGATAGCAGCCGGATCGACTGGATGTTCGCGCCCGAGTAGTCGGCGTTCAGGTCACGCATGATCTCATCGTTGCGAGGTTCGCGGCGGAAGGCCTGGACCGCGCGCATACCGCCGATGGTCTCGACGGTATGGACGATCAGCAGAGCGACCGTCCGGCGCTGTCGCCTGTAGGCCTCGCCTGCCCGTTTCTGGAACCAGCGTGTCAGGATCTGCGTGCCGGGCACCAGGAGCATCAGGAGTGCGGCCAGCAGCGGATCCATCCAGAAGAGCAGGAAGGCGATCCCGCCCAACTCGAGGATGCTGACCACGACCAGGTTGATGCCGCTTCCGAAGAGCTCTGACAGTGCGTCGATGTCGCTGGTCATGCGGGCGATCGCACGGCCCGAGGTGTAGTTCTCGTGGAACGACATCGACAGCTGCTGGAACTTCTTGAAGACCCTGACCCGTAGATCCCGAAGGGCGTCCTGGGTCAGTTGGCCGCTGGTTCGCTGGAACCAGCGCTCGGCCAGGGCCTCGATCGTGACCACCGACAGGAAAGCGATGAGGATCCAGAACAGTTGCCGAGGGAAGACGCCGCTGCCTCGGAAGGGCTCGATCCCATCATCGATCGCTTTGCGGATCAGCTGTGGGGCGGTCAGCCCGCCCGCGATCATGATGATCACCCACACGATCGCCCAGCCCAGCCGCCGTCTGTAGGGCCGAACCAGCTCGCCCAGGAGTTGGCGCGAGCGGCGATGGATCAGCTTCGCGGCTTCCGCGGTGATCTTGTCTTGATCCTCCGAGGCGACTCCGCGCCAGTCGAGCTTGTCGCCCGTGCTGGAAGCAAGCGTGGGGGTTTGCTGCTTGGGACTGCTCATCGTGCAGCTTCTCCTGCGATCTCGGCTTCCATCGACAAGATGTTCCGATAGACCTCCGAATTCGCCATGAGTTCGTGATGGCGTCCTACCTCTGTGATACGACCGTCATGCAGCAACGCGACCCGATCGCACAGAGCCACTGTCGAAGGGCGATGGACCACGATCAGAGCCGTCATGCCGGTCAACACCGACCGCAAGGCAGACTCGATCTGCTCTTCGGTATGGACATCCACGGCGCTGAGCGGATCATCGAGGACCAACACGCTCGGACGGCTGATGATCGCGCGGGCAAGCGCCAGCCGCTGCCTCTGACCGCCTGAGAGCGAATAGCCCTGCTCGCCGACGCGGGTATCAAGACCCCAGGGCAGTTCCCGGAGGAAACCCGCGTGAGCGATGTCGATGGCGCGGTCGATGTCTTCGGTCGTGGCCTGCGGGTAGCCAAGGATGAGGTTCTCTCTCGCGCTCATGCTGAACAGAACGGGTTCCTCGAAGGCGACGCCCACGGCCCGCCGTAGCGATTCCAACCTCACGCCTCTGATGTCGTGCCCGTCGATCGTGATCCGACCTGACGACGGATCGATCAGGCGTGGCACCAGGGAAGCAAGGGTGGTCTTGCCGCTACCGGTAGCACCGACCAGCGCCATGGTTTCGCCTGGCTCGAGTTCGAGGTCGATGTTCGCCAGCGTCGGGTCGCTGGCGCCCGGGTAGGTGAACGAGACCGACTCGAAACGGACCCGGCCTTCGAGTTCGTCTGGAAGAGCGGTGGCGTTGGGCGCATCCGAGATGATCAGCGGCGCGTCCATGACCTCGAAATATCGCTCCGACGCGGTACGCGCCTCCTCAGCCATGCCCAGGATCCAGCCGACCGAGCGGATCGGCCATGCCAGCATGATCAGATAGAGGATGAACTCGTTCAGGTCGCCAAGCGACATCGAGCCGTTCAGGACCGACAAGCCCCCGATCGTTACGACGGCGGCCATGTTGATGGCAGGCAGCCAAGCCAGGATCGGCCAGAAGAGAGCCCGCAGTTTCACGACCCGCATGTTCGAGTCGTGCAGGGTGTTGGCTTGATCGCGGAAGCGATCGATCATGAAGCGCCCGCGACCGAATGCCTTGATGATCCGGATACCTGTCGTCGACTCTTCGATCACGGTTGCGAGATCGCCGGTGTCGTCCTGGACGGCTCGTGCGTACCGGTGATAGCGCCGGTTCATGATGCGAGCAAGCACGGCGATCGGTACGGCCATCCCGACCGTGAAGGCGGTCAGGGTGGGACTGATCAGGAACATCATCACGCTGACCGCCACGAACTGGATGGTGTTGACCACCAGGAAGATCAGACCGAATCCGATGAAGCGGCGGATGGTGCCAAGATCTCCGGTGACGCGCGACAGGAGTTGGCCGGACTGCCAGCGGTCATGGAACGAGATCGGGAGTCGCTGAAGCCTGTGGAACAGCGCGTTCCGCATGTCTCTCTCCATCGAGATCGATCCGGTGGCGGCGATGTAACGCCGAAGGAAAGCTACGAAGGCTTCGGCCGCTCCCAGGCAGACCGTGAGGATCGCGAAGAACCAGAGGCGAGAGGTGTCTGGATCCGCAACCAACCGGCCGCCTCGCTCGACGGTGCGACTGAGATCGTCGATCACGGCCCCGCTGATGGGAGGGAAGGTCATCGCGAGGCCGGTCATCACCAGCGCAAGCAGCATGGACCCGGCCAGCGAACCCAGGTAGGGCTTCGCATAGGGCCAGGTGCGGAAGAGGGCGTTCCCTTCGGGGTTCTCCACAGGAAGGTCTCCGCACGCGCTTGGTGGGCGCGTAGCTGCGGCCAGCCTAACGGTTCGCCGCCGGGCGTCCCTGGCCCTTTCATCCGAGATCGCCCGATCGTTGATCGCGTGTCCTGCCGCAGCCGTTCGAGCCCCTTCCCGGGAGTAACATCGAGCACATGACGCAGTTCCGCCGCCGACTCGACCGCATCCTGTCGCCTGATTACCTGGCGGATCTGAAGGGTGTCGCGTTGCCGGATCTGCGTACGATGCGCGCCGAGACGGGTGAGGAAGAGGCCTTGCTCAGCTACGAGCGTCGGGTGATCCATGGTCGAGTGGCCATCATCGAAGCCGAGTTGGATCGCCGGTCGGGTGGCGCCACGGGATCTCTGGTGGATCGCTTGAAGGACATCCTCAGCGATGGCACCGTCGGTGGGACGCGCGGGGGAGGGAACCTGCACGATCCGAAGATCGTGTTCGACCGTCCCAACCGCCCTACGACCAAGGTCGCGATGGACGACACCCTCACGATCCTGGACGACCTCTCAGAGGAGCAGTTGCGTGAACGCCTCGAGGCCCATAAGGACGCCGAGAAGCAGGTGAGCGAGACGCGACGCAAGGTCCTAGACACCCTCGACACACTCAACGCGGAACTCGGTCGTCGTTACGCCAGTGGTGAAGCGAGTCCGGACGACGCGCTGAAGGGTTAGACCAGTTTCCCGGCCGCCACCGCGGCTCCGACCGGTTCCCCGGCGCCAAGCGTCGGCGGCGAGAGCAGGTCGGCACGCACACCCTCCAGGGCTGCCGGGTCGAGTTGCTCCAGGATCAGCGCGATCGTTGGTCCCCGGGCGCGAGATGAGCCATCGCGGCTCTTCAAGGCGACCGCGAACATGTCCTGATCGTTTCGGATCAGCAGGCAAGACATGCCCTCGGCGCCTGCCTTGGTGACGACACCGGCCTCTAGCAAGGCTGAGTCCAGCCGGTCGGTTCCTCCGACCAGGAAGGGATGTTCAAGCATCGAGGCGACCGTTGGTGCGTCCGCGACCGATCCGAACGCCCGAGCGAAACCGGCAAGGCTCGCTACCGGGGTCGGTGCGCCGCATCCGTCCACCAGGATCGCTCGCGGTTCCTCTCTCATCGCCGCGCCCACCCGAGCCAGGATCGCGCGCTGCAGATCGTGGGCGGGATCCAGGTAGGAATCAAAGGGCCACCCTCTAACTGCGCAGGTCGCCAGGAAGGCCGAATGCTTGCCCGAACAGTTGTGAAAGACACGCCGTCTGGCGGGTACCCCAGCGATGTCATCAGCACGAGCTGGCCAAGCCTCCGGGCACCGCAGTAGATCCTCACTCAGACCCGAGTCGGCGAGGATCTGGCGAGCAGCTTCGATGTGTCCTGGCTCGCCGTTGTGAGACGCGCTTGCGATGGCCAGAGCGGCAGACCCTGAGGGTTGCCAGCCCTGCTCGAGGCATACCAGCGCCTGTAGAGGCTTGACCGAGGAGCGGAAGGCCGCCAGGTGGTCGGGATCTCCGGCCGAGAGGGCAAGCCGCCCATCTCCGTCCACGACCGCAACATCGACCAGGTGGGTGGACTCGACGGTCCCCGACCGGGTCACCTCGACGACTATCGGATCAGTCGCCGTGGCCACTAGGCCTGCAGTCGTCCCTCGCGGTGAAGTTCCGCGAACGCGGCCGTGAGGGTCGGATCGAACTGAGTTCCGCCATGAGCCTGGATCTCTTCGACGGCCTGTGCGACGGGAACCCCATCGCGGTAAGGCCGGTCGTGGGTGATCGCATCGAAGGCGTCCGCTATCGCGAAGATGCGGGCGGGAAGCGGTATCTCGTTGCCGCGGAAACCATTGGGGTATCCGAGACCATCCCAGCGCTCATGGTGGCATTCGACGATAGGGATGGCTCCTTGCAGGAACGCCATCGGAGCCAGCATCCGTCGACCGATCGCCGGGTGCGCGCGCATCAGCAACTCTTCGCTCTCTGTGAGAGGACCGGGCTTGGTCAGGACCGACTCGGGGACGCCGACCTTACCGATGTCATGCAGCAGGTAGCCGTAGCGGATCACGGGGTCCTTCGCGAGCGAAGGAGCGACCGACTCGGTGAGCGCCATCGCGTAGGCGGTAGCCCGCTCGATGTGGCCTCCGGTGGTCGAGTCCTTCGCGTCCACCACCACGGCAAGCGTTCGGACGATCTGCGTGCAGGCATCTTCGAGCTCATCGACGGCGCGAGCGAGTTCCTCGGATCGTCTCTTCTCGCGGCGGTACAGCGAGGAGAGGTCTCTGGCCAGCAGCATCATCTGCTGGCGCAGGTCCTCGCCCTCCATCTGAGGCAGCGGCGCGTCGTCCAGCGCGAACCTCTCGGCCAGGCGCTCGCGAGGGTCTGGTTCGGTCATGTCCGGTCTCCCGCGGTGCTGCCGGTTATGGCGTCCATCAGGTCCAGCGCTCCGAACGGCTTGGTCAGCATGGCGTCTACGCCTGCCTCGCGCCATCTCCCTCGGGTGGCCAGAGCGTTGGCTGTCAGCATGACCACCCGAACTCCAGCGATGTCCGGATCCTTCCGGATGGCCTCGCAGACCGATAAGCCGTCCATCCCGGGCATCATGAGGTCCAAGATCACGCAGTCGGGACGGCTGTCCTTCACGGCTTCGAGGGCCGATAGCCCGTCCTCGGCGAATACCAGCTCGAACTGGCCGGCCTCGAGGACGGCGCCGAGCAATTCGCGCACGAGGGCGTCGTCGTCGGCGATCAGAACCTTCAAGACCCTCTCCCGCTCCAGTTGAACATCCACCGGCAAGGGTACCGCCTCCTACCTGGGCGGACAACGGTTCAAGGTGCCCAGAGGTGGGCGGTTATGGCCATGTGGGGCGGTAGTCGTGCGAGCAGCAGTTCGCAAAGATTTGCTCTGCGCTAGCACCCGTGCTAACTTCAGCAAGCACATGGCCCTCCAGAAGGTTGTCGAACTCGGCTCGTTCATCCGCGAACAGCGGCAGCGAGCCCAGATGAGTCTGCGCACCGTCGCCAATCTCTCTGGCATCTCGAACCCTTACCTATCCCAGATCGAGCGGGGCCTTCGCAAGCCGAGCGCCGAGATCCTGCAGGGGATCGCCAAGGCTCTCAAGATCAGTGCCGAGACCCTCTATGTGAAGGCTGGGATCCTCGAGGACACCGGCGGTGCCGATGTCGTCGCGGCCATCCAGTCCGACCAGCGGCTCGATCGGCGACAGAAGGACGCCTTGATCAACATATTTGAGTCCTACATCCAGTCGTCTGAGGATGACGGCAACCAGACCCCTTCGGCAGATGACGCGTCTGGGGAAGATCGCGTCGTGTGAGCCGAACCGCGGGGGGCGGAGACCGCAGGCTCTCGCAGCCCTCACTCGGCTGGCTCCCCTCCGCCCCCCGCACCTTTCGTGAAGTGCCCAAGGATCAGCAAGTCGATCGAACAGAGCAAGCCCATCAAGCAAGGAGAAGGTTCATGAACATCGATCTGAAGAACATCGAGTCCGCGCGCGACGCGGTCGTCGCTCGCGTGAAGGACCTGCCGAACACCGTCACCAAGTTCCAACAGAAGGTGCAGAGCAAGGTCACCCAACTCGACCTCAGGGCCTTCGCTCCGATCGACCTGCCCGCATTGCAGGCCCGCACGAAGGACCTGCAGGACAAGCTCGTCGAGATCCCTACCCTGATCCAGGGTTTCGTCCAGGAGCTGCCGGACAGCGCGACCCGGATCGCCAACGACCTGCCCGGCACCGCCAACAAGCTGGTCGCTGACGCGAAGGAGCGCACCTCGGCGCTGCAGAGCAAGCTGACCGGCTTCGGCAGGACCCCCGGCAAGGGCAAGAAGACCGCCAAGAAGGCGTCCTCGAAGAAGACCTCTGCTGCGAAGAAGACGACCGCCAAGAAGTCCACCCCTAAGAAGACCACGGCCAGGAAGACATCGACCAAGAAGACGACCCCCTCGGTCCCTGCGGTCGACCTTGCCGGCCCGGTCAACGGCAACGGCATCTCCAGCGGTTCTGTTCACGCCAGCTGATCTAGACCCCACCCCGGAGGGCTCGGTGCTTGCATCGAGCCCTCCGCCCTTTCCTGCCGTGCTCTTACCTCGAGTCAATGGGACAGGGAAGGAGGCGGTCCCGCACGGCGTTGCTAACCCAGATGCGCCGGATGGACGGGGACGGGGGCTCGGCTACCCTTTCTGACCTGCTGATGCGATGTACCGAGGTGGTCGACGGCTCCTTCCCTGAGGAGGTCCTTGCCGCATGGCTCGAAGCCTGGGAGGCCGATCCGGCCGCTTCGCTCTTCCAGCACCCCGCCTGGTGTGCCGCCAACCTCCCCTCGGTCCAAGGTTCTGCTCTGGTCGTCGGTGACCGAACCGCCGTCCTGCCGGTGCGCCTAGATGACGCAACCTTGCGGTTCCTGCCGGATCCTTCCGTGAGCGACCTAGCCGGCCCCGTCGGTGGGGCGGACCGCGACCAAGCCGCCAAAGACATGATCGCCGCCCTGGAGGAGATCCCTTGGACCTCGGCCGATCTGGACGGTCTGCTCGAAGAGGACGGCTGGTTGAAGCCCCTCCATCACGCGGCCGAATCACGAGGCTGGAAGAGCAGGGTGGAACCCGTCGCGGTCAGTCCCGCGATACGACTGGACGGGGATTTCGACGCCTACCTGGCCAGCCTGGACTCCAAACAGCGACACGAGGTCCGCCGCAAGGCGCGCCGTCTGACCCGCGAGATCGGGGAGTGGACGACGCGTCTATCCGACGCCGACTCTCTCGATCGGGATCTGGAAGCATTCTTCGCGCTTCATCGTCTGGCTGCCGGGGATAAAGGCTCGTTCATGACGCCTGACCACGAGGATCTGTTCCGACGGGTGGCTGAAGCCACGCTTGGCCTTGGGATGCTGCGCCTCAGTTGGCTAGAGGACCACGACGGCCGCGGCCTGGCGAGCGTATTCTCCTTCCTGGTCCGAGACCGGTGGCTCGTGTGGAACTCGGCTTTCGATCCGGAGTATCGCAACCTGTCGGTCGGTATGGTCGCCATGGCCGAGCAGATCCGGCTCGCCTGCCAGGCCGGCGCCAGATCCTTCGATCTGCTTCGAGGCGACGAGGAATACAAGTATCGGCTGGGTGCGAGCGATGTTGCCGTCTTCGCTCTCAGGTGGGAGCGCAGCTGATGCATCATCAGCCCCACGCGCCTTTCGATCACGGGCCCCGCTTGCAGCGCGTAGCGCTGCTGTCGGTGCACACATGCCCGCTCGACCAGCCAGGAAGCGGAGACGCAGGCGGGATGAATGTCTATCTCCGAGAGGTAGCGATCCGGCTGGCCGAGATGGGTGTCGAGGTCGATATCTTCACCCGCGATCCTGGCTGTCCTCAGCCGATCGCGCCGATGGCTCGAGGTGCGCGCGCCATCCACCTCGAGGCGGGACCTCGCTCGGTCATAGCCAAGGATGCGGTCGCCTCGTTGCTCGAGCCGTTCACCTATGCCCTGATGGCTTTCGCTGAATCCGAAGGCCGCGGATATGACCTCGTGCATGGTCACTATTGGATGAGCGGCAAGGTCGGCAGGCTGCTGGCCGAGCGCTGGCAGGTACCGCTACTGCAGACCTTTCACACACTCGCCAAGGTGAAGAACCTCAACCTCGCTCCTGCCGATCGGCCAGAATCCGCCGAGCGGATAGCCGCAGAAGAGCGGATCATCGCGGCTGCCGACCAGATCCTGGCTCCAACCATGGCCGAGGCGGAAGAACTTCGAGAGTTGTACGGAGCCGAGCCTTCACGCATCCGTGTCATCTCTCCGGGAGTGGACCCCGACCGTTTCCGGCCCAGTTCCCATGTAACCGAGATCAAGCAGCGGCTGGGCCTGCCGACGGATCGGCCGATCGTGCTGTTCGTAGGTCGGCTCCAACCCTTGAAGGCGCCAGAGGTCGCGGTTCGAGCGGTGGCGGGACTCTCGGCCGGGTCGTATCGCGACCCGTTGCTCGTGATCGTCGGAGGGCCTTCGGGGATCCTTGGCAGCGATCCAGACGACCTCCGGGCGTTGGCTATGTCCTGCGGGATGTCTTCCCACGACATCCGGTTCCTGCCGCCCGCCCCGCACGACACCCTCGCGGATCTGTACCGCAGCGCATCGGTGACCATCGTCCCCAGCCGGAGCGAGAGTTTCGGCCTGGTGGCACTCGAGTCGGCCGCTTGCGGCACCCCGGTGGTCGCCAGCGATGTCGGGGGCCTGCGCACGACCGTCCGCGACGGTGAGACCGGCGTGCTCGTACCTCCCGGTGATGTCGCCGCGTTCTCGCGCGCGATCGACTCGATCCTTTCCGACGAGGGATATCGGATGGAACTATCCGAGCGAGGTGTCGGGTTCGCTCGACGCTTCGATTGGCGCTGGGTTGCCCGCGGTTTGCTGTCTGCCTACGAGGATGCCGTGGCCGCCGGTCAGCGCAAGCGGATCGTTCGTCGGGAAGGGATGGGAGAGACCGGATGACCGCATCGTTGGTACCCGGTCGGGTGTTGGTCATCGGCGCTCACCCAGACGACGCCGAACTGTACGCCGGAGGCACCATCGCCAACTGGCTCTCTTCAGGAGCCGTCGTCGGTTTCCTGATCCTCACCGACGGACGGCTCGGATCTCACGACCCGGCCATCGATCCCGCCGAGGTTGCGGTGACGCGGCTGGCGGAAGCCAAGGCGGCTGCGAGGATCCTCGGCGTCGACGAGATCGTCTTCGGCGGATCGGCAGATGGGAACCTCGAACACAGTCGGGAAGCAGCCACCGAACTGGTAGCCGCGACCATCCGCGGATTCAGGCCGGACATCGTCATCGGGCACGACCCTTGGCGTCTCTACGAGCTGCATCCAGACCACCGTGCCGCCGGGTTCGCGACCACCGATGGCGCCATAGGAGCCAGGGAATGGAACGCGTTCCCGTCGTTGCGTGAGCGAGGTCTCGCTCCGCATCGCGCGAAGGAACTCTGGCTGATGGGCACCACGCAGCCAGATGTGTACATCGACATCGAAGCGTCGCTGCCAAAGAAACTCGATGCCTTGGCCGCCCACGAGAGCCAGTTCGCTCACCTGGACGATTGGCGTGAGAAGGTGGAAGGTTGGGCGAGACAGGTGGGAGCCGAACGGGGCTATCGTGCCGCCGAGGCCTTCCATCGCATCAACCCAGCCCAATCATGAGCGCGCTAGACGAACTCGAGACATTCTGTTCGACGAACCAGATCGCGTACCGCAGGGACGATCCTCGTCTGGCGTTGCAATTGAAGGGCGAGCACAGGTTGACGATCGGGATCGTCGCGACGCTGGGGGAGACGCACCTTCGCTTCGAGTCATTCTTCATGCGGCGCCCGCAGGAGGATCAAGACGCCTTCCATCAGTTGCTGTTGCAGCGGAACCTGCGTGCGCGTGGGGTCGCGTTCGCTCTGGATACCGACGGGGATGCGTTCCTGGTCGCGTCCTTGCCGATCGTGGCGGTGGACCAAGACGAACTCGACCGCATCGTTGGAGCTTTCCTGGTCGAATCCGACGGCAACTTCGAGACCGCCATGAAGATCGGGTTCGCTAGTTATCTCGAAGCCGACCTGGCTTGGCGGGCGAAGCAGGGACAGCCGTCCCAGCCCAGTTAGCGAACCGGCGACCCGCCGCTTGTCGTGTTCAGTACGGGCGCGGCTGCCTGTTCGCTGGTGAGCACGACCAACAGGTTGGCGACCATGTTCGCCTTCGCCTGCTCGTCCAACTGCACGACCCCCTCTTCCTCGAGGCGCCGAAGTGCTAGGTCCACCATGCCGACCGCACCATCGACCATCTGTGCGCGCGCGGCGACGACGGCGGCTGCCTGCTGGCGTCGCAACATGGCGGCGGCGATCTCCTGCGAGTAGGCGAGGTGTGAGAGCCGAGCCTCGATCACCTCGACCCCCGCAGCCGCGAGCCGATCCGCCAGCTCGGTCTGCAAGGTTTGCGAGACCTCGTCGACCGTCCCCGACAAGCTCAGCGCTCCCGGTTGGTCTGAGTCGTACGGGTAACTGGTCGCCAGATGTCGAACCGCGGTCTCGCTCTGTACGCGAACGAACTCCTCGTAATCCTCGACATCGAATGTCGCGCGAGCCGTATCGATGACGCGCCATACGACGACCGCGGCGATCTCTACGGGGTTGCCGTTGCGATCGTTCACCTTGACCTTGGCGGAATCGAAGTTGTGCATCCGCAGCGAGATCTTCGAGGATTGTGGCTTAGCCAGCGGGTTGACCCAATGGAATCCATCGGTCCGAACGGTGCCGGTATAGCGGCCGAAGAAGACCAGGACGATCGCCTCGTTCGGTTGGATCACGACGAGCCCTGCGAGACAGACCAGCGCCACGATCCCCAAGATGATCGCCGTCCCCATGCCTAGGGGACTCTCTTGGGTGGCCGCGATCCCGAAGACCGCCAGACCCAAGAGGCCCGTGATGATCCCTAGGCCAAGCATCCCGAACCCTGACGCGCGCGTTGCTGCACGCTCTGTGACCGTTGCCATGTTTGCCTCCCCTTGCTCCCGGGCAGAGCGTAGGCGCACCGGCTCGAGCGGCCGCCGATATACGATTGCCTCATGCCACTGACGCGCAGACTCATCCTGGGGATAGGCCACCGTCCGAAGGTCCGCCGACAGGTGACCCAAGGGGCCGGGAGGCGCGTCGCTCGCCGCTTCGTCGCTGGCGAGACCTTGGATGACGCCGTAGCCGTTGCGCGCAGGCTGAATGACGCAGGGTTCTTGGTGTCGCTGGACGCGCTGGGAGAGGCGGTCACCGACGCGACCCAGGCTGAGGCCGCGAGCGAGCTGTACCTGCAGACATTGGAGCGCATCCGTTCCAGCGGGCTGAGGAGCGAGATCAGCGTCAAACCGACCCAGCTTGGACTCATGATCGACAGGGACCTGTGTCGCCGCAACCTCGAGAAGATCGTCGCAGCCGCCGTAGAAGCGGGGACGACGGTGACGATCGATATGGAGGATCACACCACCACCGAGCGCACCATCGAGATGGCCTGCGATCTTGCTCGTGCCTATCCAGACAAGGTCGGCGTGGCGCTCCAGGCTTATCTCCACCGGAGTCGCGAGGACCTGCGCCGCCTCCTGGAGGCCCGCGTTCGCATCCGCCTGTGCAAAGGCGCCTACAAAGAGCCGAAGAGCGTCGCGATGCGCAAGCGCGAGCAGATCTCGGCCTCCTTCGCCGCGCTGGCGACCAGGCTGCTCGAAGGCCCTTCCTACGCGATGATCGCGACCCATGATGAGTCTCTGGTGAGGATCGTCGAACGAGAGGTCAAGGCCCGCAACCTGGCGGGAGAACGATTCGAGTTCCAGATGCTCTACGGTGTCCGCCGCAAGCTGCAGAAGCAGTTGCTGGAGCGCGGTCACCGCGTCCGGATCTATGTGCCCTTCGG
>JBKHYG010000030.1:0-1689 GCA_046565595.1 Actinomycetota bacterium | reverse complement strand
TGTCATGGCCCGAGCGTCTCGGCCTGACGATGGCTCGATAGATGGAGCAGCCTCGGACGACCCATGCCCCACCCGCGAGAACGGTCCGGGGATCTTCGACGGCCTCGGACCTGGCCGCGGGGTTGGCGATGCTCGCGCTCCGAGAGCCCGATCTCGACCGTCTGGCTCGTACTGCGTGCGAACGGTTGGCGGCCTCGATCGAAGCGACGGTCACCCTCGTGGCTGTTGACCGTTCGGGAACCCTCGTCATCCGCGCATACTCCTCAGATGAGCCTCCCGACGCCTCTTCACTCATGGAGGATCCGAAGGTACTCGTCCTCCCACTGGTTACCGAGGGTCAGCCCGAGCGGCTGGTGGTCGATCCTGCGCCTAGGTCAGCAAGCGCGATCGACGCAGCCTCTGCGGTCGCGGAGGTGCTGGCAGCGGCCAGCTGCCGTTCCAGGAGCGACTCGCAGGTCCGTTCGAGCGAGGAACGGCTCCGCATGGCCCAGTGCCTCGCGCATCTGGGTTCCTACGACTGGGACATCGCGACCGATACGAATAGATGGTCCGACGAGATGTATCGGATCTACGGGTACGAACCCCAGAGTTTCAATGCGTCCTACGAGAAGTTCCTGTCGTTCATCCATCCAGACGATCGCGAGAAGGTCCAACGCATCCATCGGACAGCCTTCGAAACCTTGGAGCCCTATGAGATGGAGGAACGGATCATCCGGCCAGACGGAGAGGAACGGATCCTGAAGAGCAACGGGGTCGTGATAGCTGATGGACAGGGTAACCCCGCGCGGATGGCTGGGATCTGCTGGGACATCACCGAGCTCAAGGAGGCCGAGAAGGACCGCGCCAGGCTCCACGAGATGGAGACTGCGCGCTCGCAGGCGTTGACCATCAACGACAACATCGTGCAAGGCCTCGCGTCAGCGTTGGTGCATCTGAGATCTGGCGACGATCGACAAGCCGAACTGTTCCTTGCTGAGACCTTGGGATCGGCCAGACGGATGATGGACGAGTTGATGAACCAGACCTATGGGCTTGGCGGACTCAAGCCCGGAGACCTGATCCGACCAGAAGCCGCAGCCCTGATCAGCGCCGTCGGGGATATCCCGGCCGATGCGCTCACCACCACCGCCAGGGACATCGCAGCCGCGGCGCCAGGTTCCGGCGGCGGAGCCGGGATAAGGGTCGTCATCGCTGACGACACCCCTGCCATGCGTCACCTGACGCGTCATGTGTTGGCAGCATTGACGCAGGTCGTGATCGTCGGAGAAGCCGCAGACGGTCGGGAAGCGATCGACCTGACGACCTCGCTCGCCCCTGATGTCTTGATCCTCGATCTAGCCATGCCCGAGGTGGACGGCTTGACCGTCATCCCGCAGGTGCGCGGATCGAGCCCTCATACCCGGATACTGGTGTTGACCGGCTATGGCGAAGCGGTCGGCAAGCAGGCGACGGATCTTGGAGCTCACTCCTACCTCGAGAAAGGCTCGTCGATGGACGAGCTGAGATCCGAGGTACTGCGGCTGGCCGAGGTTCAGACCTCGGGTCCGAACCTGTCGGCGATGTAGGCGGCGACCTTGTCCACCGCGATGCGTTCCTGCTGCATCGTGTCACGGTCACGGACCGTCACGGCCTGATCCTCGAGAGTATCGAAGTCGATCGTGACGCAGAAGGGAGTGCCTACCTCGTCCT
>JBKHYG010000029.1:0-12634 GCA_046565595.1 Actinomycetota bacterium | reverse complement strand
CTGCCGGCTTGCGCGAAGTCGTCGCCTTCCTGGCGGCAGGCTTGCTGGCCGCTGACTTCCGAGCGGTGGTCGTCTTCTTCCCTGCCGGTTTACGCGTCGCCGTAACCTTCTTCGCTGCTGGTTTGCGCGTCGCCGTGGCCTTCTTCGCTGCGGGCTTGCGTGCTGCTGGCTTGCGTGCTGCTGGCTTGCGAGTGGTCGTCGTCTTCTTCGCGGCGGGCTTCCGCTTCGGGGCGGTCGAACGACCGGCCGTGGCACGCTGAGAAGTGGTCGTACGCGCCGAACGCGGAACGCTCGTTTCACTCTGGCGAGTGGGCCTCGTCTGCACGCCAGCGGCCGAAACCTTCTTGGCGGGGGCGCGACGCTGAGATGCCGAACGAGGAGCCGTCCTGGCAGTCATCGTGATCACATCGTCCCCGTACCAGTCGCCACCTTGACCGCCGCTCATCGCAGACTGCCCGTACGCGGCGTACCCGTTGCTCATGGGCATACCGCCAAGATCGTCGAACTCGTCGAGTCCATCGCGGTCGCGCTCATCGTCGCCACCGATCAGCACCGCACCCATCACTCGAGCTCCTGCAGCGACGAGTTGCTCCTTGGCTTCGTGAGCCTTCGCCCGGTTGGTGCGCCCGGCAGAGACGACCATGATCACGCCATCGGCGTATGCGCCCAGGATCGAAGCGTCGGCGGCTGCCAGGACCGGCGGTGCATCTAGCAGCACGACATCGGCCCATTCGCGGGCCTCGCGCAGAACGAACGCCATCGACTCGCTGGACAGGATCTCGCCGGGCGAGCCGATGATCGGACCGCACGGCAATACGAACACGCCCTCCAGTCCGGGGGCTGGACGGATGGCCTTCTGAAGCGGGACCTGTCCGCGCACGACATTGGCGAGGCCGACGGTGTTGGCGATACCGAAGGATTCGTGGGTGCGACCCGAACGAAGGTCGCTTCCGATGACCAGCACGCTGCGGCCGCTCTCTGCCACGGCACCTGCGAGCGCGGCGATCGTGGTCGACCGGCGCTTGGACAGCGAGGACGCGACCATCAGCATCCGCTTGTCATGCGGGAAACCCAGCGATGACAGGGTCGCACGCAGCGTGCGCGCGGCTTCGATCGTGGCAGCAGGAGGACCATCGAGGCCTTCCAGGTCCCCGGCAGCAGGCAGGTTCGCCAGCACCGGTAGGCCCAACTCGCGCTGCGTCGATTCCTTGTCCTTGACGGTGTCGTCCATGTACTCGCGGATCAGCGCGATGCCGACACCGAACATCAAACCGACGATGAGGCCGAGCATGATCGAGCGTTGGAGGTCCGCGCCGACGGCCACACCCGGACCGGCGTAACGGTTCATCTTGCCGGCGCCGTAGATGCCGAAGCGCAGCTGGCTGGCGATGGCAGTGTGACGGCGATCCAACTCGCCCTTCATCAGGACGAGGTTGTTGAATGTGTTGAGCTTCGGGGTGATGATCGTGCCGTCGCCGGTCTTCTGCGCCTCGCGCAGTTCCTCGGAGGCCTCCTCGATCTGTTCCTGCGTGCTCAGTTGGTCGTTCTCGATGCGCAGTAGTGTCTGCTTGAACACATCGCGAGCCTCATCGCGGCGGTACTGGATGTAGCTCTCGCCGAAGGCGTTGCACAGTTCTGCGCTACGCGACGCGGGATCGATGTCGGTCGCCGAAGCCGAGTCTGCGACCTGAAGCAGGAAGATCTGGGTCCCTTCCTTCAGGGAGACATTCACCTTGCCGGCGACCTCGAAGATCGGCAGCTTGAGTTTGTCGGCGGTGAGTTGGGCGACCTGAGGACCAGAGATGATGTCCATGTTGGTCTCGATGGAGCCGAACGGCTCGACATCTTGGTTGTCCTTGTTGCTGGGGTCGTAAGAGACACCCTGGAACAGGACCTCGCACTGAGCCACGAAGACCGGGGTACGACGCAACGACCCGTAGACCACGGTCATCAGGACGATCAATGTCGCCATGATCACCGTGCTCTTCCTCCGTAGGAGGAGTCGCGCGAAGTCCTTCGGTTCCACTTTGGATCAGGTCCTAACGGGCGGGCCCGAGGTCCCCCTGCCGCACCCGCGCGAGGGCTTGGGTGCGGCATGCCAGCGTGCAGACCGAGGAGGGAGGGAGGGAGGAACCACAGGTCGCTGGCGATGGGGACATCAGGGAGGGGTACATGAGGTAGAGGTCAGTGTGTGGACACGACTGCTTCAGCTTGGACAGCTGCGTCGGTCAGTTTCGCGAGTGCTGCGTCACGGATCCGGTAGAGCGTTGCCCTAGAGCATCCGAGCGCATCGCAGATCGCCGGGACGGCGAGATCCTCGATGTACCACAGCGCGAGTGTCGCGCGTTCACGCTCGTCCAGCACGGAGAAGCGCGAGAGGAGCGTGGTTCGAGCGTCGAGGTTCTCGATGAACCCGCGCCCGAAGGGATCGTCCTGGAAGTCGTGACCGTTGCCGTTGGTCGACATGACCGAGCGACTGCGTGGGCCGAACGAGCGTGCATATGCCCGCAGGGCTCGTGTCACTTCATCGGTGGTGGGGAACATCGGTTCGTTTCCTTCGCTGTCTGTCAGAGGGAGGGGATCTTCTGCAGCAACAAACGAACCTGTGGTCTCATCGTTGCAGGTCATCCCACCCTTTCGGGGGAAGACATCTGCTACGAAAGAGGGTCAGTCACCGACGAGTCGGACACGACTTCCAGGGTTTCACCCTGTTAGTTGTTAGCCGATCTTGCGAACCGTGGCGCCGGCTTCGGGCTGATCGACATCTGGGATCGTGCTCTTCAGAGCCTCCCAGACCGCGCTCGACAGGAACCTACGGTGCCCGCCGAGGGTACGGATGTACGGGAGCTTGCCGGCATCTGCCCAGCAGCGGACCGCACGGTGGCTTACGCGGAAGAGCATCGCGACCTCACCGGTGGTGAGCAGCGAGTCTTCACGGCGATAGCCGTTCTGCATGGCGATCGACTGACGGCGGAGACGCTCGATCAGTCGGTCGCGGGTGTTCGTGGTGTACGGCATCTTGCCCATTGTGGACAACTCCTTCCCGTTCGGCCGGTGTGGACGAACGAACAGTGCGCCCGCCGATCGGCGAGCTTCCGGTGGGCGGCCACACACCGTGGCCGCAGCCCCGCGGCCTTTCCGCGGGGAGAACGCAACGAGGGCGGATCCGTCATGGATCCGCCCTCTGGGAGGTCTGGAGGACCGGCTCGTCGCTACCGGTCCTCTGGCGTAGGGCTACCGATCACCGCACCATCGATAGCCCTGGAACGAGAGAACCGCCCGGCGATGCCGAGCGGTTCGTTTCCCTTTCCTTGCCGGGTACCAGTTAGCCACGAAGGTTGTCTCATGTCAAGGGCCCCAGCGGAAGTTTTTACTTCGCATGTCCTGACGAATCCGGACACCTCGCTCACGCATCGGGCTAGCAGACTGGCTCCAAGGACCAGGCCGCAACCACCCGTGCGGGCCATGAAGACCCGGCCTCAGATGTCGTTTCCCCTTACGAACGCAGCCTTGGGAGGCGCAGACGACATGGCAAGCACGATGATGGCACAACAGGCGATCGAGGTCTACCAGCAGCGGACCCGGTCTCGCGCACTCGCGGCGGTCACCGACCGCATCGCAGATGGGATGTTCGCCGCGGGAGGCATATTGCTCGCAGATGCCACCTTCGCTTTGAACCTCGGCCTACCACAAGGTCGCGTGGGCGCATCGCTCGGAGGAGCCCTCATCGCAGGGGCCCTCGCCTGGATGAAGCGTCACTCGTCCAGGAGCCAGCAGGCGAATCGCGCTCGACGGGTCCAGCCTCAGCCGCAACCTCGACTGGCCATCGTGATCCCCTTCGATCGCGCCGCCTGATACCTACCGACTACCCCATCAGGGAACGGGCTCTCCCCTCCGAGAGCCCGTTCCCCGTTCCCCGCGAAGGGGCGCTGGAGGGCTCTGAACTCCTGACAGTGCTGTCAGGTCACCTGTAGGACTGGATCGTTGCCACCAGACCGTCCTCGAGGGAGGTGGTCGGGATCCATCCGAGGAGCCCGCGAGCCCTGGAGATGTCTGGCCGTCGCTGCTTGGGATCATCGGCTGGCAGCTGCGCAGTCTCGATCGTCGAATCGGATCCGGCTAGAGAGATGATCAGTTCGGCGAGTGCACGGACCTGATGCTCATCGTCGCTTCCCAGGTTCACGGGGCCATGCACCTCGCGAGTGCGATCATGGTGCAAGAGCCGAACCAGCCCGTCCACGAGATCGTCCACGAAACAGAAACTGCGAGTCTGCGTTCCGTCACCGTTCACCTTCAACGGCTCTCCGGCCAGAGCCGCGCCGATGAAAGCTGGGACGACCCGGCCATCGTCGGGGCGCATACGCGGACCATAGGTGTTGAAGATCCGTGCGATACGGGTATCGAGGCCATGCGTTCGGTGATAGGCCATCGTCATCGCCTCTGCGAACCGCTTGGCTTCGTCGTACACCCCGCGGATGCCGACCGGATTCACATTGCCCCAGTAACTCTCCGGCTGCGGATGAACCAGCGGATCACCGTATGTCTCACTCGTCGACGCGAGCAGGTATCGAGCGCCCTTGGCTCGAGCGATACCGAGGGTATGCCACGCCCCAACCGCGTTCGCCTTCAGGATCGGGATCGGGATCCGCTCGAAATCCACCGGCGATGCCGGTGACGCGAGATGCAATACCGCGTCCACCCCACCATCGATGAACAGCGGCTCGCTGACATCATGCTTGAGCGCGGTGAAACGATCGAACTGGGCCAACATCTCGAGGTTCTCTGGCTGCCCGGTGCGTAGGTTGTCCACGCCGATGACCTCGTGACCGTCTGCGAGCAAGGTTGCTGCCAGATGCGAACCGATGAAGCCCGCCGCTCCGGTCAGAAGGATCCTCATGCCAAGGAACCTACCGCCCAACGACGGAACCCTCCCGCGGGGGGAGGGTCCTGTCGCCATGGAGGTGGTCTATCAGCTGGCCGACCTTACGGTGCCCGCGGGGAACCTGGTGCTGTGCGGACGCCCTGGCATGTTGCCCCAGGAGTGGAAGACTCCCGCTGCGTCCATCCAGTAGCCCGAACCGCCGGTCACCCGGATGCCTGCCACAGCGATCCCGCGACCCTGATCGGGGTTGGCGCGCTTGGGAGCTCCACCGAAGCGGATCAGTTCTCCGCGTCCAGCGAGGATCCAGCCGCTGCGCTCGTTGCCGTTCAGGATCAACGCGGCCGCCTGCTTGGTGACGGGGAACCGTTGGATCTTGCGAGGCATCTGTGCCTTACCGATCTTGAACGGGTGCGCGCGACCGAAGCGGTCCAGCACATAGCCGCCCTGTCCGCCCGAGAGCAGCACGGCATCGCGGGTCCAGTCCTTACCGATCCATCGGGTAGCGGCCGACGGCATCGGCGCCCCACCGAAGCGGAACAGCCGTCCGTAAGCATCCACCACATACCCACTCGAGTCGGTGAGCATGATCAACTGGCGAGCGATGCCCTTCAGCTTCGGTCCGGTCACGGCCTCTGGCGTCGATGCTCCGTTGAAGGCGAACGCGTGCAGCGAACCGTCCTTACCGAGCACATAGCCAGAGTTGCCGCCGGATAGCAACGCGACATCGCGCGCGAAGTCGGATCCGAACCGCTTGCTCAGTTTGCCTTCCAGAGAGCCGTAGCCCGCGACCCTTCCGTTGCTGTCCACGACCGCGCCACGCACACCCCGGATCAGGTTGTAGGTGCGGACGACCGTCTTGCGTCCGGTGGCATCCAGTGCCGTGATGCGGATCCGCGTGCCGATGCCGACGCCGTCTGGGATGTTCCAAGATTCGGCGCCATCATTGCTCATGTCGTACTGGCCGCCGTTGATCGGCCTCCAGTTGCGGCCACCGTCCACGGACTCCTCGAGACGGATCGGGTTCTCGACCCGATCGATGCTCGCGTCCTCCGCGGTCCACTCCAGCTGGTAAACGCCGCCAGACTCGATGAACTTGCCAGGTGCGTTCCAGGTGATCTTGGGGGCCGAAGAGTCGATCGTCAGCGTCGCTGGCGCAAGAGATTCGACCGTGTTGCCAGCGCGGTCCTTGCTGACTCCTCGAACCTGAACCTGCGCGTCAGCCTTTGGCAACTTCCAATCGAAGGTCCCGAAGCTCGGCAGGCCATCCACGATCGACATCCAACCGATGCCATCGAACGAATAGGAGAGTTCGACCGCGACGGGCTCGCCGGTGTCCTGCGTCTGCCAGCCGATCGTCTGGATGTCGCCTCCAGAGACCAGGGCGTCCTCGCTCGGCTCATCGACGAGGATCTCGACACCGATCGTGTCGACGACGATCTCGAAGTCGTCTCCGTTGACGCAGTTGTAGGACGCGTCACACAGCTGGGTAGACAGCGCGTGGGGGCCTTCGCCACCGAGAGCGGCGTGCAGTTCCTCAGGTGTCGCGTACTGGGTCGTCAGCGTCACCTGGGTCATGCCGTCCTCGATCTCTGCGAACAGCGGCTGGTTCATCGCACCGCCGTCGATGAGGACCTCGACGGTTCCACCATCCGCCTCGCCCGTGGGCACATCGACCGTGACCGACAGGTTCTCGGTAGTCGAGTTCACGAAGCCGCTAGGCGCGGTTCCGCTGGTCGAGACCGAAGCGGTACGCGAGATGATCGCGGGAGCAGGCGGAGCTGTGTCGATGATGGTCTGGAAGGTCGCGACGACAGCCTGGACGACGCCATTGGTGTCGACGCCATCTGCCGCGGTGAAGGTCACGGGGCATCCGGTCGAGACCGTGCAGTCTTCCTCGGTGACCGTGATCTTGCCTTCCCATGTGGTCGGATCGCTGCTCTTCCAGCCCCTGAGCGAGTATCCGGCTCCGGTCATGGGCGCGACGGGCTCGTCGTCCATCTTCACCGTCAGAGCGGTGTCGCTCATGGCCTCGGTGAATCGGACCTGGACCGTTGCGTCTCCGGCGGGGATCGGCGCCTGAGGCAAGACCTGGATGGTGCCGACCGGCGCGACCGCATCCACGACCGTCGAGGCGTCGAGCGTCCGTGCGCGCATCTGCACACCCTCTGCATCACTGACGCCGGTGCCGTCGAAGGCAAGAGCCTTCGGAGTGCCACCGTGCTCTTCAGCGACCCTCAAGACGATGTCTTTGCCGCTGGCAGTAGCCGATGTGATCGGCGATCCGCCATAGGAGAAGCCTGGGGTGCCGGCCAGCACCACCGGACGCGAAGCGTGAGCGGTGACCGTGTCGGTCAGACCGTTGCCGTCAGCGTCCGAGATGGTCGCGCCGTCCAGCGACGGGCCGAGCCCGCTCGCTGCGGTGTAAGCGCGGTTCGGTGTGGCGTTGTCGGCAGCGTCCTTGGTTCCACCGATAAGCGGCGCTGCATAGGTGAGCTGAGGGGTGGGTGTGGCGTCTGCCGCAGCCTCGGGGAAGGTCAGGCGCAGGGTCCGCCCGCCGTTGGAGGTAGTGGCACCGCTCGCGTTCTGACCTTCGAGGGTCCAGCCCTCGGGGCCGCTCGCGGTGATCGGCTCGGCGAAGTTCGCCTCGATCGCCTCGTACCGGCCGTTGGCGTTGGTGTCCAGCGTCGAAGCGTTGCGGACGACCGGAGCGACCGAATCGCCGATCGCTGCTGCTGCCAGCGTGGTCGCATCGAAGGTCGCTCCTTCGCTGTCGGTCACACCGGTTCCGTCGAAGACCAGATCCGCAGGTGCTCCCGAGGTCAAGCCAGCGAAGGTCAAGATGATGTCCTGGCCCGATGCGGAAGCCGCCGTCGGCTTGATGCCCTCGTAGGTGAAGCCGGTTCCGGCCGTCACCGTAACGGGACGGTTGGATCGAACGGTGATCTGGTCGGTCACGCCGTCAGAGTTGGTGTCCTGGATCGTCGCACCCGTGATCGAGGGGCGCAGGCCGTTGGTCGTCACGACGCTCATGGTCGGGACCTGGTTGCCGGACCCGTCGACCGTCCCGTTGGAACCTTGCGTGGTGTACGCGAGGGTCGGGGTCGCGGGGGCGCTGGCGCCAGCCTCGGGGAAATCGATCGTGGCGTTCTTGGGGTCGGAACCAAGCGTGAAGCCCGTTGCACTGACACCGTCGAGGGTCCAACCGTTGGCGGTGCCGCTGGCGACGGCCTCGGTGAAGACGACCTGGACCGCGTCACGCTGACCGTCGGAGTCGAGGTCGGCGGTGCGCGCGGACACGATCGCGGGACCGACGCCATCCAATGCGGTCAGGCTGCTGGTTCCAAGGCAGGCTGCGTAGGGTGCGCCGAACGCGACCGGGCCGGTAACACCGGTGGTCTGGGTGCCCGTGGAGTCCTGGGTGCATGCAGCACGCGTCGTGGACACGACGATCTCTCCGGCCGGCAGGGCGCCCTTGATGCGGATGTTCGCGTCGTTGGCGGCGCTACCGGTCTCGATGATCAGGCCAGTGACCGGCGTTCCGCCGGCGGTGACGCTCAACTGTGAGGCCAGTTGCCCGAGGGTCGAGTCGTTCAGCGGCTGGTCGAAGGTGATGTCCATGCCATCAGCGACGCCGTCTGGAGTTCCAACGAGACCGTCGAGGGTCTTGGCGGTGGAGAGTGCGATGTCGGCAGACTGGATGCGCCGCCTGGTCGCGGCAGTGGTCGGCAGGTTCTGGTGGCTGGCGATGTTGCCCGCGCCATCAGTGATCAGCGCAGCGTTGGAAGTGTCAACGCCGACGAAGCAGCCCTTGGGAACCGAGATGAAGCGCTGGATGGAAGCGATGTTGTTGGGACGCATCGTGACCGTGATCACGGCAGAGGCGTCGGCCGGCGAGGTCGGCTCGATCGGAGATGTTCCGGTTCCGGCCTGCGGGAAGTTCTGGTTTGAGGTCGCGTCGCCGTCGAGGGGACATCCGTTGAAGCCTTCGTTGATGCCGGTGAACCTGATCGCGTTCTCGAGGTTCGCCGTTCGGGTTCCGGCAACACCGGCTAGCCGGACCGGCTCGGAGAAGTGGAGGCCCAGACGATCGCCAGAGATGTTGAACAGGTTCACAGAAGGCATGTCGAGAGCGGTCACCTTGGCCAGCACCGGGCCAGCTGCGTCCAGTGGCGTCATGCCGTTCTGGCTCGTGCCTGACAGCGACAGACCGGTCGCTGCCGAGCGAGGCCCGCCGGCGACCGGCTTGTAGTGGACCTTCGGGGTCGCGCCGGTGTCGAACGCGCTCTTGGGCGTCAGGTTGAGTCGCAGCGTCGTCGCGGTCGCCTGCCCGGCCGGCTCCCAGGATGCGCTGAGGATCGGGTAACCCTCTACGAAGAAGCCCGGGTCCTCTTGGCTAGCGGCGAACCAGGATGAGGTTGGGCTGGTCGCGCTCATCGCATCGCTGAATGTGATGCGGATGGCGTCGATATGACCATCGCCGTCGTCCGCGGTGCGCGCGGCGGTGATGGTGGGTTCGCCCGCGGCCTGAGCTCCGGTCAGCCCTGCGAGGATGCTGAAAGTTACTAGTCCCGCTAGGGACAGACCGATGTGACGATTCCTGCGGTACACACGAGCCTCCATGGTTCGTTCGTTGCCCTCGCAGGGCTGAAACGAGCGGAGGCTCGAGGAGTTGCAGGTTTCGACAGATCTGTTCCTGCCGTTCCGGCTTAGCGGCCTATGCCGGCGTATTCGAAGCCCGCACCGCGAGCCAGGGCAGGATCGAGCGCGTTACGCGCGTCCACGATGACCCTCGACCGCATCCGTCCGGCTATGTCCGACATGTCGAGCCAACGGAACTCGTCCCATTCGGTGAGGACCAGGACAGCATCTGCACCATCGGCCGCGTCCACGGCACTCGATGCGCGATCGATCGACATCTGCGAGTAGACCTCATCGGGTACGACAGGGTCATAGGCGACCACCCGAGCGTTGCGAGAGACGAGCTCCTGGACGATCTTCAAGGCAGGAGATTCACGAGTGTCGTCGGTGTTGGCCTTGAATGCCAGACCCCAGACGCCGATCCGTTTACCCGACAGGTCCCCGACGGCTCGCTCGAGCTTGTCGATCACGACGCCACGCTGCGCGTCGTTGACCTGCAGGACCCCTCGAAGCAGTCCGAAGTCGTAGCCGCGATCGCCGGCCGCTGAGATCAGAGCAGCGCAATCCTTCGGGAAGCAGGAGCCACCGAATCCGGGTCCCGGGCGGAGGAACTCGAAACCGATGCGCGGGTCGTACCCCATGCCCAGCGCCACATCCTGAACATCGGCGCCTACGGCGTCACAGATGCGCGCGATCGCGTTGATGAACGAGACCTTCGTCGCCAGGAACGCGTTCGATGCGTACTTGATCAACTCGGCCGTCTCGGGGCTGACCACCAGCACCGGCGCAGCCAGGGGACGGTATAGGTCCGTGAGTACCTGGACCGCGCGCTCGTCGCTGGTGCCGACCACGACCCGGTCAGGATGCAGGAAATCGTAGACCGCGCTTCCCTCGCGCAGGAATTCAGGGTTGCTGGCCACCGCGAACTCGAACCCGGCAGGTGCGCTGCGTCGCACGATCCGTTCGACCACATGCGCGCTCCCGACAGGGACGGTGCTCTTGTTGACGATGACCGTGTGCGGATCGATGTGGTGCGCGAGGTCCGAGGCGACGGATTCGACCGCGCTCGTATCGGCCTGCCCGTCCTCTCCCTGTGGGGTCGGGACGCAGATGAACACCGCATCGACCCGGCTCGATCCCTCGCGAAGATCGGTCGTGAACCTCAAGGCTTGGGTCTCGATGTGCTTGGCCACCAGCTCTGGAAGTCCTGGCTCGTGGAACGGGATCGTGCCCTGACGAAGCTTGGCGACCTTGTCGGGGTCGTTGTCGACGCAAGCGACCTGATGGCCTAGCTCCGCGAAACACGCCCCAGTTACCAGGCCCACATAACCGGTTCCTACGACCGCGATCCGCATGTCTTCAGCCCTTCACCCTCAGACGCCAGTATTCGAGGGTGTCCCGCAGCGTGTCCTCGAAGGCGATCCGAGGCTCCCATCCGGTCGCTGCTCGGAACTTCGAAGAGTCTGATTCGAGGACGGGAACATCGCTCGGACGCATCCTCGCCGGATCCTGTCGTACCTCGACCTGGATCGAGCTGAACCCGATCAGGGTGTCGAGGACCGACTGGATGGACCAGACATCCCCCGAACCGATGTTGTACACCTCGCCGGGTTCGCAGCGTTCCAAGCCCAGTTGGTAGGCCCGGACGATGTCTCGAGCGTCCGTGTAGTCGCGCTTGGCCTCGAGGTTGCCGACATAGATGATCGGAGGTCGCAGGTCTGCTTCGGCCTCGGCGATCTGCTTGGCGAAGTTGCTGGTCACGAAGACCTCGCCGCGCCGGGGGCCCTCATGGTTGAAGGCGCGGGTGCGCACCACCCATAGACCGTAGGACTGGTGGTACTGGTAGGCCAGCATGTCCTGTCCGACCTTGCTGACCGCGTACGGGGATAGCGGTCGCAGCGGGTTGGTCTCTTTGATCGGCAACTCGTCAGGCTGGGTCGCTCCGTACTCTTCGCTCGACCCCGCGATCAGGATCCGAGTGGTGATGTCGGCCTCGCGTACCGCTTCGAACAGGTGCACCTGGGAAGTCACATTGGTCGTGATGGTCTCGGCTGGAGACGACCACGAGGCGTGCACGAAGGATTGGGCGGCCAGGTGGTAGATGCGTTCCGGCCTGAAATCTTGGATGGTCTTGCGGATGGCATGCCCATCTCTGAGATCGCACTCGAACAGTTGGAGCCGGTCCTGGCAATCCGCCAGGTTGTCCATCCGCGAACGCCAACGATAGGTACCCGCGACCTCGTGTCCAGCCTCCAGAGCCGCCTCGGCGAGGTGGCTGCCAACGAAGCCGGTGATGCCGGTTATCAGTACTCGCATGTCGTCATCCTCCCGCATCCCTCAACGAACGACATGGAGCGGTGTTCCGCATCCCAGCCCAAATCGCCCGCAACGGAAGGTTCGGCATGGTCGGGCAGACACTTGAGTTGTCCGTTGTGCCCCTGTTGTCCCGTTCCTAACGGCGTTCCGGGTTCGCCGGTGACCTGGGGGTCGAGTACCTTCCCGGCCCAATGAGCGCCCGGATGGATCCCCAACAGGCCCTCGCGCGTCTGCGTGAGGGCAATGACCGCTTCATATCCGGGACCGGCCGATCTACGCCGATCACCGCCGAGCAGGTCGCCGCGGTGGCCGACGGCCAGCAGCCGTTCGCCACGATCCTCGGCTGTGCCGACTCGCGGGTACCGGTCGAGATCGTCTTTGACCAGGGGCTCGGTGACCTTTTCGTGATCCGGGTTGCGGGCGCCGTCGTGCTGGCCTCTCAGGTCGGTAGCGCCGAATATGCCGCGAGCCACCTGGGCAGTTCCCTGCTGGTCGTGCTCGGACACACCTCCTGCGGCGCGGTTCAGTCGGCTCTCGATGTCTTGAACGGCGGGGTCACGCCGCCGACCGAGGGTCTCCGGGCGATCGTGGATCAGCTTCGTCCCGCGATCGAGCCCGTGGTCCAGTCAGGCGTCGACGACCGACTAAGGGCTGCCGTCGAGGCCGGTGTCCGCTCGTCGGTGGAAGCTCTGCGAGATGGCTCGCGTGCCTTGCGCGACCTGGAAGATCAGGGTTCGCTCCAGATCGTCGGCGCTGTCTACGATCTTGCCACCGGCGAGGTCCGCACCCTTCAGGACT
>JBKHYG010000028.1:0-8013 GCA_046565595.1 Actinomycetota bacterium | reverse complement strand
AACCTGCGAAGGGTCGAGGCTCTGACGGGGGCCGAAGCGATCCAGGCGTTCCGTCAGAACGAGGCGGTGTTGCGCCATATCGCCGGACTCTTGAAGACGGACCCGGCCACGGCGCCGGCGCGTGTCGAGAAACTCTTGGCAGACCTGAAGACGGCCGAGCAGGCCGTGAAGAAGGCGGCCGCGGCATCCGCGGGCAAGCGAGCCGAGAAACTCGCCGCAGAGGCGCAAGAGGTCGGCCGAGCCAGGGCGGTGCTATCCGAGGTGGATGGCGGACTGGAGCCCGGAGACCTGCAGGAACTGGCCGTCCAGATCCGTGATCGGGTCGGTGACCGGGCCGCCATCGTCGTTGCATCTGGAGCCGAGGGTCGCGCGTCTATCGTCTGCGCGGTGGGTAACTCCCTAGGGATCGATGCTTCCACCCTGATAAGAGACGCGGCGCGAGCCATCGGCGGAGGCGCCGGGGGTCGAGGCCTCGTGGCTACAGGCGGAGGCAAGGATCCCAGCGGTATCGGCGAGGCACTGAAGAAGGCTCGGATGGCGATCGAGACGGAGTTGGCTTAAGGGGAAGATCTGATGGCGCGCTATATCGGGATCGATCTGGGGAGTCGACGCATCGGACTCGCGATCTGCGATGCCAAAGGAACCGTAGCCACGCCCTACATGACCCTCCAGAGGACCTCCGATGAGCAGGATGCGGCCAACATCGCCGAGTTGGCTTTAGGCGAGGGGGTCAAGACCGTCGTGCTGGGGATGCCTTACTCGTTGGACGGCACCAAGGGTGACGCAGCCATCGTCGCCGAAGACTTCGCTGCTTCGCTCCGAGAGAGAGGCCTGAGGGTTCGGTTCATCGACGAGCGGTTGACCACGGTTGAAGCGACGAAGTCGTTGCGTCGTGGTGGGGTCAAAGGCCGGAAGCAGCGGCTCGTGGTAGACCAGACCGCTGCAGCAGTCATACTCCAAACCTTCCTGGATCAGAAGTGATCGAACCACATCTCCCCGCGACCACGACCCGTCGACTCCCTCGCATCTTGCTGTTCTTGGCCGCCGGAACAGCGGGCCTACTGCTCGTGGCCGGAGCCTGGTACTCCTATTCGCTGGGAGGCTCCGCGGACGGCCATCCCGTGCGGGTGGTTGTCGAGCCCGGAGACTCGGCGGGGAGCATCGCGAGCCAACTCGAAGAGGCCGGCGTCATCCGATCGGCCCTCGCCTTCCGGATCCATGTCCGCTTCAACGACGCCGCGACCGCCCTGAAACCCGGGGCATACGACCTCCGCGAAGGCCTCGGCGCAAGGGATGCGATCCAAGCCCTCGTCGAGGGGATCCCGCTGAAGGTCTTCAGGTTCACCATCCCCGAGGGCCGTGCGCTGGGGCAGATCGCGAAGATCGTCGCCGCCAACACCCCGATCTCGGCGAAGGCTTTCCTGGCGGCGGCCCATAGCGGCAAGCATCGTTCGGATCTGGCTCCGGACGCCAGGAACCTCGAAGGCCTGCTCTGGCCAGACACATACGAGATCGCCGAAGATGTCGACGCGGATGGTGTCGTCCAACTCTTGGTGGACGAGTTCGAGGCGCGGGCAGAGCGGTTGCAGATCCGCGAACGCTCACGCTCGCTGGGGATCTCGCCATACGAGGCGATCATCGTCGCCAGCTTGATCGAGCGCGAAGCGCGCACTCAACCCGACCGGCCGAAGATCGCGAGCGTCATCTACAACCGGCTTGCGATCCCGATGCGACTACAGATCGATGCGACGGTCCAATACCTGCTGTTCCTGCGCGATGGAGAGTGGCCAGACCGGATCTTGTTCCGCGATCTCGAGATCGAGTCGCCCTACAACACCTATCGCAGCGACGGGTTACCTCCCACACCCATCGCCTCGCCGGGTGAGGCTGCCTTGCAGGCCGCGCTGAACCCCGCCGAGACGGAGTTCCTCTACTACGTGGCGTGTGGCGCAGATGGAGGTCACGAGTTCGCGCGTACAGGCAGCGAGCACAACGCTAATGTGCGCCGTTGTAGATGAGCCACCTCGCCGCCGTCATCGGATGGCCCGTGAACCGATCGGTATCACCGGCGATACACAACGCCGCGTTCGCTGAACTCGAGCTCGATTGGTCCTTCGCCCCCGTTGCTATAAGACCAGATGCGCTCGAGGAAGGTATGGCTCTGCTGGAAACGCTCGGCGTGGAAGCTGCCAGCGTCACCATGCCTCATAAGGAACGCATCATGTCGCGATGCGCGTCGCTGACCGAGCGTGCGCGCGCCCTCGGAGCGGTCAACACCCTCACCCGGACCCCAGAGGGGTGGGAGGGCCACAACACAGACGCCGACGGCTTCATCGCCTTCCTGGCGGAGGCGGACCTGCAGCCCGAGAAGGTCTTGATACTCGGCGCAGGGGGAGCCGCGAAGGCGGTGGCGCGAGGTCTGGCCGAGGAGGGCGTGGAGGTCGTCGTTGCTGCGCGGCGGCAGGACGCTGCCGAGGAGATCGCCGACGCAGGGATGATCAGTACCGCAGCCTGGGGCAAGAGGGTCGCTTGCGACATGGTCGTGCAAGCGACGCCCGTCCGCGACGCGTCTTTGCCCGCTAGTTACATGGCCTTCCCGAAGGGGCGGGTCGCCGTGGACCTGAACTACGGGCCCGAGACCGCGTTCCTGAAAGCGGCCTCCGACGCTGGGTCGCCAGCCTTCGACGGGCTCGGCATGCTGATACACCAGGCCGCGCTGGCCTTCCACCGGTGGACCGGCCAGGAAGCGCCGCTATCGGTCATGCGGCAGGCAGCGGAACTGGCCCTCCCGCCACAGAACTAGACATACCAGACTTCTCGTTTCCGGCTCAACCGGTGGGTGTTTCGCGCCGATGGTCTGTGTGGTGGAACTCTTGACGAACCATGCAGCGGCGGCCCGACGGAACGAGGGTCCTCGATCGCCTGAAGACATCCTGCTCGAGGAGCACTCGATCACCCATGAGGCCCTAGAGGAGGCACGGCAGACCGCCACCCGCACGGGCCGGACCTTGGTGAGGGTCTTGGTCGACGATGAGATCCTCCCGGAAGAGGTCACGATGAAGGCGGTGGCCGACTCGCTGGGTCTGCCGCTGATCGAGCTGCGAGAGCGGCCGTTGGACCACGCTGCCGCCCTGGCCGTTCCTGAAGCGCTGGCGCGTAGGAGCGTCGCGGTTGGGGTCGAGTACGACGAGGACGGCACACTGGTGGTTGCCACAGCCGATCCTCGCAACCCGTTCATCCGCGACGACATCCGTGCGATCACGGGTTCACCGGTTCGGGTGGTCGTTGCGACGCGTAGCGACATCCTCGGTGTCTTGGCGCGGATCTCGGCGAAGGACATCGACCCCAACGCGGTCGCCGCATTGGCGATCGAGGACGACGCGTCGAGTGAAGAGGTCGCCTTCGAGATCGGCGGCGACGACGCGCCGATGGTGCGCCTATTGAACCTCGTCATCACCCAAGGTGTGGATGAACGCGCAAGCGATATCCACATCGAGCCTCAAGAGAACATCGTCTGCGTCCGCTACCGGATCGACGGAGTCCTTCACGAGCAGATGCAGGTGCCTCGCCAGCTACACGCCGGCTTGATAAGCCGGCTGAAGGTCATGGCCGATCTCGATATCGCCGACCGGCGCATCCCGCAGGACGGCCGAGTAGGCCTGGTCATCGGAGGACGCGCGGTGGACCTGCGCGTCGCCACGCTGCCGACGGTATACGGCGAGAAGGCCGTCATACGCATCCTCGACAAGAGTCGCGGGGTCATCGGCATCGAGGATCTCGGCTTCGCTGAACACACCATGCAGGCGTGGAGGTCTTCATACGAGAGGCCCCACGGCATGCTGCTTTCGACCGGCCCTACCGGCTCGGGCAAATCCACGACGCTGTATGCCACGCTGCGGGTCCTGAACGATCCCAGTCGCAACATCATCACCGTAGAGGACCCTGTCGAGTATCGGCTGGCTGGCGTGAATCAGGTTCAGGTCCACACCAAGGCCGGTCTGACCTTCGCCAGCGCGTTGCGATCGATACTGCGAGCCGACCCGGACATCGTTCTGATCGGCGAGATCCGCGACGCCGAGACCGCGAAGATCGCGGTGCAGGCAGCTCTGACGGGTCACCTGGTCCTGTCGACGCTGCACACCAACGACGCTCCCAGCGCGGTCACGCGTCTGATCGATATGGGCATCGAGCCCTTCCTGGTGGCTAGCGCTCTTGATTGTGCGATGGCGCAGCGGTTGGTCCGGGTGTTGTGCGATCAGTGCAAAGAGCAGTACACCCCCGACGAGGATGAGCTGAATGTGCTCGGGATGACGAGATCCAAGAAGATCTATCGCGGCGTGGGATGCAGAGCCTGCTCGCAGACCGGCTACCGGGGTCGACAAGCGATCTACGAGGTCATGACGATGAACGAAGAGATCCGGCACCTCGCCAACGAGCGGGCCTCGTCAGACCAGATCACCCGGGTTGCCCTCGAGGGTGGGATGACGACGCTGCGAGATGACGCCGTGCGGCTGGTCAAGATGGGGCGCACAAGCGTCGAGGAACTCCGCAGGGTCATCGCGTGAATCAGGTCAAGACGGTCGCCCCGGCGGCCGATGTAGATGACATGACCCTCGCAACGAGTTCCACGAAAGCCCCCACAAGCGGTCGGCGAACCACCGACCCAACCTTGGACAAACTGCTCAGGCGAGCCGTCGAACTCGGCGCCAGCGACCTTCACATCACCGTAGGCACGCAACCGATCGTGCGGGTGAACGGAGATCTGGTCCGCCTTGAAGGCTATTCGCCTCTCCAGGCTTTCGAGGTCCAGGACATGCTCGTTTCCATCATGAGCCCGAAGGAGAAGGCGCACTTCGAGGAGCATCTGGCGGTGGACCTCGCGCACTCGATCTCGGGCGTAGCGAGGTTCAGGGTCAATTGCTTCAAGCGCCTGTTCGGTTGGGGAGCGGCGTTCCGGTACATCCCCGAGAAGATCCGGCCTTTGGCCGAGTTAGGGGTTCCCCATCAGGTCGGCGAACTCGGCAGCCTCCCCAGAGGTCTGATCCTCGTTACCGGGCCGACCGGATCTGGCAAGTCCTCGACGCTTGCCGCTGTGGTCGACCTGATCAACCGCAACAGGCCATGTCACATCCTGACGATCGAAGATCCGATCGAGTACCTGCATGAGCACCGGACCGCGATGGTGAATCAGCGCGAGATCGGCGAGGATGCCACGACCTTCGGGGAGGCTCTCAGGAGCGCTCTTCGTCAGGACCCCGATGTGATCCTGGTCGGAGAGATGCGAGATCTCGAGACGATCGCGACCGCGCTGACCGCCGCCGAGACCGGTCACCTCGTCCTGGCGACCCTGCACACCAGATCGGCTCCTGAATCGGTTGAACGCATCGTCGATGTATTCCCGCCTCACCAGCAGACCCAGGTGCGGGCCCAACTTGCAGGAAGCATCCAGGCCATCATCACCCAGCAACTGTTGCGGAAGGCCGACGACTCGGGGAGGACCGTCGCGTGCGAGATCATGCTCGCGAACTCGGCGGTACGAAACCTGATACGCGAAGGCAAGACCCACATGATCCCGTCCACCATGCAGGCGGGAGCCGCCCAAGGGATGCAGACGATGGATCAAGCGCTTGCCGGCCTGGTCAAACGGGGCGTCGTCACCTACCAGCACGCCTTCGAGAAGTGCAACAACGCGATCGAGTTCCAGCGTCTGGCTGGGAAAGGCTGATCCATGGCGATCACCGCTAGCAGGTTGCGTAACCAGCCCAAGCGTGCAGGCAAGACCGTATCTCGGCCGACGCCCCGTACCGAGGCGGAGAGCCGCCTCAACCACGCCGTCGATGCCAAGCGGAAGGGCCGGCGCAAGAAGAAGGTCCCCGCCAAGGATCTGGCCGTCGTCCTGCGGCAGATGGCTACGATGCTGCAGAGCGGCCTCACCCTCGTGCGCGCCCTTGGCGTCCTTGCGATGCAGACCCGCAATGAGACGCTGACCGGTGTCCTGACCAGGGTCCGCGACGATGTCGAGCAGGGCCGTTCCTTGAGCGAGTCGATGGCTCGGCATCCCAAGACCTTCGGTCGCTTGATCATCGCGATGGTCAGAGCCGGAGAAACCGGGGGCGTGCTCGACCAGACGCTTGGTCGCTTGGCCGAGACCTACGAGAAGGAAGCCGATCTTCGCCGCAAGGTCAAGAGTGCCATGACCTATCCGGCGGTGATCGGGTCCTTGTCGGTCGTGATCGTGATCGCGATGCTGATCGTCGTGGTGCCCACCTTCGAGGGCCTGTATGCCGATCTTGGTGGAACGCTGCCGCTTCCCACGCAGATCCTGCTGCTGCTCAGTCGAGGCGTTCGCAGCTACTTCTTCATCTGGACCACCGCTACAGGGCTCGGCTTCTATGCGTTCCTGAAGTGGCGGGCGACACCCAAGGGCCGCTACGCACTTGACCGGACACTGCTCAAGGTTCCCATCTTCGGGCGACTCTTCCTGCAGACCGCTCTCGCTCGCTTCTCCAGGACCTTCGCGAGCATGTTGCGCGCGGGCGTTCCGGTGCTTCAAGCGCTCGAGATCACCCGCGAGACGGCAGGCAATGCCGTGATCGCGGAAGCCATCCAGAAGGTCAGCGTCTCTGTGCGTGACGGTGCGTCGATCGCGAAGCCTCTCGAAGAGGCCGGCGTCTTCCCGCCACTGCTGACCCAGATGATCGCCGTCGGTGAAGAGACCGGCGCAGTGGACGATCTGTGCGAGAAGGTGGCTGAACACTTCGAATCCGAGGTCGATGCCGCTGTTGCTGCCATGACATCCCTCGTCGAGCCGGTGCTCATCGCCTTCCTCGGGATCGTCATCGGAGGCATGGTCACCGCTCTCTACCTGCCGATGTTCAAGTTGGTCGAGATCGTCGGATGAATGACCCGCAAGAACGCTAAAGGTCGTTCGCAGGGACACCGATAGACACTTTGGGACCGAAGGGACCCACCACTTAAGGAGGAGGAAAGATGCTGGGAATGCTCCGCCAGAGGCTGGCGAAGAAGGATCGTGAGGGCGGCTTCACGCTTATCGAGCTCATGATCGTCGTCCTGATCGTGGCGATCTTGATCGGTATCGCGATCCCGACCTTCCTGGGAGCTCGCACCCGGTCGCAGGACCGCGCCGCCCAGGTCGATCTCCGTCAGGCGCTACTTACCGCCAAGGCCTTCTACACCGACAATCAGACCTATGTGGCCACTGCCGCACAGTTGAACGCACTCGAGCCGACGATCACCTTCAACGCGACGATCGGTTCGGCCAGCCAGGCCATCGTGGGCTACACGGCCACCGCGACGGTCTTCACCGCCACCAAGCAGTCGAGGAGCGGCAACTGGTTCTGCATCTCCGACAGCACCGCGACCGGCACCACATACGGCCCGAGTACTGGAACACCACCGGTCTACACGGCATCGACCACGCAGACCACGGCTGATACGGCAGCTGAATGCGCAGCACCTACCTGGTGATCTGAGCAGGGCTGAGAACCAAGGGCGGCGGGTACCAACCCGCCGCCCTCTCTCATGTCCTAACGACGATAGGTCGGCCTGTAGCCTTGCGCCGTGCGCGCGCTCGTTGTCGCCTTGATTGGTCTCTTCGGGATCCTGTTCGGAAGTTTCGCGAATGTTCTGATACATCGGATCCCCGCCGGGGACTCGATAGTTTCCCCCCCGTCATCTTGCCCACGGTGCGGGGAACCGATCCGGCCGCGCGACAACATCCCGATCTTGTCGTGGCTGATGCTCCGGGGCAGATGCAGGTCGTGTCGCGCGCCGATATCTGCGCGCTATCCGCTGATCGAGTTGGGCATGGGTGCAGTCCTCGCCCTCAGCGCCTCGAGCGTGGATCGCCTATCCGACCTGGCGGTGATCCTCCCGCTGGTGTTCGTGTCGGTGACCCTGGCCGTGATCGACCTCGAGACAACCCGGCTACCGGATGCTCTGACCATCCCGCTTGCGGTGCTGATGCCAGCAGCAGGTGGCCTCGCGGTGCTG
>JBKHYG010000027.1:0-26196 GCA_046565595.1 Actinomycetota bacterium | reverse complement strand
CGATCGAGAGAGAAAGCGTGCCGGGCAGCTTCTGCAGTGACGAGATGCCCGGTGTGGATGGGGTCGAATGTTCCGCCCATGATGCCGAGCCTTCGGCGGCCTTCAGGGACGGAGCTGCTCACGAAGCAGATGATAGGTCGCCGATCGGGCTCGCACCGTAAGGGCACCGGGTAAGCGCGCCTCTAGGAATGGACGCACGCCTCGAGAATGGACGCGTGCCTCGAAGAACAGACGCACGCGCCCGACAAGCGAGAGAAGCGGCGGAATAGCGAGACCCCACCGGGAGGGTGGGGTCTCTTGTCTATCGGATCCGATCAGCTTACGGTGACGGTTCCCATCATGCCCGCGGTCTTGTGGGCTACGCAGAAGTACGAGTAGGTACCTGGCTGATCGAAGGTGAACGAATAAGAGCCCTCGGTCATCAGATCACCAGAGTTGAAGGTGTCGTCGTCGGCGACCACATTGTGCGGCGCCTGGGTTTCGACCCACTCCCAGGTGACCGTGGTTCCAGCTTCGACGGTGATGTCCTCGGGCTCGAACGCCGAATCGACGACATCGACCGTTGCCGTACCGCCGGCGGGGGCGCTTGGTTCGGGGTCGGAGGAGGGCGTGGAACTGCTGCAGGCGGCCGTGGCTAGAACCAGGGCGAGAGCAGCGAGAGACAACTTGCGCATGCTGTGTTCTTCCTTTCGGTGTCGATCGCGGCGCTGATGGCGTCCGCGTCTCCTGAGACCCGCAGATCGTGCGAGCCAGGTATCTGGATCATGCCTCCACGATCACCTTGCCAGCCATGCCAGCACCCGAGGCGCTTCCGTGGAGGACGCAGTAGTAGGTGTACTCGCCGGGGGTATCGAAGGTCTGCTCGAAGGTATCGCCCTTGGCCATGCAGGTGGAGGGGTCGCTCAAGCAATCAGGATTCGAGTCATACGAATCGTCGGCGGCGGTGACCGAGTGAGGAGCGACGCCGAGCTGCTCCCACATCACGGTCGTGCCAGAAGCCACCGTGATGACCTTGGGTAAGTAACAGTTGTCGCCGACCAGGACCGGTCCTTCGTACGGGGCTGGATCGTCAACGGCTTCGGAGCAGTTCACGGTCTTCTCGGTGCGTTGAACATCCTGGGGAAACCCGGTGTCCTTGTTGGAGGCGCAGGCGGTGACCAACAGGCCAAGCGCGATCACGGCTGCAAGCAGGTTCCAACGACGCATACATCTCCTTTCAGGCCCCGGTCAGGGCGGTCAGCGGATGGCAGCCTATCGTCCTAGCAACCACCCCGTTAGCGCCGGGTAACGGCACAGCGTTGCTACCGTTCGGGCCATGGAGCACCTGGCCCGAGCACTCGATGGTTCAGCCGAGATGATGAGACTGTTGCTGGGCCAGCAGGAACTCCCCCCAGATCAGCCGGCCCGCACGGTCGCGGACTTCGACGCGCACTTCACCCCCGGCCTGATCCGCTACCGCAAGTCTGTAACCGAGTCTGGAGACTTCGCTGCGCTCGAGTGGACCGGCGACGGAGCCATCGTGCGCGACCATGCGGGACGCGAGTGGATCGACTGCCTGGGTGGGTACGGGATCTATTCGCACGGCATCCGCAACCCAGAGATCATGGCCGCGGTCCGCTCGCAACTGGATCGCAACCCGATGCCGACCCAGGAGTTGCTGGACCCCTTCAAGGGCATGGCCTGTCGACTGCTAGCCCAGATCGGGCCCGGCGGACAGATGAGCAACGCGTTCATCGCGAACTCGGGTACCGAGAGCATCGAAGCAGCGATGAAGATCGCGCGCGTCGCGACGGGAAAGGCGGGCTTCGCGTGCGCAGAAGGTGCGTTCCATGGCAAGACGCTGGGCGCCCTGTCACTGATGGGTAAACCGGCCTTCCGTTCGGCCGTGGAACCGCTGCTCGGTCCGGTGTATCGCTTTCCCTTCGGAGATGCAGATGCGTTGGAGCAGGTGTTGGACGAACACGGCGACGAGATCGCCGCCTGCGTCCTGGAACCGATCCAGGGCGAGGCTGGCGCGGTCGTCCCGCCCGAGGACTTCTGGCCCCGGGCGCGTGCCGCATGTGATCGCAACGAAGTGCTCTTGGTCGCCGATGAGGTTCAGACCTGCCTGGGGCGAACGGGCGAACTCTGGGGCGTCGATCATTGGGGAGTGACACCGGACCTGGTGACGGCAGCCAAGGCCCTGGGCGGAGGGGTCATGGCGGTGGGCGCCGTGATCGGGCCACCGGAGGTGTGGAAGCATCTCGAGGAGAACCCGTTCCTGCATACCTCTACATTCGGTGGGAATCCGCTGGCGTGTGCGGCGATCATCTCGGCCATCCATGTGACGCTCCGAGACCGGCTATGGGAGCAGGCGGCATCCAAAGGCGAGCGCTTCAAACGCGGGCTTCAGGCCTTGAGCGAGCAGCATCCTCGCCTCTTGACTGGCATCCGGGGCCGCGGGCTGCTGATCGGGATGGTGTTCGCCGACGATCAGACGGGCTATTCGGTGGCCGCCGAACTCTTCCGAAGAGGCGTCCTGGTCGCCGGGACCCAGATAAGCGCCACCACGGTCCGTATCGAGCCAGCCCTGACCATCGCTGATGAGCAGATAGACCAGGTCCTGGAGCGCCTGGACCAGGCCCTCAGCGCGGTGGGGTGAGATTCGTCGCTTCCTGCCGGTTGCGCAGGGAACGACCCAACCTCGAGCGAACCTTGCTGTCGTGAAGCGGCAGCGACTCTCCGTCGGCTGCCTCGCGGTCGTGCTCGCGACCACGGGGCTGGCAGCAGCCGCAAGCACACCGTCGTGTGACGGCCCGCGACAGACGCCGGATCCGCTCTCTCCTCCTTGCATCCCCACCTGGAGCGGATCGAACGGCGGAAGCACCTGGATCGGGGTGACCTCGGATCAGATCAAGGTGGTCCTCTACAACGATCTAGGCGTCGCCGGAGACATGAACTCTGCCTGGTCCCCCACCGACGAGACCGTTACCCACTTCGTCGACACGAGCGGCCAGACCACGAACCTGGTGCGCACGGTCAAAGCACTGACCGCAGCCTTCAACGGCGCGTTCCAGACCTACGGCCGAACCGTATCGATCATCGGGGTACCAAGCGCTCTGGGCACATCTTCGTCCTGCGTCGATCGAGAGTCCGACATCGAAGGCGCGATCGTCGAGCATCAGCCCTTCGCGATCTTCGCCGCGGGATCGGACATGGGCTGTTCGGCTGCGCGCGCGGCTCGAGCCGGCGTGCCGACGCTGGGAGCGATGGATCTGGCCAGGCAAGCTGAACTCGGGACCGCCTCCACCCTGATCCATACCTTCTCGCCCACGATCGATCAGCTCAGCCAAGCCATGGCGAGTTTCCTCTGCGGCACGCTGTCAGGTCCGGCCCGGTTCGCCTCAGGCACGCTGGCGGGTTCGCCCAGGACGCTCGGACTCATCTTCCCGTCGGGCTCGCCTTCACCCTTGGCGACACATGCGGCTGAGATCGCGGGACTGCTGGCCCCGACATGCGGCAAGACGCTTCGCCTGGCGCGTTCCTACCGGCCGAGCCAACCAGCCGAGCTCGTGACCGCCGTAGCGGAGATGGCGACCGCACAGATCACGACCCTGGTGTGCCTATGCCCGGCCGAACGCGATGCTCTGCTCGCGATCAGCTCGGCCTCTGGTCTGCTCTATCAACCGGAGTGGGTGTGGAGCCCGGCGACCCGGATGGACCGGGCGATGTGGCAGCGCCGCACCCCGTCGCTACAGCAACGCCATCTCGGGATCAGCGATCTCTGGCTCGCTCCCGCGACGCAGTTCCAGCACGCGACCGCGATGGCCCTGAGAGGTGATCCAACGCTCGATCCGAACCCTCGGTACACCACGGACCTCTACCTGACTCTCCGTACGGGCTTCACGGGCATCCAGATGGCCGGACCGACCCTGACGCCTGGCTCGGTACGCCTCGGTTTCGAGTCGCTGGCTCCTAGCAACGCTGCTCCCGGAACCGTCCAGGGCGGGTTCGGGCTGCCGACGCCCAACAGTTTCACCGACACCTTCGTCGCCTGGTGGTGGGATCCCGCTGGAGCGTCGCCAGGTGATACTGCCTCGCGGGGATGCGTCCGGTACGCGGCCGAAGGAGCACGCTATTCGCAGACGACCTGGCCACTGAACGATCTGTCGCTGTTCGCGACCGGACCTTGCACCGGCCTGCTGCATAGGTCGTTGCTGGACGAGTCGGTGTTGATGGCTGTACGCAGTGCGCCCGTCTCTGGGCCCTAGACGACCTTCTCTATGAAGGCCTGCAACTGACGCAGGTTCCGGACCTCGATCATCTGATCGCAGTAGCGCGCGTAGTCGTCGGCCACGCTGTCTCCGGTACCCCAGAACCGTTTCGGTTCCGGGTTCAGCCAATAGACACGCTTGGCGCGCGACGAGAGTTCCCTGACCACCCAAGAACTCGGATCGCGGTAGTTGCTGCGCGCATCCCCGAGGATCAGCACGCTCGCCCGCGGCGACAATTCGCGTCCGACCCTCTCGTAGAACTCTTCCAGTGAGTGCCCATAGTCGGAATGACCGTCGAAGCGCACGACATCAGCGGTCTCGGCCAGGCGGTCGACCGCGTCGAGGAAATCCTCGGCCTTCAAGGTGTCCGTCACCTCGTCGAGGGCGTCCACGAACACGAAGCTGCGAACCTTCGAGAACTGCGCTTGGAACGCATGCACGAACATGAGCGTGAAGCGCGCGAACGCCGAGACCGAACCCGAGATATCGCAGACCAGGTACAACTCGGGACGGGTCTTCGCCTTGTGCTTGAAGCGCGTATCGAAGGGAACTCCGCCGGTCGACAGGCTGGCGCGCACGGTCCTTCGAACATCCAGCCGGCCTCGCCGCGCATGACGACGCTTGATCGCTAACCGCGTCGCGAGCCGACGAGCCAACGGGGTCACGGCACGCTTCAACTCACGGATCTCGTCGCGCGTCGCTCGGACGAAGTCGATGTCTTCGGGAAGCGGAGGCGTGATCGCTCTGGCGACCTGCTCTGCACCACGATGCTCGGCGAGGCGGCGGCGGACCTCGTTGGTCACCTGTCCTCGGAAACGGTCGAGCCGGGCCTGGAACTCGTCCCGCATCAGTCGCTCTTCGAGCTCGCTCAAGCCGTCTTCGCCTCCGGAGCCTTGCAGGAGTCGGCTCAGCAACTCATCCAGGTCCAGCGCCCTGTAGACCCGGTACTCGAAATATGGAGAGCCGGAGCGTTCGGTCTCTACGCGACCGAAACTCGCCACGGCCAGTCGGGCGAGACGCCGGATCTCGTCGTCATCACCCTCCAGTAGTGCATCGGTCAACCGCCGCATGAACTCCTCGGCGTCCATCTCCTCGCCCAGATCGGCGTCGCCCTCGGTGATCGCATCGGGTCCTCGACCGGTGCCGAAATACAGTTCGAACAACAGATCGAAGACCGGTTGGTGAGCCCGCGTCTTGATCATGGTCGCCTGCAGGGTCGCCCGGAAGGCTTCCTTGTCGACCATCGGGATATGCGCGAGTGCCCGCAGCCCGTCGGTCTGGTCGCTGATCGCTACCGGCACGCCTGCCCGACGCAGCGCATCGGTGAAGGCGAGCAGCCGTGGCAGCATGTCAGTTCAGTTCCGGCCTGGGCGGCAACTTCAGATGCGCTGCGACCTTCTCGAGATCGGCGTTGAATTTCAGCAGCACGCTCATCGTGTCTCGAGCGGCTTCGCCGTCAAGGTCGGTCAGGCCCAGATGCAGCAGCGTGCGAGCCCAATCGAGGGTTTCGGAGATGCTGGGAGCCTTCTTCAGTTCGAGCGCCCGGATGCTCCTGACGATCGCAACGATCTGATCCGCCAAGACCTCCGATATCTCGGGGACGCGGCTGAGCACGATCTGCTTCTCGCGTTCGAGGCTCGGATAGTCCAGGTATAGGTAGAGGCAACGCCTCTTCAGGGCTTCGCTCAACTCGCGGGAGTTGTTAGAGGTGAGGACGACCATCGGGATCTGGTTGGCTTTGATCGTGCCGAGTTCGGGGACCGAGACCTGGAAGTCGCTCAAGAGCTCGAGGAGCAAGCCTTCGAACTCGAAGTCGGCCTTGTCGATCTCGTCTATCAGCAGGACCGTCTCGCCTTGGCTCCGGATCGCATGGAGCAGCGGCCGCTCGAGCAGGAAATCCTGGCCGAAGATGTCGGTCTCGACCTCCTCCCAGGTCTTCTCGCGTCCCTGTTCAGCCTGGATCCGCAGCAGTTGCTTCTTGTAGTTCCACTCGTAGAGGGCCTTCGCCTCGTCGAGGCCTTCATAGCATTGCAGGCGGACCAGCTCGGAGCCTTCGACGATCTGTGCGACCGCTTTGGCGAGTTCGGTCTTGCCGGTCCCTGCGGGACCTTCGACCAGGATCGGCTTGCCCAACCGGTCGGCGAGGAAGACGATGGTCGCGATGCTCTCGTCGGCGAGGTAGCCGGCCTCCTCTAGCCGCTCCACCACCTCTGGGACCGATCCGAATCTGCTCACTGCTGCTCCTTCAAGAACTCATCCAAGAGTGGGCGATGTTCGTCATAGTGCTCGGTCGTGTTGGCGCGGATGGTCGCCTCCCAACCCTCGTCGTATCCGCGGAACGCGGCGGAGCGGATACCTACGATCGCGCGAGCGTGCTCGTCTCGCGCGAGCATGCGCACAGACCAGGGGTCCCAGGCGCGATACCTGGACACGAACTCGGCGTTCATCGCATCCACTCGCGCATCATCGAACCTTTCGCGCGGATCGATGCCGCGTCCGTAGCTCGCTAGCAGTTCGGCCAGATGACGGAACCAACCCGAGATGTGTGCCAGCACATCCTTGGGCGTCCACTCTCCGGCCGCGCCGGTGGACTGCCAGAGCCGTTCATCCATCCGATCGAACCTGGTCAACATGTCAGACCAGGAATCCGAATCTTCTCTGAAGAATGCGTCCAGATCCATCGTCACTCCCTCACCTGCCCGTCTCCGCGGATCAGGTACTTGTGGGAGGTGAGTTCACGCAGACCCATTGGGCCGCGGGCGTGCAGCTTCTGGGTGCTTATCCCGATCTCGGCGCCGTAGCCGAACTCGTTGCCGTCGGTGAAGCGCGTCGACGCGTTCGCGGTGATCGCCGCAGCGTCCACCTCCGCTGCGAACCTGCTGAGAGCTTCCTCGTCCTCGGAGACGATGGCCTCGGTGTGACCGGATCCGTAGAAGTTGATGTGTCCGATGGCATCGTCGATCGAGTCCACGACCTTCACGGCCATCACCAGATCGAGGAACTCCGACGACCAGTCCTCCTCGGTTGCCTTCAGCACGCCGCCCACGAGTTTGCGGGTCCTATCGCATCCGCGCAGCTCGACCCCAGCCTCCTGCAGGCGGACGCCCGCCTCGGGCAGGAACTCGCGCGCGATATCGGCGTGAACCAGTAGCGATTCCGCAGCGTTGCACACGCTGGGACGATGGATCTTCGAGTTGATGGTGATCGGGAGAGCCTTGGCGAGATCGGCGGCGGAATCGATGTAGACATGGCAGTTGCCGATGCCGGTCTCGAGCACCGGGACGGTGGAACCGTTGACGACCCGCCGGATCAGTTCGGCTCCTCCCCTGGGTATCAAGACATCGATCGAGCCGCGAGCCTTCATCATCGCCTCGACCGCCTGACGATCGGGATCCTTCACGAGGTTCACGCATCCCGCCGGCAACCCGACCGCACGAAGGGTCGAATCGATCAGTTCTACGAGCAGCGTGTTGGTCGCGAGTGCGCTGGCAGATCCTCGCAAGATCACGGCGTTGCCGCTCTTCAAGCAGATGGTTGCGGCGTCAACGGTCACATTCGGTCTGGCCTCGTAGATCATGCCTACGACACCCAGCGGCACCCGCACCTTCTGCAACTCGAGGCCGTTGGGTCTGGTCCACGCTTCGGTGATCTCTCCGACCGGGTCGGGCAGGGCGATCAGCTCTCGAACAGCAGCGGCCATGCTCTGCACGCGCTGCGGGGACAGGGATAGGCGGTCGAGCAGATGGTCATTGGTGCCGTCCTCGCGAGCCTTGGACACATCCTGAGCGTTGGTAGACACGATCCGCTCGGTCTGCTGCTCTAGGGCGACGGCGATCGCCTCCAGGGCGGCATCCTTGGTCTCGGTGGGGACGCGGCCGAGGAGCACCGCAGCAGCCTGAGCCCGGCGGCCCAGTTCGGAGATCTCGGGGTAGGCGTCCATCCGTCGCAGGCTAGCCGCGACGGCTGGCCAGCGTGGAGGAGTTGCTACAGGATGACCATCGAGTCGCGGTGTACGACCTCGCGCGCCCCGTCGGGCAGTCTGCGGCCCATCAACGCGGGCAACTCATCGGAGCCGTAGGAACTGATCCCTCGAGCGAAGATGTGTCCGTCACGATCGCAGATCGCGACCACATCGCCGACGGCGAAGACTCCGTCGATCGCGGTGATGCCTGCCGGCAGCAGGCTCTTCTTCCCGTCCGACAACGCGGTCCTCGCCCCCGGATCGACGGTGATCTTGCCTTGAGCCGATCGCGCGAAGGCGATCCAAGCCTTGCGGTTGTGGGTCTTGTGCGTCCGGCCGATCACGCGGGTGCCCACGGGTTCGCCCTTGACCACCCGCAACACGACACGAGGTTCGGTCGCAGCAGCAACGACCGAATCGATCCCGGCTGCTGCGGCTGTTCGGACGGCCTCTATCTTGCTGATCATCCCGCCGGAGCCGATCGCTGACCCTGATCGTCCGCCCTTGACCTGATCGAGTTCGGACGGGTCCTCGACGATCGTCAGGCGTCTGGCTGAAGGCCGGCTGGGATCATCGGTATAGATCCCGTCGATGTCGCTCAAGATGACCAACAGGTCCGCACCCATCATCGTCGCCACCAGCGCCGCCAGCCGATCGTTGTCGCCGAACCTGATCTCGGCAACACCGGTCGCGTCGTTCTCGTTCACGACGGGGACCACGCCGAGCGCGAGCAGCCGATCGATCGCATGTTGAGCATGCACATAGGACTCTCGATGCAGGATGTCTGACTGGGTCAGCAGCACCTGCCCCACCGCGATCCGTCTCCGAGCGAAGGCCTTCTGATACTCGTGGATCAGTCGGCCCTGACCGACGCTCGCGGCTGCCTGCAGGCTCGGCACATCCTTCGGTTTCCTTGCCATGCCGAGGGGTTCGAGTCCCGCCGCGATCGCACCCGAGGTGACCAGGACACAACGGACCCCCAGTCTCCGCACCTCGACGACGGCTGATACGACGCTTCGGACCTTCGCCGGGTCCAAGCGTCCGTCGGGATCGGTGAGGCTGGAGGACCCCACCTTGACCACGATCCGCTTGGGGTGTTGATCAGTCATCGTCATCTTCGGGAGCGTCAGGCGAGAAGGCGAAGACGAGGTCACCTAGGACCACCTCATCCCCCTCCCCTGCGCCTGCTCGGATCAAGGCTCGCTCGACCCCGAGGGCGACGAGCCGGTCTTGCACGAAGGCTAGAGCGTCGGGCTCGTTCAGGTCGTAGCGAGCGAGCAGTCTCTCGGCAGCCTCGCATCGGACCCGCCAAGCTTGATCCTCCCGGACCACCTCGACCACGGTGCTCTCGGGCCTGATGCGAACGAGTCGACGGTCCTTCGGTGTCGTTTTCGAGCGCTCGACCTGGACCGCCGACACGCAAGCCTCCAGCAAGGAGTCGACCCCGGTGCCGTCCCGGGCAGAGATGGCGAATGTCTGGAAGCCTCGTGCGCGCGCAGACTCCTGCGCTGCCGCCACCTGTTCGGCAGTGGCGATGTCGGTCTTGTTGATCGCAGCGATGTTCATGCGTCGTCGGAGCGCCGGATCGTATGCTTCGAGCTCGGCTGAGAGTCGCTGATAGGTCTCGTCGGCGCTCATCGTCTCGTCCGCCGCATCGAGCACCATCACCAGCACCGGGCACCGTTCGAGGTGCTTCAGGAACGCGTGGCCGAGACCACGGCCTTCGGCAGCTCCCTCTATGAGACCGGGGACATCGGCAACCACGACCCGAGAGGAGAGGTCGGGGATGACGCCCAGCTGCGGTGTCAGGGTGGTGAAGGGGTAGGCGGCGACCTCGGGTCTCGCCGCCGAGATGGCGCGCAGCAGCGACGACTTCCCGGCGTTGGGCAGACCGACCAGCCCGATATCGGCGAGCACCTTCAATGAGAGGCGGATCCAAGCTTCTTCGCCCGGTTCACCCTTCTCTCGGAAGCCCGGCGCGCGTCTTCTCGAGTTGGCGAGTGTCGCATTGCCGCGACCGCCTCGTCCACCTCTGGCGACCACGAACTCGGTGCCCGCTCCGACCAGATCCGCCATCAGTTCCCCTTGATCGGAGCGAACCTCCGTACCGTCTGGAACCGCGAGCACGACATCCTTGGCGTCCGCGCCGAACTTGTCGCTGCTCTGCCCATTGCCTCCGCGAGCAGCCTTAACATGCGGACTCCTCGCGAGGTGGGCGAGCGTGTTGAGCCCTGGATCGACCTTCAAGATGATCGAGCCGCCCCGCCCACCGTCGCCACCGTTCGGGCGACCCTTGGGCTTGAACTTCTCTCGCAGGAAACTCATCGCGCCGTCGCCGCCCGACCCGGCGGCCACATGCAGCCGGGTTTCGTCGACGAAGCCACGCTCGCTCATCTCGCACATACTCGCAGGAACCGAAACGCCGACCCAACAGGGCCGGCGTCTGTAGAAGGGTGATGCCCCTCAGGCTCCTGGGAGGACCTCCACGAGTTTGCGGTCCCGCCGGTCGCGGAAACGGACGGTTCCGTCGATCAGCGCGAAGAGGGTGTCATCCTTGCCTCGCCCGACATTGCGACCCGGATGGATCTTGGTGCCGCGCTGGCGCACGAGGATGCTGCCCGCGGTCACATCTTGACCCGCGTAGCGCTTCACGCCGAGATATCGGGGATTGGAATCGCGGCCGTTCTTGGTCGAGCCGACGCCCTTCTTTGATGCCATAGCGGGCGCAAGGGTAGCAGGCCAGGGCGGTCCCTGTCAGGCTCTATCTGGCCTGATCAGGCGCGATCTCGGTCGAAGCGGCACCTTCGAAACCCGCCCGTTCCATGTGACCCCAATGCTCGCGCCTGCGGAGGAACTCGATCAGGCCTTGGAACCGCCAGAGGACGGTGAGTTGCCGGTATCCGGTGTTCTCTGCCAAGGCGGCAAGCACCAACCGGATCCGACTCCTCGCCCGGCGGTATCGGTGGTAGGTGACCTCTTCGGCGAGCAGTGCGGCGAGGCTGACGATCGCGCCCAGCCCGTAGGCGACCAGGAAATACGCGATCGCGAACTCGGTGTTGACGAAGCCTGCCGGGATGCCGATCGCCAGGGCCGCCAGGCCCATCGATTCGATCACGGGAGCGATCAACTCGACCAGCAGGAAATATGGCATGACCACCAAGCCCAGGGCGCCGAAGCGCGGATTGAAGATCATGCGACGGTGTCTAGAGAGAACCTGGGCGAGCCCGCGATGCCAGCGTGCACGCTGCCTTCGCAGGGTCCTGAAGCGCGAGGGCACCTCGGTCCAGGCGACAGGATCGGGGACGAAGACGACCCGGTCGGATCGACCCTCCAGCCGAGCGTTCCGTCTGAGGCGCGCCACCAGTTCGGCGTCCTCGCCGACCGTGTCGGCCTCGTAGCCGCCGGCGGCGATCAGGTCTTCGGTCTTGAACAACCCGAACGCACCAGACACGATGAGGTTGCCGCCCATACGGTTCCAACCCGTCCTGCCGAACAGGAAAGCCCGTAGGTATTCGACGACCTGGACCCGGGCCAACCATCGTCTGGGAACCTTGGCTTCGACCACACGGCCGGCGACGATCTTCGAGCCGTTGGCGACGCGGATGGTGCCTCCTGCCGCGAGCACCCCAGACTCTTCGAGAAGGAACGGGCGCACCATCCGCTGGAGCGCGTCCCGTTCGATGAGGGTATCCGCGTCGATCGCGCAGACCAGATCCGTCCGAACCTGGTTCAGGCCCGCGTTCAATGCATCTGCCTTGCCGCCGTTCTCCTTGTCCACGACGATCAGATGAGGATGCGACGGAGACCGATACACCCCTCTCACCCGTTCGGTATCGATGTGCCCGAGCGCGCCCGGCGCGACCCGCAGATCGAAGGCTTGGAGCAGCACCTCCAAGGTCGCGTCACCCGAGCCGTCGTTGATGACCACGACCCGCAGGTTCGGATAATCGAGCCCTAGGAGCGCACGCACGCTCGAGATGATGGTCAGTTGCTCGTTGTGGGCAGGCGATAGGACGGTGATCCGAGGCGCGACCGAAGAGTCCAACACGCGCCAGAGAGGATCGAGACGCAACCGTTTCTGGTGTTCGCGGACCTCCAGGCCCGCCAGCAACAGTTGCACGAGGTAGAACAGGTTCACCGAGGCGAAGTAGACGAGCAGGAACCCCTCGAAGGTGACCAACATCCCTCGCGCGAAGCTGGTCATCTCGTCACCTGCCCGACGGGTCCCTGAACCTCCAGCATCTGGGCTGCGAGGCTCGCGCCGGGACCGTCCCAGGATGCGGCATCCCTCAGCAGGATCCGGCCTACCGGCCCCATCCGCCCCAACGCGATCGCAGCTTCCCGTCTGACCAGCGGATCCCGATCCGAGAGATGGTCTCGAACGACATGACCGTTCTTCCAGGCCCCCATGCTCCCGAGTGCTCGAGCGGCTGCCGCTCGTACCAACGGATCGATATCAGAGAGCGCCCCTGCTGCCCGGCGTTCGTTCTTCCTTCCGCCGAACGCTGCCATCACGCCTACGGCGCTCGCTCTCACCTGGGCGCTTCCGTTGGACATGAAGGGAAGGGCCGCCTCTGTGAGTTCCGGATCTCCCATGCCTTCGGCGACTTCCAACAGCGCGAGGATCTCTACGGTCTGCCTCTCGTCGGGGCGGTGGATCCCCGAGAGTTGCTCGAGCCTGTTGCGCAGTGGAGGCATCGCGGTCGGCCCGAGCCGCAGGAGAGAGTCTTGGGCCACGAACCTCAGCAGGGGGATCGCCGCACCGGCGAAGCGCACCAGACGGTCGAGGGCGGGCGGGTCATCAGCTTCGGAGATCCACGCGATCGCGACCTGCTGGACCTCGATGCGCTCGTCGTCTAAGAGGTCCACGCGGGGGGCTTCGCCCAGACCCATCAGGACCCGGGCGCCGGTCACCCGCTTCCACCATCTCCTGTGATGAAGCAACCTATGGGCATCTCGGGTGATCCCAAGTTCGTCGGCCACCTCTCTGAGCTCCGCGCGCGCACGCCCCTCGACGACCAGAGCTACATCGAGCAGAGCCTGGATGCGTAGCGAACGGCGGGTCCTGCTGAGTAGCCCTACGGCCCGCATGCGTGCATCTGCTCCGCCGACCGATGCCATCGCTAGAGCGTCTAGTGCGACGCGGTTGGGGACCATCCGTCGACGCTCACGGAAGGACAGCAGCAGCGCGTGCCCAGCGATCAGCGACACGATCACCAGCAGCACGATGATCTCACCTAGCAGCAGGTTCTTCAGCAGAGGGTTCATGAGGCTTCGGTCCGAGCCCTGCGCACCCTCTGGACGAGGACCGACGGGCTGAAGGGCTTCGAAACATGATCGTACGCGCCCATCCTGAAGGCTTCGATGGTCTCTTCTTCAGTGGCTCTCCTGGTGAGCATGATCACCTTCGAGCGGCGAAGCACACCTTCCCGGTTGAGGATCCGCAGAAGCTCGAATCCGTCCACCCCGGGTAGCGAGATCTCTGTGAGGATCACCGACGCCCGCCGACCTTCCGCGATGAACCGCGCGGCAGATTCCGCCGAAGCGACGCGTGCGAACGACAGCCCTGCTTGATCCATCGCGTGCTCAACGACGCTGGAGGTCGCATCATCGGCATCGACCAACAAGACCTCGACCCGCAGGCCTTGGTCGTCTGGAAGCCACCCCACCTTCACGACCTGACCGGTCTTCTCGGTTCGCTCCGATAGGCGTACCGTCCGCCTCGCGGCCGAGGCGAGTTCCTCCATCCGCTCGCCGTGGCGTCCCCTCTCTGCGACTCCTGCCGAGAAAGAGGCAGCTAGTTCGACGCCGTCGCCGACGCGGATCGGCCGATGGGAGAGCCGCTCGACGGCACTCTCGAGGGCGATCACCAACTCGTCAGCCGAGGTCCTAGGCGCCACGATGAGGGAATCACGCGGGCCGAAGTTCAGCACCATCCCATCGGACAACCTGGACGCGACATCTTCGACCGCCAGCAGGACGCGCCTACGAACGGACTCCGCAGCGTCTCGTCCGTGAGCACTGACCACATCTTCCAGACCATCCACGACGAAGGTCGCGACGCTGCCCACTCCGGTCATGGAATCGAACAGCGCCTCTGCCTCCCCGAGTTCGACACCTGTGACAGCACCGGCGACCGATGCTCGAAGAGCGATCCCAGCGCGGCGACGCCTCGAACGATCCAGCGCCGCGAAGAGCTCCAGTTCGGGATCGCCGACGATCGTGTCGGCTCCGGCGAACCGGATCCTGGAGACATCATGGGCCTGCACGCAGATGATCTCGGTTGACACCAAGGACGGATCGCTCCTGATCATGCGGATGTCCACCTCGACCGAACCCGATGTGTCGAGCATCACGAGCGTCGCGGTCGGATCCTCTCGAAGGCGTCCCCAGACCTCCGGAAGGCCCGCTGCTCCAACGACATCGACCCCTCGAACCGCGAGGGAAGCGAGGACCTTGCCGCGTTGCTCGGCATCCTGACCGACCACGAGTGTGACCGTGGGGTGATCACCCCGCAGGCCCTCTACGAGCAGGCGTCCGAGGCGAGCTCCGCCAGAACCGTAAGGGATGATGATGGAAGCCCCGCCCTCGACCAACGCCTTCCGGTGGGACAACGCAGGAGGCTCGACCAGGACCATGACGGTCACTCCTCGGCCAGCAAGTTCGTTAATCCACGGCGCGGGTTTCTCTTCGGGGGCGAGCCGGACGAGAGCAACCAGCAGACCGGTCACCGCGGCTGCGGTCGCCACCGATCCTTCTGGTACCGCGAGGCCTCCGAAGCCTGCTCTCTGAAGTTCGCCGACGATCTCTGCGCCCGAGACCTCATCGAAGCCGATCACCAGGACCTCGATGTTCGTCCGGGCAGCGGGCAAGGTCCGGGACTCGAAGGAGAGAGCATCGACGGCGGCCGCGATGTCGACCGGGCTCGGCCGGGTCTCTGCGAACATGCCGGCAACCCTGAAGGCGAGATCGCTAGAGGCGATCGCGCCCGTCCTCCGCAACTCGCGGGCCACCTCTCCGGCAGCCTCTCTGGCCCTGCGAACACCTGCGCTATCTAGTGAGCCTTGTACCAGAGATACCACGGCGGCCTGGAGAAGCGAGATCGAAGCCTTGATCGTCTCGTCGCTTCGCATGTGCGCCTCGCGCACATCGTGACGGTCGGTCCGAGACCTCCGGAGCACGCCCGCTACAGCTCGGGCGAGCTGGTCCCTATCGACCGGATCGGTTATCCAGACCGCTCGCTTCCCTAGCGCCTTCAGGGTCCGAGAGAGTCGCGCAGAGGCGATGAGTCGTTCCGCGGTGGCCGCGTGTGCACGGATCCGGCCCTCATCGGCGTCTGCTCCGAAGACCGCGACCTGAGCGGGTTCGTCTTCGACCGCCACCTGAAGTCCGGGAACGACCGATGCGATGAAGCGGACGGTCCCTTGGTCGATGCCCTCGAAGGCGACTATGGCCACTACTCGATCATCCCCGCCCCTCGGATAGGAATCGCGAGGCCCGGCAGGCTAGGCGTCTATGGATGTGATCTCGACGACGGTCAGCGAGGACCGGAAGCCGGTCTTGCGACGGTAGTTGGTCTTGTTGCGGTACTGGAAGACCTCGATCTTGTCGCCCTTGGCGTGCTCCAGCACCTTGCCTACGACGGTGACGCCGCTCAGCTCGTCCTTCTTGGACAGGACGGTACCGTCGTCCTTGCTGAGCATCAGCGGCTCGAAACGGACCTCGTCGCCGACCGCCTGCTTGAGCCTGTCGACGACGATGCGTTCGCCGACGGTCACCTTCTCTTGGTGGCCGCCTGCTCGGATGATCGCGTACGCCATGTGATGTCCTCTCGGGGTCTGAAGCGGGGCGAAGGATAGCCGTCCCGCGCTGGTCAGTCGATACGGTGCTGGACCACGATCCCGCGGCCATCACAGTTGGGACAGGTCTCGCTGAAAGCCTCGATGAGCCCCTCCGAGACCCTCTTGCGGGTCATCTCAACGAGGCCGAGGTTGGACACATCGAAGACCTGGCTCTTGGTCTTATCGGTCGCCAGAGCCTTCTTGAGTGTCTTCAAGACCTCCTTCTGATTCTTCGGGTCGATCATGTCGATGAAGTCGATGATGATGATCCCCCCGATGTCCCGCAGGCGCAGCTGTCGGGCGATCTCGTCTGCGGCCTCACAGTTGTTCTTGAATACCGTGTCCTCGAGGTTGCCCTTCCCGGTGAACTTGCCGGTGTTCACATCGATCACGGTCATCGCTTCGGTCTTCTCGAATATCAGCGACCCGCCGCTGGGTAGCCAGACCTTCCGCTCGAGGCTCTTGTGCAACTGCTCAGAGACGCGATGCTCTTCGAGCAGTGGCAGCGCACCCTCGTGCAACGACACCTTGTCGACCAGATCGGGTGCGGCCTCCTGCAGGTAGCCGCGGATCTCGTCGAAGACCCGCCGCGAGTCGCATACGACCTGCTTGAAGTCGTCGGCGAAGATGTCGCGGACGACCCGCATGATCAACTCCGGCTCCTCGTAGAGCGGGGTCGGTGCCTTGGCGCCCTTCATCCTCTTGGTGATCTCGTCCCACCGCTTGAGCAGCGATCTGAGATCTGCCGCGATGGCTTCCGCGGTAGCGCCGTCCGCCGCTGTCCGCACGATGATCCCGTGCTCAGCCGGAGGGTTCAGATCCGCGAGGATCTTGCGTAGCCGCTGCCGTTCCCGGTCGGCTAGGCGCCTGCTCACCCCGCTCGCGTCCTGATCTGGCGCGAGGACCAGATACCTGCCGGCCACGGTGACCTGCGTCGTGAGCCGAGCGCCCTTGGTCCCGATCGGATCCTTGGTCACCTGCACGAGCATCTTCTGGCCAGACTTGAGAGCCTTCTCGATACGAGGGATATCTCCGTCCAGGTCCTCCTCGGAGAACGAGATCTCGTTGGCGTAGATGATCCCGTTCCGGCCACGGCCGAAATCTACGAAAGCGGCCTCCATCCCAGCCAAGACATTCTGAACCTTGCCGAGGTAGATGTTCCCGACCATCGTCCCTCGTTGGCCACGACGCGAGACATAGTGCTCGATCAGTTCGCCCTCTTCGAGGATCGCGATCTGGGTGCGCTCCTCATGGTCGTGGATGAGCATCGTCTTCGGCTTGCCCTTGAGCCGCTGGGCGTCAGCCTCGGTCAATCGCCTCGGCCGACGACCGCGGCCGCGACTCTTGCGCTGCTCCTCTCGAAGTTTGCGTGCGGCAAGCCGGGTAGCCCCAGCCGCTGCCAACTCGGCTGAGGACAGGGATTTCTTCTCGCCGTCGCCGTTGCCATCGGCATCGCCGTTACCGTTCCCCCCGCCGTTGCCCTTCTGGTCGGCGGTCTTGGAGTCGGATCGGCCCTTCCCTGTCTGGCCGGTCTTCTGGGAACCGCTCTGGCCCTCGCCACCTGAGCCGCTCCTCGTACTAGACCTACGACGACGCCGACGACGGTTACCAGAGCCCTGTTGCTTCGGTTTGTCCTCGTCGCCAGAGGAGTCGCCGGAGCTTGCCTTGGCGGCTGAACTCAAGGCTTGCCTCTGGCCCCTGCCCGAACCGCCACCGGAGCCGCCGTTCTGGCCTTCACCGCCACCGGAGCCGCCGTTCTGGCCTTCACCGGCGCCTTGGCCGCCGTTCTGGCCTTCACCGGCGCCTTGGCCGCCGGCGCGGTTCTTGTTGTGACGACGCCCACCGCGCTTACCGCGCCGACGACGCTTAGGCGGTCCTCCGCCTCCAGGCTTGTTGCCCCCGGAGCTCGCGGAACCGCTCGAACCACTTGCCGAACCTCCGCCGGATCCCTCCGATCCTTGGGGAGCGGGGTCGCCCTTGGGGGCTGGACCTCGCGACGCGGGGCCATCACCCCGCGCAGCCGAGTCAGATGTGTTGTTCATCTCTTCCATGTTGTCCTTCCTCCGAAGGCCTCAGTAGGCCTCCGTTGAACGCTCAGGAGGACACCCGTCGCCAGGTACGCAGTCAGGATGGCGGTACCGCCATAGGACACGAACGGCAACGGGATGCCGGTGATCGGCGAGAGGCCGACCGTCATCCCGATGTTTACGAATATCTGGAACGCGGTCATCGCCACCACTCCGGCAGCCAACAGCGTTCCGAACAGGTCCCGTGCACCCAGCGCGATGCGGATGCCTCGGTATAGATACACCCCGAACAGCGCCAGCAACGATGCGGCTCCGATGAAGCCCAGTTGCTCGCCGACCGCGGTGAAGATGAAATCCGTGTGGACCTCTGGCACGAAGTCGAGGTTCGTCTGGGTGCCGCTGAACAGGCCCCTGCCTGCTATGCGGCCCGAGCCGACGGCTATCCGCGCCTGGGTCAGGTTGTAGTTGGCGCCCAACGGATCGGCGGTGTCATCCAGGAACGCCGTTATGCGCGCCTTCTGGTAGTCGGCCAACAGATCGAGCGTGAAGACCCCTGCGACCAGGATCACCCCTGCCAGGCTCAGACCAACCAGGATGCGCGCTGGCGTTCCCGCGACCAGCAGCATCGCGAACAGCACCGCTATCAGGACCAGCAGGGTGCCGAGGTCTGGCTGCAGGTAGATGAGCCCCACCGGCACCGCGATGACTGCGATCGCTCGCATCACATCAGGGCCGCGGGGATATCCGCGTGCGTTCGCGAGCAGCAGGGCGAGCGCCGCGATCGCACCGAGCTTCATCAACTCTGAAGGCTGGAGCTGGAAGGACCCAAGATCGACCCAACGCTGCGCCCCCTTGATGTTCGCGCCGAGCGGCGATAGGACGACAACCAACAGCAGCAGCGCAGCTCCGTAAGCGATGGGGATCAGGGGGCGGAGCCTCTGATAGCCGATCAGGGCCACCACCACCATCGCGAAGAAGCCGAGGAGGCTCGCGGCCAGCTGCCGATCCAGGAAGAAGCCAGGATCGGTTCCGCCCCGTTCCAGCTCGGGAGCAGATGCCGAGTAGACGATGAGGTTCCCGAAGGCCGTCAGCGCGAAGGTCACCAGCACGAGCGGAAGATCGAAGGATCTCCAAGGGACCCGTCTCGTGATCGAAGGCGGCTGGACCCGTCGCCTACCGATGCGGTGGACGCGACCGAGCGAACCGGTGCTAGCCATCAGTCGCTCCTCGTTCCGAACACGATCGGAAGTGGCGGCTGATCGAACAGCTCATCCATGATCCGTCGCACGATCGGCCCCGACACCTGGCCTCCGGAGCCCGCCTGCTCGACGACGCTCACGACCACATACTTCGGGTCGTTCGCAGGCGCGAACGAGGTGAACCAACTGAAGGGCTGCTTGCCGGCGATCTCAGCGGATCCCGTCTTGGCCGCCATCGGGATCTTGGAGTGCGGCCATCCTCGATAGGCGAACTGGGCGGTCCCGGTTCGCGCCGTCTCGACCAGCGCACCACGGATGTAATCGAGGGTCTGCTTGGAGACTGGTACTCGTCGTCTGACCTCTGGCGAGGTCTGTTCCAGGACATCGCCGTCAGGTGATGTGATCGAGCGGGCTATGAACGGCTTCATAACCTTCCCGCCGTTCGCCACCGCCGCGTACACCACCGCCATCTGAAGCGGAGAGGTGAGGACATCTCCCTGACCGATCGACAGGTTCACGCTGTCGCCACCTCGCCAGCGGTAACCGCGCTCGCACAGATCCTTGTAGAGGTCCGAGCCGGTCCGTCTCGCGGTCCGACAGTACGACTCCCGGTTGGCCTCCCAGAACTCGAGCCGCCACCGGCGGTCCGGGATGCGGCCGTCCTCTTCGAAGCCGGACAGGTCCACACCCGTTTCTGCATCGAGACCGAAGTAACGGGCGTAGGTGGCCATGAACTCCTTAGGAGCCTGGCCCGCCTCCTCTTTCTTCAGTTCGTCGAGCCACCAGTCGCGCGCCAACGCGTAGAAGGGCGTGTCGCAGGACTCGATCAGAGCCTGCCGCAGGTCGATCTGAGCGTCACGAGGACGCCAGTTCCGGAAGGTGCGATCACCGAAGCGGAACTCGGTCTTGCAGGGCAACCTGGTCGACCGCGTGACGGTACCTTCGGTGAGGGCAGCACTCACTACGATCGGCTTGAAGGTCGATCCAGGCGGATACGCCGATTGGGTGGTTCGGTTCAACATCGGCTGTGCCGAATCGGGGTCGCTTAGTTTCGCGAAATAGTCTGGGGACACTCCGCCAACGAATCGATCGAGGTCGAAGGTCGGAGCTGATGCCATGGCGATCACCGCCCCGGTCCGAGCATCGAGCACCACCGCAGCGCCTGCTGGAGCCTTGAAGAACGCACCTGTCTCGCGGAAGCGTTGTGCCCGCGCTCGGCGCATCCCATCCTGGAGGGCCTGTTCGGCGACGCGTTGGACATCGCGATCGATCGTCAGGGTCAGGTCGGACCCAGGAACCGGTTCCGCCTGTCCCAGCACTCGCAGAACCGATCCGCTCGCGTCCACCTCGAGCTTCCGTCGTCCGGGTTGTCCGCGCAGCCGATCCTCGTACCGACGCTCGAGGCCCGTTCGCCCAACGCGATCTCCTGGCAGGTAGCCGGTTCGCTCCTCTAGCTCATCTGGGTTGATCTCGGACAGGTAGCCGATCACCTGCGCCGCAAGCGACCCGGCTGGATACTCGCGGACCGGCAGCGTCATGGACTCGATCCCGGGGAAGTCTTGCGCGCGTTCCCTGATCGCGAACACGACGCGAGGCGGCACATCTCGCGCTACGACGACGGGTTCGAAGGGGCTGGATCGCTTGTCCTGCAGGCGTTGCTCGAGCACAGGCAACCTGATCCCGAGCACCTTCGCGAGCCGCTCCTTGACCGCCGTCCCCTGTTCGCCGGAAGGCAGGTCACGGCGACGGACGCCAACAGCAAGCGCTGTGCGGTTGCGGACCAGGATCTTGCCGTCACGATCGAAGATCCGTCCCCGTGGGGCCTCATCAACGACGATCCGCACGGCGTTGTGCAGCGCACGCTGCGAGAAACCCTCTCCGGCGAGGACCTGCAGGTACCAGAGGCGAACGAGAAGGGTGGCCAGCAGCGCGAAGACCACCACGGCCACGATCGCGAGACGGCTGCGCACCCGGTCTGTAACGGTCGTCATCGTCTGACCACCACCGATCCCAACACCTGACGCTGGCGAACCATCGCTCGGGTGAGCAGCGGATACAGGAAGGGCGTGAGCACCATCCCGTAGACCGCGGCGAGGATGATCCTCACCAGGGTCCGCAGGAAGGTGCCCGCGAACACGCCTAGCAGCGCGCCTAGCAACGCAGCCAGCGCGAGAGCAAGGGCCGTGGTAGCCCCCACCATCGCAGCGGGCAACCAAGCGCTAGGGCGTTGGAACATCGGCCGGATGGTCCCGACCGCCAGACCAGCAGCCATGAAGACGAAAGCGGTCAGCCCGTCTGGAAGATCGGTCAGGGAATCTGTCATGAGTCCCGCAGCGAACCCCGTCACAAGTCCAACGGTGGGACCTTCGGTCATGGCGACGGCCACCACGATCAACAGCAGCACCTCGGGCTTCGCGCCAAGGATCGCGAAGCGGCCGAGGAATGCGGTCTGGAGCGCGAGCCCGATGAACAGCGCCCCAGCGATGATCCCGACCCGGCGAAGCGTCACGAAGAGCCTCCCTGACGGCCGCGCCCGGTGACGATGAAGACGAACGAGATCCTCGAGAAGTCAACCGCCGGTCGCACGACGACCTTCCTGGTCAGGTTCGAGCCCGCTAGCGGCGCTCCGATGACCGTCCCCAGCGGTACCCCAGCTGGGAACAGGCCACCTGAGTAGCCGCTGGTAACCACACGATCGCCTTCGGCGACACGCGCTCGCGGATCGAGCAGTTCGAACTCGAGGGTTCCTCCGCCCTTGCCGTTGACGGTTCCCAGTTCGCCGTTGGTCGAGAGCCTGGCCGCGACCGCGCTCTGCCGGTCGATCAGCAGCAGGACATCAGCCGTGGTGGGGCCGACGCGGACGACGCGGCCGGCGAGGCCTCCGTTGCCAAGGACAGGCTGGTTGACCCTGATGCCGTCACGGGATCCCTTGTCGATGATGACGACCCGTTCGAAGTTGGATGGCCCAACCCCGACGACGCTCGCGACCGTGGTCGTGAGTCCAAGCCTGCTCGGCACCCCGGCTTCTCTCCGGAGCTCTTCGTTCTCGCGCAGGATGTCGTCGAACTGTTCCTTCAAGGCTCTCAACTCGGCGTTCTCGAGCTCGAGGCGCTCGATACGGTCGCGCAATGCGCCGCCCTGAGTCAACCCGCTGAAGAACGCGCCGATCGGTCTAGCTACAGCGCCCAGGGCACGCTGGACCGGTCCGAGCACCACTCGGGTCACGCCGCCCACCGCATCCAGGGGACCCCCGTTGGGGTTCCTGGCGTCGAGGGTTATGAGGCCTATCGAGGCGACTGTAAGGGCGACCAGCAGCAGCCGAAGCCGCCGCGCGCTATCGAACATACGGAGCATGGCGAGGACCATCGCGCACTGTTGCGGCGCGGCGAGCGGTCCATATGCCTCCTCATATCTGTCAGTTGTGACGCGTCGACGAGATCAAGACCCGTCGAAGCGTTTGGAATTCTTCCAGGCAACGCCCAGCGCCGATGGCGACGCTGTGGAGAGGCTGCTCGGCCACATGGACCGGCATGTCGGTCTCTTGCTTCAACCGCTCATCGAGGCCCTTGAGCAGAGCTCCGCCTCCGGTGAGCACGATGCCCCGCTCGACGACATCGGCCGCGAGTTCGGGCGGTGTCTTGTCGAGCGTATCTTTCACGGCGTCCACGATCTGGTTGACCGGCTCCTCGATCGCACGACGGATCTCGGCAGCCTGGACGAGGATCGTCTTGGGCAGGCCACTGACCATGTCGCGTCCGCGGATCTCGGCGTCAGGTTCGTCGGCGCTGGGGTGAGCCGACCCGATCGTGATCTTCACCTGCTCGGCGGTGCGTTCGCCCAGCAGCAGCGAGTACTCCTTCTTGATGAACTGGACGATCGCGTCGTCCATCTCGTCTCCCGCGACCCTGATCGAGCGGCTCGTCACGACACCACCCATCGAGATGACAGCCACTTCCGTGGTTCCGCCTCCGATGTCGACGACCAGGCATCCGGTCGGCTCATGGATCGGCAGCCCCGAGCCGATCGCATCAGTCATGGTCTCCTCGATGATGTAGGCGGCACGGCCTCCCGCGGCATAGGTCGCTTCCTCGACCGCTCGCTGCTCGACGCTGGTGATCCCGCTGGGAACGCAGACGACCACCCGCGGCTTCGCGAACGCACGGCGGGGATGGACCTTCTCGATGAAGTAGCGCAGCATCTTCTCGCAGACATCGAAGTCGGCGATGACCCCATCTTTGAGCGGCCTGATCGCTTCGATGTGTGGCGGTGTTCGGCCGATCATCCTCTTGGCGTCCGAGCCGACGGCCAGGATCGCGCCGTTGCGGGCATTGACCGCGACGACGCTAGGTTCGTCGAGCACGACGCCTCGACCGCGGAGATACACCAAGGTATTGGCGGTTCCGAGGTCCACCGCGATATCGCGGCCGAGGAACTGGAAGATGCTTTCTGCCATCGGGGAGTTTTCCCGGGTGCCCCCGCCCACGCACGGGGCCGAAGGGACTTAGCCGCATGCTAGCGGGTCGGACCGCCGCTGACGAGTCCCCCGATGGATACCGGCCATGCATTTCCGCAGGTCAAGGGACGAGTTCGAACCGTGGCGCGTGGCGTGGCCGTATCGGCGCGAAATGGCGGTGATCGAGCGTCGCGATGGTCGTGACCCCGAGCCTCTCAGCTAGGGCGACCACCGCGGCGTCAACGGTCCCAAGCCGCTGGTCAGAGTAGATCTCGAGCAGTTCGGCGATCCTCACCAGGTCTTCGTGCTCTGTGTGGATGACCACGACCCCAGAGGCCGCTATCCCGCGGATGAAGTGAGCTTCGGCGATAGAGCCGATGCGGCTGACGACGAGTTGCGCAGCCTCGGTCAGCACCAGGTCCGGCAGGAAGATCGGCCCACGGAGAGCAGCCAAGAACCTCGAGACCTCCTCATGGCGAGGCTCCTCCGCGTCGACCGCCGCGATCAGCGGTCCGGTGTCGAGTAGGACTCGTGCTCCTCTACCAGAGCCGGGATGACCTCGTTCTCGAGGATCTCGTCCACCCTGGACGCCATGTTCCCGCCCATCCGGAACATGCCGATGAAGGGGAATCGAGCGTCTCGGGGGCCGCCGTTGAGAAACGCGTCGACGGCTTGGCGGGTCAACGCCGAGACGGTCGTGTTTCGGCGTTCCGCCTCGGCTCGCAACTGGGCGTCGAGGGCGTCCGGCAACTTCACCGTCGTACGCTTCATGGTATGCCAGCATACCCTAACTACAGGTGGATCGCCAGGCTTGTGAAGCCTTCCCCGCCGATCACAAGGTGGTCGACGAACTCGATACCGAGTACTTCCCCCGCCCGTGCGAGGCGCCTGGTCACGGCGACATCCTGGGGGCTGGGCGAGGGGTCTCCGCTGGGATGGTTGTGGGCCACCAGCACGGCAGCGACCCCCGGCCGCCGCATCGCCGCCTTGTAGACCTCCCGCGCCTCCATGGGCGAGTGTGCGATCCCGCCACGACCCACCATCTCCTCGGATACGACCCGATGCTTGCGATCCAACAGCAGCGCGACGGACTCTTCGTGGTCGAGATGCGCGAGCCTCGGCCCGAGGAGGGCCGCCGCATCCTCGGGAGTCAGGATCTGGGGTCGTTCCATGGCGATAGCTCGGTTGGCCCTGCGGCCGAGCTCCAGCGCGGCCACGAGTTCAGCGGCCTTCGCCGGCCCGATGCCCCGGATCTGCGCCAGCCTGGCAGCGTCGGCACGAGCCAACCCTGCCGCTCCCCCAACCTGCTCCAAGACCCGCTTGGCAAGTGCGCCGACGCCGTCGGCTCCACCGGTTCCTAGGATCAAGGCCAGCACTTCGGTGTCGGACAGGGCGTGGGGACCCCGGGCGTTCAGACGCTCGCGAGGCAGATCGGACGCGGGCATCGTCCCACCGTACAGAGCCGATCGCTACCCTGCGGGGACGCCGCGCGACTCGCGAGACTCGAGCAGTTCGAGGGATACGAAGAGCCGCGCCCTGGGACGCGGCTCTAGCGGGATCGGGACGACTAGAGGTCGCCGAACCAGAGCTTGATCTCGCGCTCGGCGCTCTCGGGGGAATCGCTGCCGTGGACGAGGTTCTCGGTGGTGAGGATCCCGAGATCCCCGCGGATCGTTCCCGGCGAAGCCTTCACGGGGTTGGTCACACCCATGGTCGTACGCGCAGCTTCGATGCAATCGGGGCCCTCGAGGACCATCGCGACCACAGGACCGCTGGTGATGAACTCGTAGAGTTCGGGGAAGAACGGCTTCTCGACATGTTCGGCGTAGTGAGCCTTGGCCAGGTCCTCGTCGACCGTCACGACCTTCAATGCGACGATGTCGAGGTTGCGTGCCTCGAAGCGGCGGATGATCTCTCCCGCCAACTTGCGACGGACACCATCGGGCTTGACCAACACGAGCGTACGCTGGGACATCTGACTCCTTCTGGGGCTTGAAACGCCGCGAGCCTAGTGCCGGCGCGCGCACCTAGGCGAACCGCGCGCGCACCTAGGCGAGCCGCGCGCGCACCTAGGCGAACCGCGCGCGCACCTTGGCGGTCGCTTCGCCGATGATCCCGATCGCCTCGTCGATGCGATCCCTGTGGGTGCGGTGACTGAGGATGCAGGGCCTGATGATGAACCGTCCATCTACCTTGGTGCTGGACATGAAGACCCTGCGGCTCGAGTTGATCTCGTCCAACAGCGCCTTGCTGGCGGCGTTGGGGTCGGCCACGCCTACCACGGCGAACGGTACGACGGTCAACTGGGGTTCGTACACGATCTCGAGTCCCTCGATGCCGCGGATCCCGTCGGTCAAGACCCGCGCCAACTCCAACTTCTCCTCGAGGGTCTCGCGGAACGCTTCCTGACCGTGGACCCTCAGCGGCAGCCAGACACGCAAGCCTCGGAAGTCGCGCGTCAG
>JBKHYG010000026.1:0-11098 GCA_046565595.1 Actinomycetota bacterium | reverse complement strand
GTTCGGTGATGGCTCTGCCTCCGTTAGAGACGACGCCAGCCACCGGCTTCGTTCAAGCGGTGGTGGCAGAGGGCGGCTACGAACTGCTCCAGGTTGCCCTGGATGATCCGTTGCGAGGCCCAGAGGTTCAAGAGCTCGCCGACGCGACCGCCTGGATCGCGCGGGTCAGTTAGTCGTCGAGCGTTCGACCGCGAACATCCAAGTGGTCTCGCCGTCGGGCCACTCTGCGATGATGCGAAGTTGTTGCATACCTTCGCGTAGCGGAGGCTCCCACGCGACCAGCGTCCCTGGCTGCAGAGATGCCTTGGAGACGATCTTGGACCCGTTACGCACGACACCCTCCACGGCTATCGGCTCACGCTCCAAGGCGACGGTTACTACCGCGGGCACCTCGGAGGTGACGATCCGCCCGGCTGGTCGCGCTCCCGCGACCGTCTCGCACGCGCCTCGCGCACACCATCGGGCCACGACGCCCCTCACGACATCCGTACCGATCGTGAGCGTCGCGGTTGCCGTCGCCGGATCGAAGCTGCCACCCGCAACGGGTTTGGTCGAGCTGGAGGGGACAGAGCCCCCATCCACCCTGTCACGGGCGAAGAAACATCCCGTCAGGATCATGGACAAGGTGAGCAGCGGGATCAAGCGTCGCACGCCCGCAGGCTAGACCCGCGGACAGCACTTCAGGCGCAGGAGTAGAGGGTTCAGTCCTCTTGTCCCTTGGCGATCAGATAGCCGCGCGCACGCTCAGCATGCGGATACCGTTCGACCAGACGCCAGAACGCCTTCGAGTGATCCGCGATCCGCAGGTGTGCGAGTTCGTGGATGACGACATAGTCGCGAACCCAGTCAGGCTCGTCTGCCAGCGAACGCGAGATCCTGATCGTTCCGTCCTCAGGCGTACAAGAACCGTAGCGGCCTCGTTGGTTCGACACATACCGGATGCTCTTGAAGCTTGGACGCCCATCGAAGTACTTCTGGTGCAGCGCTTCTGCACGACGCTGCAATTTCTGCGACGAGTTCAGCCTGTGAAGGTCCTCGCTTCGCTCGACCCTACCGACCATCTCGTCGACCCACTTGCGGGTCTCGGAGGCGGACATCGTGGCAGGAACGCGAACGACGAGCGTGCCGTTCTCGCGCCGAGCCTCGACGGTCTTACGCCGCCTGGGACTCTTGATGACCTTCACCTTCTGCCGTGCCAATCTGCCTCCTGGTTCGTACTCCCTTGAAACGATATCGGCGCCCTGGGCGTTCCACCCCACCCCCAGTCCGGTTAGTTCGGTCTAGGACATCCGGGCAGGGCCGGCGCGTCGGGCATTTTCCCGGTGTTGACGCCGGCGACACCTGGGCCCTAACCTCGCGCCCCGACGCCCCGGATGCAACCGAGCGGGCGGCGGTGACAGGGGAAGGCACCGCCGGATCGCCGAGAGCCCCCGGGGCGTCGCCTTTCGCGCAGATAGGCTCGGCACCCCATGATCGACCCGGTCTTCGCAGAAGCCGTCCGTAGCAGGTTCCAGAACTCGCCCTTCACCGAGTGGTTCGGAGCCGAGCTACTCGACGCTAAGGAAGGGTCCGTCAGCGTCGGACTCGACCTCGAGCCACACCACCTGAACCCCGGCGGGATCATCCACGGAGGCGTGATCGCCTCGTTGCTGGACATCGCTATCGGGCTCTCGCTGCGGACCCAGCTGCCGATCGAGTTCGCCCATGTCACGACGCAGTTGAACATCAGCTATCTCAAGCCCTGCCGGGAGGGCAGGGTCATCGCTACAGGTCAAGCCGTTCATCAGGGGCGGCGCACCGGCTATGGCGAAGCAGGCCTCCGGGACTCCAGGGATCGGCTGCTATCGAAGGCCACCGGCTCGTTCCTGATCTTCCCTATGAGCGAAGTCGGCAGGTTGGGCGCACACTCAGACGCGCCCCCACCGTCCTGACTCCCGCGGTGAGGGCATGCTCACGCGGTGAGGGCTCGCCCTCGCGGTACGACAGGGTCAACGGTTCTGGAACTTCGGAGCACGCTTCTCGCGAGCCGCTGTTACCCCTTCGGTCATGTCGTTCGTAGCCATCGTGATCGGTTGAGCCAGCCCCTCGATCTCGAGCATCGCTTCCAGGTCGAGTCGCTCGGCCAATTGGACCGCTCGCTTGGTCATCGTCATCGCTATCGGTGCGTTGGCTGCGATCGTCTCTGCCATCGCGCGAGCTTCATCCATCAACGAGTCAGCAGGAACGACACGGTTGACCAACCCGATCGAAGCCGCCTCCTCCGCGTCGACCTTGCGCGCGGTGTAGAAGAGTTCCGCGGCGCGCGCACCGCCGACCAAGCGGGTGAGCAGATAGCTGGCAGCCATGCCCGGGTGCATGCCGAGCTTGGTGAAGGGCGCCGAGAGGAACGACCCTTCCGCCGCCAACCGTATGTCGCAGGCGAGCGCGACACACATGCCGGCACCGACAGCAGGACCGTTTATCGCTGCGATCGTAGGAACCTCTAGATCCCGCACCGCGAGGAACTTGCGATAGAAGATCCGCATCTTGCGACGCATCTCGGGCACGCTCGCGTCGGGACCGGGCTGGATCCAACTGAGGTCCCCGCCCGCGCAGAACGCCGAGCCTGCTCCGGTGATGACCACCGCACGCACCTCGGTGTCGTGGCGCAACTCGAGCATGGTCTGCGCGAACCGCTCGGTCAGCTCCTCGTCCATCGCATTGCGGATGTCGGGCTTGTTCAGCGTCACCGTCACGACGCCGCCTGCGCGTTCGACCTTCACCGACGATCCCATCTACAGCCCCCTGATGTCCATTTGATGACGGTTTCGCATCATGTGCGACCGCCGGAATGGGTCAAGAGCATATCCCGGCTGTAACCAGCACCCACCGCTGCCGGTCGAAGTGAACAAGGAGGTGCACATGTACCACTTTGCGATCGTGGCCCTGCTGGGCCTCGCATGCTGGAAGATAACTGGGATGGTCCTTGGATTCATGGGCCGCGAGATGGAAGGTCACCTGAAGGCCTTCTTCACCCTGTTGATCGGAGTACTCGGCACATACGCGCTCGACTACTCGCTGTTCGCCGGATGGGATATCGCCGTGCGCGAGTCCTACATGGGCTGGCTGTTCACCGGCCTGATCGTCGGCGCAACCGCGTATGTCTGGCACCACATGATCGGGTACCTCGAGGCGTACGGTCGTCGTTCACGCGACGAAGCGCGCGCACTCGAAGGACGCACGCGTCACGCCGCTTAGCAGTATCCCAACGCACATCGGAGGGCCGGGTCTTCCCCTACCGGCCCTCCACCCTTTTCGCCAGCAGAACGGAACCCGGTAAGCCGGCGCCTGCTCAACCCGATCGACGACTCTTCATCGCCGCGCGCATCGCACGCCCGGAAGGATCGAGTTCGAGGCGCACCAGATGCTCCTTGATCGCGCGAGAGATGAGCTTCACATCTGCCTCTGAGCCTCGCAATCTCAGCAGCACCTTGCCCTCGACCGGATAGGAACCGATCAGCACCTGGGGGTGTGCGGACGCCAACTCGGCAAGCTTGTCAGCGAACATCGACTCGGGATAGGGATGTTCGATCTCTTCGCGCGTGATGGGTTCGGGAGGCAGATGCTCTGAGATGATCTGCCGCAGCCCTGTTTCGAACTGTGCGGGAGGTCCCGGCAGGATCGCGACCACGACATCCCCTGCGATGACTTTGAAGGCGGGACCCGAGCTTCCTGCGAGCAGTCCCCCACCCTTGGGTACCTGAGCCATCCGTCGGAGCCACCGAGCACCGAGAACCTCAGGATCGACACCCGCCGAAGCGGCTCTCTGGATCCATCCTTCGACGCGTTCGCGCATCTCGGGACACTGCTCCAACCCGACCTCGAGACCCGTGGCGACGCCCTCGAGCGTCATGTCGTCGTGCGTCGGCCCCACGCCACCACTGGTCACGATCAGATCGCAGGCGAGCGCCAGGCAGTCCTTGACCGCTCCCGCGATCGCTTCGATCTCGTCTGGAACCACCAGGATGCGACGCAGACGGTGTCCTCGATCACGCACGAGTTCGGCGCAGACGACACCGTTGGCGTCCCGAACCTGGCCCGATAGGACCTCGTCGCCGACGACGATCATCCCGACATCCATATCCCAAGGATAGGTCGCGAACGAGACGCACTGGCCTCGGTAGGCTCTGGTCCATGATCGTCAGATGCGGCAACTGCCAGGTCGAACTCGAGGTCGCGGGTCCCGGCGAGTTCGCATGTCCGGCCTGCGGCACTCGCAACGCAGTCAGGGACCCGGGCGCAGCTACAGGTGGTCTGGGAGGTCAGGCGGGTGGACTTGGGCCTGACCTGGACCTGGGAGGACTGAAGCCGCCGCCGTCTCCCGAGGAATCAGCCCTAACCTGGCTCAGATGCCCCTCATGCCGGTTCAGGTTCGTGGTCGGTGATGGGGTCGACCAAGCCCCCTGCCCTTCCTGCGGCCAAGAGGTGCCTGTCTCAGAGGACACCCGAGCCTGAGGGGAACCGAAGAACCTTGTCAGGGCGGCAGGGAAACGGCCTTGCGTGTCGAAAACCTCCCTGAACGCACCAACCGGAAGAAGCGGAACCTCCCCGGATATCGGGACGACGCGTAGCCGGGCGTAGGTTCGCAAGCGACGAGGAGGGCAGGATGGCGATAGAGAAGCCGACCCAACGAGCGAGCCTCCGCAATGCCGAACTGCGCTTGGTGCTCTTGCTCGAGGATCTGGAACGGACCGTTCACTCCGCGGAGCAGCTCGCGAACGCCGGGCTAGAAGAGGAGGCGATCCGCGTGATCGACCTCCAGCGCGATGCGCTTGCCAGACTGCCCGAGCAGATCGCCTCGGAGATGGCTGCCCCCAGCCGACGCCCCGTGCGACGCATCGTCCTCACCGCCGCTGCAGCCTTGCTCACCGTAGCGGCTTCGGTCGCCGCTGCCGTCAGCGTCGTGGGCCCGCAGCCCGCACCTGCCGATGAGGTCATCGGCTATCTAGACACCGCTGGGACCGCGACCGATCCTGCCGCTCGCCTACAGAGCATCGAATCGGCCTTGGAAGCACTGAAGGATGTACCAAAGGCCGATCCCGTCCGAGGCCGGTTGGCCGAACGCATCGCTTCGGAAGCCCGGAAGGCCTCGGACGAGGTCAACTCGGGCCAGCACGGCGATCATGGTCTGATCACCAGGGCCCGTAACCTCGCGGATCGAGCGGAAGAGAGCGCACCGCCCCCGCCCTCGAACTCGCAGTCGCCCTTGGAGGACATCCTGCCCGAGGCCTGATCCGGCTTCCAGGTTCAATCGATACCGAGCGCGGCCAGTTCGCGTTCCACCTCTACCTGCCGGCGCAGGAACTCCTTCGGAGGTCTGCCTCGAGGTTGAGGCTCAGCCACCGCTCGCCCTCGCTCGAAGAGGTGCCCTCCCCAGACGCCCGCCGGTTCCTCACGCTCGACCGCGCCTCGCAGACACTCGATCCTCAAGGGGCAATCGCGGCAGAGGATCTTGGCATCCTCGATGTCGAGAGGGTCGTCGCTGAAGAACAGAGCCCAGACGCGCGGCTCGCCGGTCGCGCATCGTGCTTCTTCCCAACGGGTTTCCATGGTTTCACCTCCTCAGGTGGTGTTAGCAGAACAACGAAAAGGGCCATCGGTTTCTCCGATGGCCCGGCTTCCCTTGGGGGATGTGCGGAAGGTCTAGCGATCCCCTCCTCGAGCGCCGGGCCGATCATCGGTGTGGTTTCCGAACCAAGAAAGGACGACCGGAAGCCGCTTCGGCGTGTACGAAGCGGCCTTCATCTGGATCGTCAGGTTCATGATCTACGGTGCTCCTCGGTCGAGGGGTTCCGGAGTATGCCAGCCCGAGATCGCTGGTGCAAGGATTTATGAGGGAACCGGATCCGCCAAGGCCCCGTCCCACCGTAGGAGAGCCCACACCCCCGGAGGCACAGGATGCGTCATCGATCCCCCCTAGCCATCGTCCTTCTACTGGCGGCCCCTTGGTCCGCTGCCTACGCCGATGGTGTGGATGGCCCGCCCCCAGATGAGAAACCGAGCGAGACGAGGACTGCTCCTGCCCCGATGCCGCCCGACGAGATCCCTCCAGAGGAGGCGCGGCCTTGGGCTTACTTCCCCGCCGATGGACGCCTTCCCAGAGGAGAGGCGGTCACGGTCCCGGTCGTCGTTTCCAATCCAGGTCCAGACCGGATGTCCGGGGTGAAACTCCAACTCTTGAAGGCATCGCAACCAACCGAGTTCCTCGACGAGGTCGCCAACCTGGGTGACATAGCGCCGCGCTCCGAGTCGAAGGGAACCGTCCGCATCCTCATCTCCGAGGGCCCCGAGTGCTCAGAGGAGTATGTCCTCGCGTTCACGCTGTCCTGGGACGGCGGCAGCCTCGATGATCAGCAGGGCGTCATCATCGCCTGTCCCGGACCGCGTCTGTTCCAGTCGAACATCCGATATGTAGGCGGAGACGATGACGGGGTCCCAGAGCCAGGTGAACGACTGCAGGTCTTCGTCACCTACACCAATGAGGGAGTCGACCCGGCAACCGCGGTGCGCGGCACGATCACGCAGGTCTCCGAAGGCACCACGGCAGAGGTGGATGAAGCGAGTTGGCCTGACATCGCGCCTGGAGCTTCAGCCGAGAACCGGGAACCGTTCGTGATCCAGATCGCCGAAGATGCCGCGCTGGTAGAGGGCTGCGCCCAACAGAGCGCTCCGATCATCGTCGAAGACGACGGACCAGTAGAGGGAGGAGGCTCAGACTCCGATCCGGGCACGGTGAGTTCCTCGAAGGAGGAAGAGCGTGCCGCCGGTACCGGCTACTCGTTGGGGACGCCGGCAAGGCCCGAACCCGCCACGCAGCCACCTGACGGTCAGGACACCGATCCCATGGAGGAGCAGGATCCTGCTGCCGCGCTCGAGGCAAGGTTGACGATCCTGAGCGCCGAGACGAGTTTCGAGGACGGCTTCGGAGCGTACGCGGTCTGTGCCCTAGCAGCCGAGGACCTGCCTAGCCGTGCGACGGACAACCAGGCGACCAAAGAGCGGACCGACGAGGACCTGCTTGCAGCGGGTGCCGAAGATGCCGGAGGTGGCTCGTCGGGCGTTCCCCTGGCAGCTGTGCTTGGCGTGCTTGCCGCAGCGTCGCTGTGGATGGCACGACGCACGATGCAGCCCAGCTGATAGGTCAGCGGGCGGCAGGTGGAACCGGTCGCTGCCCCGCAGCGAATCGCTCTAGCCCGGCGGCCAGATCCGGGTCTGCTAGTGAGGCTCGTCCGATCCGCTGTTCGAGAGCGAGCCCCTCTTCGATCCGAACACCCACCGTCTGGTAGATCGACTGCCGATCTGTACGCAGGGAGCCCTGCGGCAGCGCGGACATCCATCCGGCGATCTCACGAGCTCGCTCGAGGGCGTTCCCGTCTGGCACGACCTCTTGCACGAATCCCATCCGCTGCATCTGTTCTGAGTCGAACCGGAGCCCGGTTCCGAGCAGGTGCAGCGCATTGCCTAGCCCCATGATCCTCGGGATACGGACGGTTCCGCCGTCTATGAAGGGCACTCCCCAGCGGCGGTTGAAGGCTCCGAAACTCGCAGAGGTCGAAGCGATGCGGATGTCACACCATGCCGCCAGTTCGAGACCACCTGCCACGCAATGGCCCTCTATCGCAGCGATCGTCGGCTTGCCCGGATCGAGAGCGCTGAACCCGAGTGGCCCGCAGGCGCCTCGATCGGCAGCGCCAAGTTCGGCGGTTCCTTGAAGATCAGCGCCGGAGCAGAAGTTGCCTCCCGCTCCGGTGATGATCAGCACATGGCGCTCATCGTCGGCCGCGAAGTCCGTGATCGCGGCACCGAGTCGCGTAGCGGTCTCGGCGTCGATGCAGTTGCGCTTCTCTGGCCTCTGGATCGTGAGGACGCTCACCGGCCCCCACTGTGTCGTGATGCTCACGCCAGCAAGGGTACCGCCGTCTCGGGTTGCAGCAGCTCGGCTGTCTCGACGCCGAACCTCGTCAGAGCTTCGACGAAGGCCGCTCCCAGCCTCAGGGCCACCGGCGGAGAAGGGGGGATCACCTCGCGCGGAGCGCTGCCAGCAACTGCGGTTCGGACGGTCCTCTTTGAGGGCTCAGACGCTCGGGGGCCAGCCTTCGGAGTCTCGGTGGGATCCTGTCCGCGAGGCGACCTGGGATGGTCTGATGCCTGAGATCGGCGCTTCGTGGGCTCGCTCGACGGACGCTCGGACGGGCGGCTCGAAGCTTCCGGCTTCGGCTTGGGCTTGGGCTTGGGCTTGGGTTTCGGCTGGGACGCACTCGAGTGTGAGTCGGCCGAGGAGTTCGAGCCGTTGCTCTTGCTTCCGTCCCTAGAACGCTTGAAGACCTGCACGACATAGATGTCGCCGCCTTCGTCGACGACACCGATCCCCATGCGATCCCATCCGCCCAGGATGTTGTTCCGGTGGTCCTGGGAGTTCCAGAACGCCCCGTCCACCTCGCCCACGCTGGGCCCGATCCCGACATTCTCACCGAGCGCCTCCCAACCATCCACCTCGTCTCCGAGGTTGCGGTTGTGGTAGATCTCGCCTCGTGCTGCCATCCGTCGAGCATGACGCACCGCAACAGCCTCTAGCTGCGGGTCCTCAAGCAGCGTGGAACGCTGATCCTCAGCTCGGCGCGCGTTGACATTGGCCCCAGAGCTCCGGGCGTCCTGCGGGCGTTCGACCGCTGCTACCGATGGCGTTGCCGCGATGGCCAGCATGGCTGTCGCGATGAATGCGGTCGTGGTTGCCGCTGCTCCAACTCGCATCTCGATCCCTCTCCCAGCGAGATCCGTGGCGCGGCTCTGGGTTCGAAGGCAGGAACGAGGAACGCCCCGCTGCTATCACGGGGCGTTCGGCGAATGGTGCTTACTGACTAGAGGTACTGGCCATGTCCTCGTTCGGCCCCCTCGCCAGGATCGCCGTCCTGCTGACCTGCTGGGAGCGACTTGCGGCGCATCTCTTCCAATTGTGCGACCATCGCCGCCTGCTGGCTGGCTATCGCCGCTTGGATGCCCTGGAACAGGCCTTCGAGCCATCCCAGGAGCTGGGCCTGTGCGATCCGCAGCGCGGCCTCGCTTGGGACCTGCTCGCCGTTCAACGGCAATGCGATCCGATCGAGTTCCTCAACCAAGGGCCCCGAGAGGGACGAGCGCAACTCTTCGATGATCCGGTGGTGGACATCTGCGAGATATTCGCGAGCGTTGGTGTCCAGAGGAGCTCGACGAACCTCGTCGAGGGTTTCACGGATCATCACCGCCAGCCTCATCAACTTGCCTGGCTGCTCGACGGATGCTCGATCGTCGGCGACCTCTACGGGACGCGCCTTAGGTTGCTCTTCGTTGGTGCTCTGGTTCTGGGGATCGTCAGTCATCGTCTCCATCTTCTACCAACCGGGTCCAGACCGCAAACGAGGTGTTCGAGCGGCGCAACAGGACGCGCTCCTTGGCGGTTAGCCCTCCCCAGATCCCGAACTCCTCGAACGCGATCCCCCAGGTCCTACACATGACCAACTCTGGGCACCGTTTACAGAGGTTCTTGGCGGCGTAGACCAACGGTCCGCTCTCGGCGAAGAACGCGTCGGTTCGAGCCCCGCGGCATGCTGCTCGCGGCAGCCGAGGCCGACGGGTCTGGATACGGTCCCGTTCTAGGGATGCCCTGCTCATGTTTCCTCCCCTGCTCTCCCATCGTCACCAGGGAACAGGGCGCTGAGGCCGAGGTCAACCTCGGGCATGAACGGACGGATCGCTCGATCAGGACGCGTTCAGCAACTCGCGAAGGCTCCTACCCGCTTCGCCGGGATCGAGGGCGAGACGCCACAACGAATGCAGATCGGGAGCGTCCCGGGTACACCGACCGTCGAGAACCAGACCGAGCAGCCTCTGTCGCAGCTGATAGCGATCCACATCTTCGCGGCCGATCTTGGTCGGCGGACCGAAGGCGCCGGTGTCCCTGAGCAGAGCCTCTACCCCGGTAGGCACGAGGCCCGTCGGCGGCCCGCCGGCTCGGAGGATCTGACGGACGCGGGTGGACGATATCTCAGACACGCTGGGATGCAGATGCCTGACCTCGATGCGTGAAGAGAACCTCCGAACATCTGGGCGTTGAAGCAGGTATCTGACCTTCTCGCCATGACCGTGGCGAGGGGCCACTATGACCACCGCCCGGGCGAACAGGCGCTCGAGCGCCTCATCACGGTCCGGGTACCAACGATCCTCGAAGAGCTGCTCGAACTTGTCGCTACCGATGACGAATCCGATCTCGCCGGCGTCGAATGCGCGCCACGCGGCCTCCGCCTGATCGACGAGCAACCCGTGGCTGCTGACCGCGGTACCCACACCGTCGCTGCAGGCGAGACGCATGGCCAATAGCCGGTCCTCTGGGATCAAGCCGCTTGGCGCCTTGGCTAGCGTCCTGCGCGCATAGACGAACCAACTCGAACGGTATCCCTCGCTGCGGGCCAACTCGGCCAACGCCGAATGCGCGGAGGTGGGCGGATTGAAAGAGCCCGGGATCAGAGCTACGGCTCCGTTCTTTCGGGCGGGCTGCAAGGGGACGAGTTCAGGGGTCCCTTCGGGATCGAGACGGCCGAGGATGGAGCGCAGCGTCGCGATCGATGCCGCGTCGAAACCGTCCAGAAGCGTGGCCGACATCGTCTCTGAAGCGTAGTGCGGAGCCTCAGACCGCGCCCGGTCTGCGATGATCAGAGACGATGCCAAGGGCGAAGGACCCGATCGCAAGGATCGCGTCGGACAACAGATCAGGCGCCGATCAGATCGCCGCAGCCGCGTGCAGGGAACTCTTGAAGATCGAGCCCGGCCCTGAACGGCTGCGCGCCATCCGGCGCCTGCTACGCGCGCACCCTTCGTCTGGCGCCATGTGGCACATCGCTTCGATCCGAGACGACGACGACGGGTTGAACCAGCTCCGCGGATCGCTTCGATCAGCTCCAACGGCGGTGGCACAGGCGGCGAAGTGGTTGAAGATCCCGCGCGGTCCCGTCGTCGTGACGATCTCTTCGTCGCGTACGGTCGATGAGGTCCTGAAAGCGCTTCGACCCACGGAGGCTCGCTTCCT
>JBKHYG010000025.1:0-48595 GCA_046565595.1 Actinomycetota bacterium | reverse complement strand
GCCTGCGGCCAAGAAGCCTGCGGCCAAGAAGCCTGCGGCCAAGAAGCCTGCGGCCAAGAAGCCTGCGGCCAAGAAGCCTGCGGCCAAGAAGCCTGCGGCCAAGAAGCCGACCCGGACCACCGCCTCGGGATCGCCGACACGGTCGACCGAGAAACCGCCTTCAGATACCGAGTGACTCAGACGGCGAAACGGAACTCGACCACATCGCCTTCTTGCATCAGGTAGGTCTTGCCTTCCTGCCGCACCAGCCCAGCTCCTCTGGCTGCGCTCCACGAGCCAGCTCCCACCAGATCCTCGAACGAGACGATCTCGGCGCGGATGAAACCCCTCTGGATATCCGAGTGGATCGCTCCGGCGGCCTCGGGAGCCGGTGCGCCGCTGCGAACCTCCCACGCTCGCGATTCGGTGTCCCCGGCAGTCAGGAAGGTCAACAGATCCAGAGCGTCATAGACCTTCCGGATGACCAGCGGAAGGGCTCGTTCGGTGACGCCGAAGGGTGCCAGGAGTTCCGATGCGTCTTCATCGCTCATCCCTGCGACCTCGCGCTCCAGCTGCGCGGCAACCGGGATTATGTCGTCTGGCAGGGTGGTCGTTCCGTCCTCGACGACGCCGACGACGAGCTTGGGTTTGAGCGTCAGAGGCGCCATGCCTTGGAACTCCTCGAGCTCGTCGGCCGTCCAGGTCTCCTTGGATAGAGGCGTGCCAGCTTCGAGCAGCGTGACGGCGCGTTCCATGATCGCGACGGTCCGCTGAGCTTCGGGCGTTCGAGCCGCTTTGATGTCGCGGGCGAGTTTGTTCTGGATGATCTCCAGGTCCGCGTAGAGCAACTCGAGTGAAAGTTCATCCAGGTCTGTCGGCGCTTGTTCGCCTCGGACCACCAGCAGCAGCGCGTCCGAGGTGCGCAGATGGCCGAGTAGCTCCGCCGGGAGGCGTCCAGCGCCGGCACGACCGCCCGCGCGAACCAGCGCGGAGGTATCCACGAACCGCAGCTGGGTATACACGGCCTTCTTCGAGGAGTGCAGTTCCACGAGTTTGTCCACCCGTGTGTCTGGAACCGGAACCACCGCTTGGCTCGCCTTACCTCCTCCGCCTTCGATGGCGGTCAGGGCGGTGAACACGCTGCCTGCGTCGGTCTCGGGCAGGCCCACGATGCCTACATCCTTCATGGCTGCCTCTCGATCGCAAGCGAATCGCCGACGGCGATCTGCGTGCTGAGCGTCTCGGCGGCGATGTGGTCACCGAAGGCGTCGACCAGATCACCGGCCTGTTCGGGTACGGTCAGCGAGATCCGGTCGGTCAGTTCGAGGTCGTGTTGCTTGCGCAGATCCTGGATCTGTCTGACCAGATCGCGCATGCGTCCCTCGCGCGCCAACTCATCGGTCATCTCGGTGTCCAGCGCGCAAGCGAAGCCTTCATCCGCCGTGACCGCCAGTCCCTCCTTGGCCGTGGTTCTAAGTTCGTACTCATCCGGAGACAGGCGAACATCACCGACCAGCACGGTCTCTCCGTCGAAGGTGTAATCGCCGCGCTTGACCGCGTCGGTGACCTTGGGAAGCGACGGTCCCAGCTTGGGACCGAGTACGCGGAAGTTCGGAACCACCACCGAGGTTGCGAATCCTTCACTCGAGTCGGTCACTTCGACCCGCTTGACGCTCAGTTCCGACGCGATCAACGCCGCGTGCCTCTCGATCGCAGCGCGGGCCGTTGGGTCGTCGGTCGCCACCGTCATCTTCGCCAGCGGCTGACGGTTCTTGATCTTCGCTTCCGCGCGGGCGGAACGGCCGAGTTCGACCACATGTCGGACCGCATCCATGTCCGCCAAGAGCGTTCGATCCGGCTCTTGCATCTTCGGCCAGCCGGATAGATGGACGCTCGGTTCGTTACCGGTTCCCGAGACGAGGTTGCGCCAGATGTGGTCAGCCAGGAACGGCATGATCGGTGCGATCACCCGGCAGAAGGTGACCAGTGCATACCAGAGGGTCTCGGTCGCCGCGTCGGTGTCGGCTCGATCATCGTTCTTCCAGAAGCGGCTGCGCGAGGTCCGCAGGTACCAGTTGGACGAGTCCTCGATGAACGAGGCCGCTTGCCGGATCAGTCGGGGTGTGTCATAGGCGCGGTAAGCCTCGTTCGCTTCGACCACGAGTTCCTGGGTGCGCGCGATCATCCACCGATCCAGATCGGTCAGGGCGTCGGTATCTGGCCCCTCCAGCGAAGCGTTCGCGGGTGACCATCCGTTGATCGTCGCATAGTCGACGAAGAACTTGTAGACATTCCACAGCGTCAGCAGACGCCGTTTGGTCTCGTTGGCAGGCCCGTACCCGAAGTTCAGGTTCGCCGCTGGATTCTGAGAGGAATACATCCAGCGCATGACATCCGCACCCATCGTTTCGACGGCGTCATCGAACCAGATCGCGTTCCCCCACGACTTGTGCATCGGGCGGCCGGTCTCGTCGTGGACCCTCTCGTAGGTCAACACATTCCGATACGGAGCTCTGCCGTCAAGCACGACGCTCATGAACAGCAGCGAGTAGAACCACAGGCGGATCTGCTCACGCATCTCGGAGATGAAATCGGCCGGGAACCAACGCTCCCAGTAGGTATGGTCGGGCAGATCGGCGTTGGTCAGACCCTCGCCGGCACCTTCGGCGTATCCGCCTTCGATGGCCGTGTCGTTGCGCCAACCCATCGTCGAGAACGGCACGATCCCCGCATCCAGCCAGCAATCCCCAACATCGGTGGTCCTGGTGGCCGGTTCGCCGCAGGTGCCGCAATCGATCTTCACGGCGTCGATCCAGGGCCGGTGTAGTTCCTCGAGCCCCTCGGCGCCTTCGGTCGCCCTCTCGAGGAGTTCAGCCTTCGAGCCGATCAGCGTCATGTGGCCGTCGGGGCAGAACCAGAAGGGGAGAGGCAATCCCCAGTAGCGCTTGCGGCTGATGCACCAGTCGCCCATGTTCCTCAGCCAGTCCTCCATCCGCTTCCCGTATTGCGGAGGGTTCCACGAGACGGTGCGCGCGGCCTCGATCATGGGTTGCCGCACCTCGTCGCACCGGATGAACCATTCGTCCACCAGGCGATAGACGAGTTCGGTGCTGCACCGCCAACACACCGGATAGCGGTGCGTGATCTCGCCGGCCTGCTGCAGGACCCCGCGCGACTCGAGGTCGTCGATCAGCTGCTGCCTGGCGACGGAGGTTGCGAGTCCAGTGAATCGGTCATGCCCTTCGACGAAACAGCCGCTCTCGTCGATCGGAACCAGGGCGGGCAGTCCCTCGATCTTGCTCAGTTCGAAGTCTTCGGCGCCGCAACCGGGGGCGATGTGGACGATGCCGGTGCCGTCTTCGATCGAAACCTCATCCCATGCCACGACCCTGGGGGTCACATCGGCCTGGACGGGCAGGTAGCCGAACGGTCCCGTGTAGGTGCGTCCGACCAGCGCACTGCCGGGTAGGCGTTCGAGGATGTCGCCCTCGATGGGGGAATCCTCGAGGCGTGCCTCTGCCACGATGGCGATCCCGTCGGCGGTCTGGACGCGCACATAGGTCTGATCTGGATGGACCGCCGCCGCGGTGTTCGCTGGCAGCGTCCACGGCGTGGTCGTCCAAGCGACCAGATACTCGCCGTCAGCATCGGTCAGCGGGAACCGGACGAAGATCGATGGATGCGTCAGGTCGGCGTAGGAGTCGATCAGTTCGTGCTGGCTGAGCGATGTCCCGCATCGGGGACACCAGGGCATGGACCTGTGCCCCACATAGAGCCACCCACGGTCGTGGCATTCCTTCAGGAAGGTCCAGATGTAGGAGATGTTCGTGTCGGTCATCGTGAAGTAGGAAGAGTCCCACTCCATCCATTGGCCGAGCCGCTTGGATTGACGGGTCATCACACCGGAGTACTCGGCGACCCTGTCCCGGCATGCGCGCGCGAACCGATCTAGCCCGTACTCCTCGATCTCGGGTTTGGAGTTCAGCCCTAGGGTCTTCTCGACCTCGACCTCGACCCACAGGCCCTGACAGTCGAACCCGTTCTGGTAGCGCTGATCGTGGCCGTTGGCCGCATAGAAGCGCTGGAAGATGTCCTTGAGGGACCGACCCCAGGCGTGATGAACCCCCATCGAGTTGTTCGCGGTGATCGGTCCGTCCACGAACGACCATGGTTGGTTCCCGCGGTTACGGTCGCGCAACCGCTCGAATGTCCCCTCAGCCTCCCAGAGCTCGAGGATCTCGTGTTCGAGAGCCACATGATCGGGCTTAGGCGGGACGGGGGAGAAGGCGTCGTGGTCGGTCATATCGGCGAGGCATCATAGCCTCTGACCTGCGGCGATGATTGACCCTTCCGATGCGGGGTGCTACCCTGCGGCGTCTTTCACAGTCAGGCAGGGATCCTGCCGGCGAGAGGAGTTGATCGGGTGGCCCGCGCTAGCGCTAAGAAGGCATCGGCCAAGGGGAAGTCTGCCTCGAAGCGGGCGCCTGCCCGGAAGACCGCCGCCCGGAAGACCTCCGCCAGGAAGGCGCCCCGGAAGGCGGCCGCCAAGAAGCCTGTTCGGAAGCCGTCGGTCAAGAAGGGCGCCAGCAAGAAGGCGACTGCCCGTAAGCCCGCGGCCCGCAAGACCGCGGTCCGCAAGAAGCCCGCAGCGAAGAAGCCGGCAGCGAAGAAGCCGGCAGCGAAGAAGCCGGCCGCCAAGAGGGTGGCCGCGCGCAAAGCCGCTCCGAAGAGGAAGACTGCGCCGAAGAAGGCTCCGACCAAGAAAGCTGCGTCCAAGAAACCTGCAAAGAAGAAGGCTGCGTCCAAGAAGACTGTAACGAAGAAGGCTGCGCCGAAGAAGAAGCCCGCCCCAAAGAAGCCCGCCCCAAAGAAGCCAGCAACCAAGAAGGCTGCGCCTAAGAAGGCGGCCGCTCAGAAGAAGAAAGCCGCACCCAAGGTCAAGCCCCTGAAGCCCGCGGCGAAGACCGCCAAGAAGGTCGCCCCGCCACCTCCTCGCAAGCCCGCCAAACCCGCGAAGCCAGAGATCGGTAAACGCGATGTCGAGAAGTTGAGGCTCCAGCTCGAGGAACAGAAGGCCAACCTCATCGCTGAGGTTGCTGAGAGCGAGAAGGCCGTCCGTGAGCTGGCGGACGAGACCGGTTACGACGAGGAATATGCGGACGCCGGCACTTCCACATTCGAGCGAGAGAAACAGTTCTCGATCAATGCGAACGAGCAGGACCTGCTTGCACGGACCGAGCGCGCCCTCCGGCTGATCGATGAGGGCCGTTACGGGCTCTGCGAGACCTGCGGTGCGGCGATCCCGAAGGTGCGCCTCATGGCGTTACCACACGCGACGCAGTGCTTGTCATGCAAGCAGAGAGACGAACGGCTCCGCTGAAGCGCCCCGCGACGATCCTGGTGATCGCGGCAGCAGCGATCCTGATCCTCGACCAGATCACGAAAGCGATCGTCGTCTCCTCGATGTCCGAGGGGCAGTCCATCCCCGTCATCGATGGAGTGCTGCACTGGACCTTCGTGCGCAATCCGGGAGCAGCCTTCAGCCTCTTCACCCAGGTGCCCTGGTTGTTCACGATCCTGGCGTCGGCCATATCGATCTGGATCGTTTGGCAGGTCCGCACACTCAGATCGATCCCGCAAGCATGGTGCTTCGGCGTCATCCTGGGCGGAGCCTTGGGGAACCTCGTGGACCGGTTCCTTCGAGCACCAGGCGGGCCGTCTGGATATGTGGTCGACATGATCGACCTACGGGTCTGGCCCGTGTTCAATGTTGCAGACATGGGCGTGACATTGGGTGCCTTGGCCCTGGTGATCGTCTCTTGGCGAGAGGAGAGGCAGCAGAAGACGGCCACAGGTCTCGAGGAGGAAGATCGGCAGGAAACTCCCGATCACGAGGAGAGAGATCATCTACCCGAGGCTCCCGATCGCGAAGGGCCCGAGGGATGAGCGAGCCTCTGCGCTTGACCCTTGGCCCGGACGACGCTGGTACCCGCCTCGACAAGGTCCTTGCTAGCCGGCTCGAGCGCGGGCGCGGCGAGGTCGCCTCTTGGTTCAGCAGGGGGGTCGTCACACTGGACGGGACCCCGGTGAAACCCTCGACCAAAGGCGAAGAGGGACAGCAGGTCTTGATCGAGCCGCCCGAGGAGCCGGTGCAAAGCCCTACCGAGCAAGCGGAGGCTCCCGCGGCGCGGATCCTCTACGAGGACGACTCGCTGCTCATCGTCGACAAACCCGCTGGACTCGTGGTGCACCCCGCCCCTGGCCATCGTGGCCCGACCCTCGTAGATCAACTCGCGAAGCTTCCTGATCCTCCCGCCGGCGGGGATCCCGATCGGCCAGGCATCGTGCATCGACTCGACAAGGACACGAGTGGGCTCCTTCTCGTCGCGCGCACCCCGGAGACCCACGCCGAGCTGAGCGCCATGATGAAGCGCAGGGCGATCACGCGCCGCTACATCGCGGCCCTCGACGCGAGGCTGGACAACGACGCGGTCACCGTCGATGCGCCGATAGGGCGCGATCCAAGGCATCGGACACGCATGGCTGTCGTCGCGCAGGGTCGCGAGGCGGTCACGCACTTCGAGTTGGTCGAGCGGATCGCCTCGGTGTCGATCGTCCATGCGACCCTCGAGACGGGACGCACGCATCAGATCAGGGTGCATGCGGCGGCCATCGATGCGCCGGTACTCGGTGATGAGACCTACGGTGGGGCCGGCCCCGTTGCCAAGCGGGTTGGATTGTCGCGTCCCTATCTGCATGCCGAGCATCTACGATTCGTCCACCCGACCACGGGAGAGGCGGTCTCGTTCGAGTCTTCGCTTCCCCCCGAACTCGCCGACACCTACCATGCGCTCAAGCGACTGGAGCCGCCGAAGAAGGACACTCGGCCTCCACACCGGAGGGATGACTGATGGCCAAGACTCGCCCGATCTTCTCCCGCTTCTACCAACTGACCACCAAGGCAGAAGGCCGCAGGTTCAAGGAGATGCGTGCGGGCCTGCTCAAGGGCCTGAGCGGTACCGTCGTCGAGGTTGGATGCGGCAACGGCATGATGTTCGACCATTACCCCGAGGCCGTGCAGGCGGTCGTAGCGATCGAGCCCGAGCCGAACCTACGACGGGCCGCCGCCATCCGAGCCTCCCAGGTTCCAGCCAACATAGAGGTCCGTCCGGGTGATGCGACCTCGCTGCCGCTGCACGATGGGAGCGCGGACGCGGTCGTGTTCTGCCTGGTGCTCTGCAGCGTCGAGGATGTTCGGGCCGCAGCGCGTGAGGCGTTCCGCGTCCTAAGGCCAGGCGGGCAGGCTCGGATCTTCGAGCACACACTCGATCCCCAGGAGGGGCTGATGCGCAAGTTTCAGAAGGGCATCGACCCGGTCTGGAAGATGCTCGCGGGTGGCTGCAGGCTCACACGGGACCCCATCCGGCCGCTCCAGGACGCTGGTTTCGCGGTCGAAGGCGAAACCCGCCAACGCTTCAGGATCGCTCCCGGTATACCCGTGGTCGACCCGCAGGTCATCGCGACCCTTCGCCGTCCCTGATAGGTCTCTGACCAGCGGAGATGAGCGGGCCGTTGACCTAACGGCCGCCCTCCGTAGAATCGCACGAGCGTGATTTCGATGCCTCGGAGGGGACCCGAGGCGGAGCGGAGACAGGGGTCGTGGCAGACAGTTTCGTGCACCTACATGTGCACACCGAGTACTCGATGCTCGACGGTGCTGCCCGGGTCGATGACCTGGTCTCCGAGGCGGTCAGCATGGGGATGCCGGGCATCGGGATCACCGACCACGGCTACATGTATGGGGCGCCCGTCCTTCATCAGGCGGCCACCAAGGCCGGCATCCGTCCGATCATCGGCTGTGAACTGTATGTGGCCACGCGCACACGGTTCGACAAGAGCGCCAAGGAGCGCGACGGTAACCACCACATGACCGCATGGGCGGTCAGCGACATCGGGTACCGCAACCTGATGAAACTGGTCAGCGCCGCCAGCCTCGAGGGCTACTACTACCGTCCGCGGGTCGATAAGGATCTGCTCGCTGAACATGCCGAGGGCATCGTCGCAACCAGCGGATGCCTGGCCGGAGAGGCCAACCAGCAGCTCTTGCAGGGCGACGAGGACGCAGCCCTTAGGACCATCGGCGGGTACCAGGAGATCTTCGGTCGCGAGAACTTCTTCGTGGAACTCATGCATCACGGCCTTGCCGAACAGGACCAGGTGTTCAAGGGACTGGTCGAATCGGCCAGACGCGCCGATGCGCCACTGGTAGCGAGCAACGATCTGCACTACACGCGTAAAGAAGATGCCGAGGCTCACGACGCACTGCTCTGCATACAGACCGGAGCGACGATCAACGAGCCCGGCAGGTTCCGATTCGACGCGCAAGAGTTCTACCTGAAGTCACCTGCGCAGATGCGGTCGATGTTCGATGAGTTGCCCGAGGCTTGCGACAACACGCTGCTGATCGCGGAACGCGCTCAGGTGAACCTCGAGTATGGCGTGTACCGGCTACCACGGTTCGAGACACCAGACGGGTCCGATGTTGACACCTTCCTGCGTTCCGAGACGATGCGAGGTGCGCGTGAACGCTACGGAGACCAACTGCCAGCCGAGGTCACAGAACGCATCAACTACGAACTCGATGTCATCATCGACATGGGTTTCGCGGCGTATTTCCTCATCGTCGCGGATCTGATCCGTTTCGCCCGCGAGAACGAGGTCCGTGTCGGCCCGGGGCGGGGGAGCGCTGCCGGAAGCGTCGTCTCCTATTGCCTCGGCATCGTGGATCTAGATCCCTTGAAGTACGGGCTGATATTCGAGCGTTTCCTGAACCCGGGACGCAAGGAGATGCCCGACATCGATATGGATTTCGACGATCGCGGACGCGGCAAGGTGATCGAGTACGCGGCGCGGAGATACGGCGAAGACCATGTCGCGCAGATCGTCACCTTCTCGACGATCAAAGGCAAGCAAGCGATCCGTGACGCCGCGCGCGTCCTCGGCAAGCCGTATTCGCTCGGCGACCAATTGGCCAAGATGTATCCAGCCTCCTACCGAGGCAAGGACGCGCCGCTGGAGGCCTGCTTCGATCCCAAACAGGAATGGCCCGAGCCCGGGAAGAACCTCGCCTTCGGGCAGGCTGCAGAGTTGCGTGCCGCCAATGATCGCGATCCGGACGCCAAGGAGGTCCTGGATATCGCGCGAGGTCTGGAGGGCCTCAGACGCCAAGCGGGTGTTCACGCCGCCGGTGTCGTCATCAGCGATGTGCCGGTCACCGAGGTCGTGCCGGTATGGCGCAACGAAGCGCTCGGCGGCAATGTGGTCACCCAGTACGAGATGGGTGCCGTCGCTGCTCTCGGCCTGCTGAAGATGGATTTCCTCGGCCTGCGCAACCTGACCGTGGTCGTGGACACGCTCGCACATCTGAAGGAGAAGGGCGTCACCCTCGACATCGATGCCATCCCGCTCGATGACGCCAAGACCTTCGAGCTGTTGGGCAGCGGAGAGACCGTGGGAGTCTTCCAACTGAGCCAGGACGGGATGCGGGACCTCGTACGCAAACTGCGGCCAGATACCTTCGAAGATGTGATCGCCTTGGTCGCCCTGTATCGGCCGGGTCCTATGGACGCCGGGATGCATAACAACTATGTGGAGCGCAAGCACGGGCGACAGAAGGTCACCTATCCGCACCCGGACCTGGAGCCGATCCTCAGTTCGACCTATGGGATCATCGTCTACCAGGAGCAGGTCATACGGATCGCGACAGACATCGCCGGATTCTCCGCGCCCGAAGCTGACGCATTCCGCAAGGCCGTCGGCAAGAAGGACGACGCGGGCATGCAGGTCCAGCGCAAACGCTTCGTCGATGGGTGCATCGCCAAGGGGTACGCGCCGACGCTCGCCACGGAACTGTGGCAGCTGGTCGAGTACTTCGCAGGTTACGGGTTCAACAAGAGCCATTCCGCCTGCTACGGGCTGGTCGCCTATCAGACCGCCTATCTGAAGGCCCATCACCCCGTCGAGTACATGGCGGCCCTGCTCGCGAGCTTCAAGAACTCCAACGACAACACGATCACCTACCTGTCGGAGTGCCGTCGTCTCGGGATCCGACTCGAGCCTCCGGATGTCAACTCTTCGGGTATCGATTTCACCCCGACCGAGCAAGGCACGATCCGCTACGGGCTGGCAGCCGTGAAGGGCCTCGGTACTTCCGTCGCCGAGCGCATCATGGCGGCACGCAGACAGAAGGGCACCTTCACCTCGTTCAGCGACTTCTGCTCGAAGGTCGACGCGGTCTGCTTGAACAAGAAGGTCCTCGAGTCGCTCGCGAAATCGGGAGCCTTCGACTCGCTAGGTATCCCACGGACGGCACTGCTCGAGATCGATCTCGAGAAGGGAACCCTGATGCTTGGGCACCGCGCCCAGCAGATCGCGAACGCCGCACTGGAGCGTGCACGCGCGGAAGAGGCAGGCCAGTTCAGCTTGTTCGGGTCGACAGAGGCGAGCACCATCGAGGTCATCGATCTGACCGACGACGGGGCCTACATCGAACCGTTGTTGCTGCTTCGCGGAGAGAAGGAACTCCTCGGCGCATATGTGAGCGACCATCCTCTGCTGCAGGTGGAGGCCGCTTTACGAGCGAGCTCGGAGAACTCGATCGCTGCCCTGGCGGGACTGCCCCCCGAGACGAAGGTGACGATCGCTGGGCTGGTCAGTCGCCTGCAGCGGCGATACACCAAGAGGAACCAAGCGATGGCCTCCTTCACGCTCGAGGATCTGGACGCGAGCGTCGATGTGGTCGTCTTCCCCGCCACCTACGCACAGATCGAAGCAGGTTTGCATGACGACGCGATCGTCGTCGTTCGCGGCCGGACCGACGAGCGCGGGGAGAAGCCGCAGATCGTCGCCGTCGAGGTCAAGCCTCTGGACACCTCCGGGAAGATCGAGCCTCTGGTCCTGACGGTCCCTTCAGAGGTCGTGACGCCCAACTTCGTAGCCCGGTTGAAGGCGATCCTCGAACGCTATGGAGGAGTGACGCCGGTCCACATCGCCATGCGTAGCGGTAACGGTGTTAAGACGCTCCGTCTCCAGAAGTCTTTCTGCGTGGAGCGTTCCGGAGAACTCTATGCGGAGTTGAAGACGCTGCTTGGTCGAGAGGCTCTGGCGTGACCGATCAGAACCGCCGGCTCCGACTCCTGCTGAGGATGTCTTTGGACGAGCTCGCAGAGCTTGCCGAGACGGCCCGACTGCGTTCGACCACCATCGTTTCCACCGCGAGACGGACCGGCGGAGACGAAGCGTCAGCCTTGGAGGAGTCACTCCAACTCGCCGCAGTCGCCACCGAGGTATCGCGCCTGGCAGGTGAACTGATCGAGAGGGCGCGTCGCGGAACCCTCGCGGAATCGTCAAACGGAAACGGGTCGGACGACTAGCATCCCGCCCGTGCTGGAAGTGCTCGATCTGCGAGGGACGGCAGAGATCCCCGCGCTGCCGCGTGCCGCCGTCGACACCGAGGATGCGCGCGAGAAGGTGCGATCGATCATTGCGGCCGTGCGCGATGGCGGCTCGGGGGCCGCACGGCGGATCCAAGCCGAGGTTGGTTCTCCCTCAGAGGAGCTCCTAGTCGATAGGCAGGTCTGCAGAGAGGCTCTGGAGGCGTTGCGTCCGGAACTTCGAAGCGCACTGGAACAGGCAGCGGTCAGGATCCGCGCCTATCACGAGCGGCAGGCCGCTGACGAACCCAGCGGAACCTGGCGCGTCGGTGAACCTGGCGCGACCGTCGGAGAACGCACCTCGCCGATGGATCGGGCCGGCTGTTACGCGCCAGGCGGACGCGCTTCCTATCCGAGCAGCGTGCTGATGACTGCCATCCCTGCCCGCGTCGCGGGGGTTCCGCATGTGACCCTGGCATGTCCGCCTGGAGACGACGGGAGGATCGATCAGACCACGCTCGCCGCGGCTGCCCTCGCAGGGGTAGATCAGGTCGTTGCGCTCGGAGGAGCACAGGCGATCGCCGCGCTGGCATACGGTTTCGACGGGCTCGAGAAAGTCGATGTGATCGTGGGTCCGGGCAACCTGTGGGTGACGCTGGCGAAGATGGAGGTCGCCCACAGGGTACGGGTCGACGGGTTCCAAGGGCCGACCGAGATCGTGGTCATCGCCGATGAGACGATGCCCGCAACCTTCGCCGCCGCGGACCTGGTTGCCCAGGCCGAGCACGATCCGCTCGCAACCTGCATCCTGATCACCCCGGATGAGTCTCTGGCCAAAGAGGTCTTGAGCATCCTCCCCGGCGAGGTTGCTGCGCACCCTCGCGCCGATGATGTGGGAGCGGCTCTGCGCAAGTACGGTCGCATCATCCTCACAGACGACCTGGAACACGCTTGTCGGGTCTCTGACGCGTTCGCTCCGGAACACCTCGAACTGGCGGTGGCGACTCCAGAGAGGCTGCTTGGTCGGATCCGGCACGCTGGCGCGATCTTCTGCGGGCCCTATTCCCCTGTGTCTCTCGGGGATTATCTGGCTGGTACCAACCATGTGCTGCCTACGGCTGGCAGTGCGCGTTTCACCTCGCCTCTTCGCGTAGGAACCTTCCTGAAGCAGACCGGCATCATCTCGTTCGGTCCCGGAGGGCTCCAACGCGTGGCACCCGCCCTGCAGGCGATCGCAGAGGCAGAGGGATTGGTTGCGCACGCACGAGCGGTCCAGGTCCGGAGCGAGTATCGCGCATGAGGCCGGTCGAGCTCCGTCCCGATCTGCAGGACCTGCCGCCATATCGTGCACCGCAGATCCCAGCCGAGGTGCGGCTGAACACCAACGAGTCTCCGCTGTCACCCCCCGCCGGGTTCATGACGACCCTTCAACGCCTGCTGTCTGGCATCGAATTCAACCGCTATCCGGACCGAGAGCTGACCGAACTGCGGTCCGGGTTAGCCAAGCGATTCGATCGGGACGCGGATTCCGTCTGGGTAGCCAACGGCTCGAACGAGATCCTGCAGACCATCTTGCTGGCTTTCGGAGGACCCGAACGCAGCCTGCTCGTGTTCGAACCGACCTACGCCATGTACCGGCAACTGGCTCGGGTGAGCATGACGAGGTTCCTCGCCGCTGAGATCGCGGAACCCTGGGAACTGGACGCGGACACCGTCCAGGCTGCTGTCTCAGAGCACGATCCCGAGCTGATCTTGCTGTGCTCACCGAACAACCCGACGGGCAGGTCGGTCTCTCAAGAGGTGATCCAAGCGGCACTCGATGCTGGGCGAGGTCTCGTGGTCGTGGATCAGGCTTACGGAGAGTTCGGTGGCGCGTCCGCCGAGGAACTCCTCAGCGACAACGAGAGGCTCGTGTGCGTGCGGAGCTTCTCGAAGTCTTGGAGGCTCGCCGGGGCTCGGTTGGGGTATGCGATCTCGCATCCCTGGTTCGTCGAAGCTCTCCAGGTTGCCAGGCTCCCGTATCACCTGTCGGCGTTGTCGCAAGCGGTCGGTAGGGCAGCCTTGGAGCACGCCGACGAACTGCTCTCGGGCTGTTCACAGATATCTGGCGAACGCGACCGGGTCGCGGCGGCCCTCACCGAGATGGCCGTCAAGGTCTGGCCGAGTGACGCCAACTTCCTGTTGCTCCGCACCAACCGCGAAGCAGGCCAACTCTGGCGTGCTCTGGCGGAACGCGGGGTGCTGGTCCGCGATTTCTCATCCCAGATCCCGGGCACCTTGCGGGTCACCATCTCGACGCGGGAAGAGAACGACCGATTCCTAGAGGCTCTGAGAGGAGCGATCTGATGAGAACCGCTCATGTGGACCGCAAGACCAAAGAGACCGAGATCACCTTGGATCTGAACCTTGACGGGGAAGGCATCGCTGACGCCGAGACCGGCTTGCCCTTCTTCGATCACATGCTCGCTCAGCTGGGCAAGCACGCAGGATTCGACCTGCGCCTGTCGGCTCGGGGCGATCTAGAGGTGGACGCCCATCACACGGTCGAGGACTGTGGCATCGTCTTCGGTCAAGCCCTGACCGAAGCGCTCGGCGACAAGTCGGGGCTGAACCGGTTCGGAGACGCGCTGGTACCCCTGGATGAAGCCTGCTGTCAGGTGGCCCTCGACCTGTCCGGGCGTCCCTACCTGGTCTGGGAGGTCGATCCCGGGACCGAGAAGATCGGCGCCTTCGATCCGCACCTAGCTGAACACTTCTTCCGCTCGGTCACCCAGACCGCAGCGCTGACCTTGCAGGTGCGTCAGATCGCCGGGACCGACCCGCATCACATCCTCGAGTGTGCATTCAAGGCGACGGCCAGGGCCTTTCGAGATGCGGTCCGTCAGATCGGCGGGGGAGTTCCGAGTACCAAGGGAGTCCTGTGACCGCACGAGTCACCGTCCTCGATCATGGTATGGGGAACCTGCGGTCGGTCGCGAAGGCTCTCGAGAGCGTCGGAGCGAGCGTCGAGATCGCCAGCGAGGTGCCAGACAAGGGTGTCGATCTGTTGGTGGTTCCAGGCCAAGGGCACTTCGGCGCCTGTGTCCGCACGCTCGGCGAGGTACGGATGTCGCAGGTGCGAGACTGGATCGAAGCCCAGCGGCCGTACCTAGGGATCTGTCTGGGCCTCCAGGTCTTGTTCGATGGCAGTCAAGAGGATCCCGCTGCGGGGATGGGAGTCGTTGACGGTTCGGTGGTCAGGTTCGGTCCAGGGCCGAAGGTGCCGCACATCGGATGGAACTCGATCCAGCCTGCGGATGCTGGTCGCGAGTGGTTCGAAGGCCTAGAGGATGAACTCTTCTATTTCGTGCACTCTTACTTCCCGGAGCCACGAGATGATCAGGTGATCGCTGCAAGGACCGATCACGGCGGAACCTTCTGTTCGGCGGTGGCTAGAGGACCGATGCTGGCCACCCAGTTCCATCCCGAGAAGAGCGGACGCGTCGGACTCGAACTGTTGAAGAGGGTCGTCGCCGGATCGAGGGCAGCATGATCCTGCTACCTGCGATCGACCTTAGGGAAGGGCGCGCTGTGCGCCTGACCCAGGGCGACTACGAGCAAGAGACCGTCTACGCGGACGATCCGCTCGAGGTTGCCGAAGCTTTCGTCCAGGCGGGAGCCGCCTGGCTACATGTCGTCGATCTGGATGCTGCGCTCGAAGGGATCCCTCGCAACATCGAACTGGTGAAGAGGATCGTCGCAGATGTTCCCATCAAGGTCGAGGTGTCGGGCGGGATCCGCGATGAGGATGCGGTCAGCGCGATGCTCGAAGCGGGAGCAGCACGGGTTGTGGTCGGCACGCGGGCTCTGGCCGATCCCGATTTCGTCTCGCGGATAGTTGCCGAGCACGGCGAGAAGGTTGCCGTCGGTCTGGACTGTCGTGGGTCAAGGCTGCAGGCGCGGGGTTGGACCGAGGATGCCGGGGAACTGGATCCGATGATCGAACGCCTGAACGCTGCAGGAGCTCGCTGCTACATCGTCACCGATGTGGCGAGGGACGGGATGCTGAACGGACCGAACCTCGAGTTGCTGTCGCATGTGTCGGAGCGGACAGAGGCGGTCGTTGTCGCAAGCGGCGGGATCTCGAGCATCGCCGACATCGAGGCGCTGCGAGATCGTGGGGTACGCGAGGCGATCATCGGCAAGGCGCTGTATGCCGGCAGATTCACGCTGCCTGAAGCCGTAGCGGCGTCGGGGGACCAGCATGCTGGCTAAGCGGATCATCCCCTGCCTGGATGTGACCGACGGCCGGGTGGTCAAGGGGGTCCGGTTCGTGGATCTCATCGACGCTGGCGATCCCGTGGAGATGGCGAAGGTCTACGACCAGGAGGGCGCCGACGAACTCGTCTTCCTCGATATCACCGCCTCCAGCGACGATCGGGAGACCATGTACGAGGTCGTCGCGAGGACGGCCGAGCAGGTCTTCATCCCGCTGACCGTCGGCGGAGGCGTCCGAAGCGTCGAAGATGTTCGCCGGTTGCTGAACGCGGGCGCCGACAAGGTCGGGATCAACACCGCAGCGGTGCAGCGTCCCGAACTCATCACGGAGGCCAGCGCTGCTGTCGGCCAGCAGTGCGTCGTGCTCGCGATCGATGCGCGCCGCACTCCAGACGGACGGTTCGAGGTCGTCACCCACGGAGGACGAACCCCGACAGGTCTAGACGCCGTCGATTGGGCGGTGCGCGGCACCGGCGAACTGGGCGCGGGAGAGATCCTGTTGACGAGCATGGATCACGATGGCACCAAGGATGGCTTCGCTTTGGAACTGACCAGAGCCGTTTCCGAAGCCGTCGAGGTTCCGGTCATAGCAAGCGGAGGAGCGGGAGCACCATCCCATTTCGCAGACGCCCTCCAGGCCGGAGGGGCCGATGCTGCCCTGGCCGCCAGCGTCTTCCACTTCGGCGAACTTCGGATCTCTCAGGTCAAGGACGAGTGCCGCGAGCGCGGCTTGACGATGCGTTAGGAGAAGGATGCGAACCGAAACTCCGATCAGGTACGACGAACGCGGGCTCATCCCGGCGGTAGTCCAACAGCACGACTCGGGGGAGGTCCTGATGGTCGCGTGGATGAACCAAGAGTCCCTGCAACGGACGCTCGACTCGAAGACGACCTGGTTCTGGTCGCGCAGCCGCCAGGAGTTCTGGAACAAGGGAGCCACCAGCGGGAACACCCAGGCGGTCAAGGAGGTGCGCTACGACTGCGACGCCGACACGCTGCTGGTGTTGGTAGACGCAGCCGGCCCGGCGTGTCACACCGGCGAGAGGACCTGCTTCTACAGGTCGATCGAGGCCTAGCATCGCTGCCGTGGACCTGACGACGACCCCGGATAGGGACGCCTTCTTTGCGCTGGCGCAACAGCATCCTCTCGTACCCGTCAGCGTAGAGATCCTGGGTGACCTGGAGACCCCGGTAGGCGTGTATCGCAAACTCGGCGCACCTCCGCGGTCATTCCTGCTGGAGAGCGTCGAACACGGCGAGCGCTGGGGACGGTTCTCGTTCATCGGTCTCGAGCCCTTCGGTCTGCTGACCGGACGGGCGGGGAAGATATCCATCGAAGGAGCATTGCCCGCCTCGCTGGGCGAAGCGTCGGACCCGCTGGCGGCTCTCGAGGAGGCTGTAGCTGCGTTCACGGTCCCAGAGTTGCCAGGGATGCCGCCGCTTCACTCCGGAGCCGTCGGATACATCGGGTACGACTGCATCCGTTACATCGAGCGCCTACCTCAGACCACCGACGACGATCTGGGTCTGCCCGAACTCTGGATGAGTTTCACCGGTGTCGTGATCGCGTTCGACCATCTCCGTCAACGGATGCGGGTCATCGCGAACGCCGTGATCGGAGACGATCCGGCAGGCAGTTACGACCGGGCCCTGGAAGCCATAGACCGGACCGTCGCCGCCATCGCGCAACCTGTGGCGGCGGCTCGTCTCCGACCTCCTGTCGTGGCGCCATCACCGGCGGCCGGCGATGTCGAGAGCAACCGGACACCGGCAGACTTCATCGCGGCGGTGTCCCGCGCGAAGGAAGCGATCGCCGATGGCGAGGTTTTCCAGGTGGTTCCCTCTCAACGCTTCAGGTTGCCGACCGATGCCGATCCGGTCGATGTCTACCGGGTGCTCCGGCTGATCAACCCATCCCCCTACATGTTCTTCCTGCAGACCGACGACGCTTCGATCGTGGGCAGTTCTCCCGAGCCGCTCATACGGGTTCGGGGACGCCAGGCGACCATCCGCCCGATCGCGGGGACCAGACGCCGAGGCGCGAACGACGAGGAAGACGATGCGCTCGCGCACGAACTGCTTGGAGACGAGAAGGAACGCGCCGAGCATGTGATGCTGGTCGATCTGGCCCGTAACGATCTGGGACGCGTGTGCGAGCCAGGGACGGTCAGGGTCGGAGACCTGATGTCGGTGGAGCGCTATAGCCATGTGATGCATATCGCGAGCAGTGTCACCGGAACGCTCGCTGAGGGTGTTGGCCCTCTCGAAGCGTTTCGTGCCGCGTTCCCGGCAGGCACCGTCACGGGCGCGCCCAAGATCCGCGCCATGGAACTCATCGATGCGCTCGAACCCACCCGGCGGGGCCCGTACGCGGGAGCGGTCGGATACATCGACTTCTCAGGCAACCTTGATACATGCATCGCTCTGCGCACCGGCTACATGCGCGACGGCGCGGCATATCTGCAGGCGGGTGCAGGGGTGGTGGCCGATAGCGATCCGGCCTCTGAGGAAGCCGAGACCAGGCAGAAGGCGGGGGCGTTCCTGGCTGCGGTCAGAGGAGCTCAGCAACTCTAGTCGTCGATCTGCTCAGTGGATCGTGGCTCACGCGGCGGTTACCCAACTCGTAGTCTGCGAGCGTGTCATTCTTGAAGGATGTGACCGCGGCCAGGCGCGCGGACGCGCGTGCTCGCTCGAACCAGATCGCCGAACTGCGCGCACGAGTGGCCGAACTCGAGCCCGCTCGAGGCTTCGCGCAAGCTCTGGCTGCCGAGTCGTTGTCCTTGATCGCCGAGGTGAAGCGGTCCAGTCCGAGCGTCGGCGTCATCAACCACGACATCGATCCGGCAGAGCGTGCCGCCGCCTACCAGGCGGGCGGCGCGAGTGCGGTCAGCGTCCTGACCGAACCGGAGCATTTCGCAGGATCGCTGGAAGATCTGAGGTCGGCTCGAAGCGGTTGCGATCTGCCGATCATCCGGAAGGATTTCCTCTGCGAGGAACTCCATCTCCTAGAGGCTCGAGTTGCAGGCGCGGACGCGATCCTGCTGATCGTCGCGGCTCTAGACCCATCGGAGTTAGCGGATCTGCACGAGATGGCGCGCGGCTTCGGTCTGGATGTCCTGGTGGAGGTCCACGATGAGGACGAGGTCGGTACGGCTCTGGAAGCACACGCGCGCATCGTCGGGATCAACACCCGCAACCTCAAGACACTCGAGGTGGATCCCAGCCAGATCGCCAAGGTCCGCCCCTCCATCCCAGACGGCGTGCTGATCGTCGGAGAGAGCGGCATCAAGCAGCGTTCCGATGTCGAAGCGATCGAAGGGCTTGGGGTGGATGCGATCCTGGTAGGAGAGGCGCTGATGCGCAGCACGGATGTCGCGGCCACGATCGATTCGCTCCTCGGCAGGGTCCGATAGCCGATATCCTGCCGCCGATGACAGACCTCCGACCCGACGCGGCGGGGCGATTCGGCCGCTTCGGTGGGAGATTCGTTCCAGAAGCTTTGATGCATGCTCTGGCGGAACTCGATGCCGCCTTCGAAGACGCTCGAGCTGACGACACCTTCAACGCCGAACTTGCCCGGCTGCTGACCGACTATGCCGGCCGACCTACCAGCCTCTGGCGATGCGATCGTCTGAGCGAGCACGCTGGAGGCGCCCGCATATACCTGAAACGCGAGGATCTGGCCCACACGGGCGCCCACAAGGTCAACAATGTCCTGGGTCAATGCCTGCTGACCAAACGCATGGGGAAGCCCCGCGTCATCGCCGAGACCGGAGCCGGCCAACACGGCGTGGCTACCGCTACCGCTGCGGCTCTGCTCGGCTTGGAATGCGTCGTATACATGGGAGAAGAAGACACGCGACGCCAACAGCTGAATGTGTTCCGCATGGAGCAACTAGGCGCGACCGTCGTACCGGTCACCTCGGGTAGCCGCACCCTGAAGGATGCCGTCAACGAGGCGCTGCGGGATTGGGTGACCAATGTCGATACGACCCACTACGCGATCGGAAGCGTCGTCGGCCCGCACCCCTTCCCATACCTGGTGCGAGAGTTCCAGCGCGTCATCGGTGAGGAAGCGCGAGCACAGATACTCGAAGCCGAAGGTCGTCTGCCAGATGCCGTGGTCGCCTGCGTGGGTGGAGGCAGCAACGCGATCGGGATCTTCCACGGCTTCGTCGGAGAACCAGGCACGCGACTCGTCGGTGTCGAGGCCGCAGGAAGCGGGATCGACACCGGCAAGCACTCCTCGACCTTGGCGGGAGGATCCCCGGGTGTCCTGCACGGGGCGCTCTCGATGCTGCTTCAGGACTCTGATGGGCAGGTGACCGAGACCCACTCGATCTCGGCGGGCCTGGACTATCCCGGCGTAGGTCCCGAGCATGCCCACATGCAGGACACCGGCCTTGCGACCTATACCAGCGTCACCGACGACCAGGCCCTCGAGGGCTTCAAGATCCTTGCGCGCACCGAAGGGATCCTCGCCGCACTCGAGAGCAGCCATGCGATCGCTTGGGGCGTCGAAGAAGCCTCGAAGATGTCGCGCGAGCAACTGATGATCATCAACCTGAGCGGCCGGGGAGACAAGGATCTCGACACGATCCGTTCGGCGACCAAGGAACAGCGATGAGTCCCGCGGAGCGACTCGCTGGGGTCTTCGCGGCCGATAGAACCGCAGTGATGCCGTTCCTGGTCTGTGGTTACCCCGATCCCGAGACCTTCGTGGAACTCGCGGTTGCAGCTGCTCAGAACGGAGCCGATGTCCTAGAGGTAGGCATCCCTTTCAGCGATCCGATCATGGACGGTCCTGTCATCGCCGCCGCGACCCATGAGGTCCTGAGTCGCGGAACCTCGGTGGATCAGGCGCTTGGTCTGCTGAAGGAAGCGATCGCCGAGAGCGGATTGCCGACGGTTGCCATGACCTACTACAACCTGCCGTTCCGTCGTGGACTCGAACGGTTCGCCGACGAGCTCATCGACGCCGGAGCGGTCGGCGCGATCCTCCCCGACCTCTCCGTCGAGGATGCAGATCCGTGGCTCGAGCAGACCCGTGAACGCGACCTGGCCTCCATCTTCATAGCGGCGCAGACCTCTCCAGATGAGCGTCTGGCGAGCATCGCGAAGGTGACGACCGGCTTCATCTACGCGGCGACGCTGCTCGGCGTCACGGGTGTGCGTGAGACCCTCAGCGGGGGAGTGGGGGACCTGATCGCCAGGATCCGAGCCACCACAGACACACCCGTAGCCGCCGGTATCGGCGTGTCCACGCCGCAGCAAGCCGCAGAAGCCGCAGAACTCGCCGACGGTGTCATCGTCGGCAGCGCGATCACGCGGCTGATCTCCGACTCGGATCGTCCCGTTGAAGCCGTGGGACGCTTCGTATCCGAACTGCGAGCGGCGGTAGATCGATCATGACCGACAGGTACATGGTCGCGCTCGTGCTGGATGAGCGGCCATGCCTGGTGGTGGGTGGTGGACGGGTGGCGACCGGGAAGACCGAGAACCTGCTGGCGTGCGGCGCACAGGTGACCGTCGTCGCCCCTAGAGCGACCCGACGCATACAGGAGCTCTCGGAGCAAGGGCGCATCGGTTGGAAGAAGCGGGTATTCCAAGAGAGCGATCTCGAGGGGAGGTTCCTGGTCGTCGCATCGACCGACGACACCGAACTGCATGAGCGGATCGCGCGGATGGCCGAGGAACGGGGGATGCTGTGCAACATCGTGGACGTGCCAGCACTCTGCAACTTCACGGTTCCGGCGGTCCATAGAGAAGGTCCCGTCTCGGTGGCGGTCTCTACCGCAGGAACGAGCCCGACCCTCGCCAAACGCCTCCGGGACCTGATCGCCGCGCAAGCGACCGGGTTCGGCAGGCTGGCCGAGCGCTTAGGCCAGGAACGGGATTGGTCTCAGAGGGAACTGTCCGACTATCAGCAGAGGCAACGCTTCTTCGAGTCGATCGTATGTGGCGATCCTGATCCTGTGGATCTGGTCAGGCGGGGCGATATGGCGGCGCTAGAGGAACTCATCCAGACACGGCGTCGGGAGGCTTCGCAACGCCGTGAAGATGACTGACCGCGAGTTCGGCGAAACTCGCCGTACCGTCTGCTACGGCACCCGCTTTGGCCGCGGCCAGATGAACGCAACTGAGGACCAGGGCCATGTGACTGAAGGCCTGAGGGAAATTGCCAAGGGCTTCCCCCGTAGAGGGATCGACCTCCTCTGCTAACAGCCCAACATCGTTCGCGAGCCCCATCAGCCGTTCCAGCAACGCTTCGGCCTCATCGATCCGCCCAGAGTAGATGAGACAGTCGACCATCCAGAACGAGCACAGCAGGAAGCAGCCCTCTTCGCCTTCGAGCCCATCGGCGTTCAGGTACCGATAGAGCAACCCGCCCGAGGAGAGCTCTTCGCGTACGCGCCGAAGGGTCTCGGCTACCAGCGGGTCGTCGGCGGCGGTGAACCCGAGCGCCGGAACCAGCAACGCCGCCGAGTCGGCCGCTTCGAAGCCGGCGGCCTGCGAGTACCACCCGCATGAGGCGGCCTGGTTGCGCAGTTCCAACGAGATCGCATCCCGCTCCTGGCTCCATCTCTCGAGGTTGCCCGGAAGTCCGAGACCTTCCGCGATCTTGACGGCCCGATCCAAGCCCAACCAGCAGTTGACTCGAGAATGGGTGAAGTGGCGCGGGGTGTCTCGGACCTCCCAGATCCCATGGTCCGGATCCCGCCAGCGTGCAACGATCATGTCGGCCAATCCCGCCAGGAACCGCCAGTTGTCAGCCGTCAGTTCGCCGCCCACCTTCCCGAACAGGTAGGCGGCGTCGAGGATCTGTCCGAACGAATCGAGCTGGGACTGCGTGGCCGCACCGTTCCCGATCCGCACCGGCCGCGACCCGCGATGCCCGGACAGGTGGGTCAGCTCCACCTCGTCCAAGGCGCGTTCCCCGCCGATACCGAACATGATCTGCAGATCCTGCGGTCGCCCCGCGCCCGCCCTCTCCAAGAAGGTCTTGAAGGCGTCGGCCTCTTCCATGAATCCGAGGACGACCAGAGAGGAGAGTGTCAAGGTCGCATCTCGCACCCAGGTATAGCGGTAATCCCAGTTCCTGGGTCCCCCCATCGATTCGGGTAGCGAGGTGGTGGGCGCGGCGATCACGGCTCCGCTCGGCCTGTAGGTCATCAATTTGAGAGCGAGAGCAGAGCGTCTCACCATGTCCGAGTACGGGCCGGTGTAGATGCAGGATCGCATCCACTCTCGCCAATACCGGATGGTCGCATCTGCGGTGGCTGAAGCTTCGACCCCGGTCGAACCGGGCGCGACCTCGGGACGATCCTCGAAACTGCGCCGCCAGGTAGCCCGGATCCAAGCTTCCTCTCCCTCGCGCAGCGTCCACAACGCGCTCGCATCATCCGCCCCAGCGGTCAGAGGGTGGGTCGCGGTGACCAGCAGCGCGTCTGCACCTCCGACGATGTCTACGGTGACCGGATCGATCTGCCTGAAGCGCGGCACGAACCTGCCGTACTCGAAACGTGGAGAGCAGCTGACGCTCAACTCCACCGTGCCGGAGATGCAGCGAACCCCGCGGACCAAGGTGTGTCGCGCGAATGCGTCGGTCACACCTTGCGCGTCCTCGGGAGGCATGAGGTCGGTCACCTCGATGACGCCCGAGGCGTTCTCCCACCGCGTGACCAGCACATTGGTGTCTTCCAGGTAGGCGCGGCTCGCCTCGCTGTCCGCGGTTGGCGATATCTGGAAGGAGCCGCCGCGGTCTGGATCGAGGATCTTCGCGAAGACGCTCGGTGCGTCGAACCGTGGGAAGCAGAGCCAGTCGATGCTGCCGTCGAGACCGACCAGCGCAGCCGAACGGCAGTCGCCGATCAGCGCGTAATCCTCGATCTGGTTCACGAACCTGAGCATAGGCAAAGGGTTGGCGGACGAAGCAGACGCTTTGGTCCGAACCACTAGCAGGAAGCGGCTGCTTCAGACAGAATGTTCGTACCCGATGAACGCGCCCTCCCGCCGCTCTGCGTCACGACCGATGGTCGTGCTCGCCGCGCTGCTCGGGCTCTTGGCTCCGCCTGCTGCCCAAGCCTCCTCGATCGGAGGCCTACCGCGGCTGCCTGACTGGCGCGAAGCATCTAACAGGCTCGACAAGGACATCGACTTGGTCCGGTACCGCAAGCAGGGCCAAGAGGTCACGGTCGTTCGCATCGGGCCTAACGCGGATGTCTTGCCGCGCCAGATCCTGAGCAGAGAGCGGATCGCGGGGCAGGGAACCAGGACCGAGCGGACCTCGTCGATGTGCGCGCGAGTCGGGTGCATCGTTGGCGTGAATGGGGCGTTCTTCGACCGCGATAGGGGCGTGCCGGTAGGGGCGGTCGTCTCTGACGGCGAACTGTTGCGTTCAACCAGAACTAGGCGAGCACATCTAGGCGTCGAGGGCTTAGTGATGGCTCCCACCACGCCACCTTCCTTACGGCTGATCATGTGGACGCCAGAAACACCGACGGTGCTGCAAGGCCCCTTCGGCTCTAACGGACCGGGCGAAGAGATGATCGCCTTGGATGGGGCGAACCTCCCTCGCTCGAAGCAAGGCATCGTCGCCTACACCAGGCGCATGGCAGGTTCGACACCGGTCAGCGGTGGTACGGAACTGGTGCTTCGTAGAGGCACGGGTGGCATCGAACTTGGAAGCCGCACCCCGTACACGGTGGTCGGCATCCGCCCGGGCGGCGGATGGATCCCTCATGACGGTGTGATCCTGTCGGCTCTAGGCCAGGGAGCCGAGGCACTGAAGACGGTCTGGAACCGCATACAGGCCGGCGAGTTGACCGATGTGGTCGCCCTCGAGCTCGATGATGCCCCCTTCAATCTGATGTCTTCGAAACCGGAGGTCCTGCGCAACGGCCGGGATGTGAGCGGGTCTGGTTCACTTGCCAGCAGACGCCATCCTCGAACGATCGTGGGGATGCGCGACGACGGATCTCTCGTACTCGTCACGATCGACGGGCGCCAACGGTCGCGCCAGGGCATGACGCTCGGCGAGGCTGCGCGGTTCCTGAAGCGCCTGGGAGTGGTCGATGCTTACAACCTCGATGGCGGTGGATCCTCGACGCTCACCGTGCGAGGCCGGGTCCTGAACAACCCGCCGGGTGCGGAGCGACCCGTGGCGACAGCTCTGGTGTTCGTCAAAGGCTGACCCCACCGCGTTCCGTATACTCGCCCTCCACCCAGCCGGGGTGGCGGAATGGCAGACGCGGCGGACTCAAAATCCGCTGCCCGCAAGGGCGTGGGGGTTCGACTCCCTTCCCCGGCACTCGTGTCGTTCAGGCGGTTTGCTGCGCACTTAGCCGGAGGGTCAACTGCATCGGGGTCACTGACGCGGGGAACGGTGCCGATACGCGGTCGTTCCTGCTCAGATCCTGACGGTCAGCAGGCCACCCACCAGGTTCCCTGCGCCACGCAGGACACCAGAGGTCGTCTTGCCTAGGCCCGTTACGAGTCCACCCACCGGCTCGGGGGTCGCATCTCCGAGGGATCTGGTTGCATCCTCGATGAACCGGGCCGCGTCGAACTCGGCCTCGGGAGGTGCGGGTGGGTCCACGGGTTCCACGGGCTCTTCCTCTTCGGTGGTTCCCTTGGTCGGCGATCCTCTGTGGTCGTTGTCTCCGCCGTTGGCTTGAGGGTCGCTGGGTCGATCGGCAGGCTCTTGGCCGCGCGCATCAGAGGACGCTGCCACGGGCTCATCCGTAGCCGCATCGGCTGGAGCTTCTCCCAACGGTGTGCTGCTGACCGGCGGAGACTCGAAGCTGCCCATGGCCGGCACCGGTGCGCGGAAGTTGTCATCGGGAAGAGAGGGCGAGGCCAGCCATTCACCGATGCCGACGGCGGCAGCAAGGGCGATCACGATGGCCGACAATCCGCCGATGGCACCGCTGATCGTGGCCGCGTCCCGACGGAGCAACGACCAGACCGAACCCTTCCTCTCCTTCATCCTGTCCCCATCTTCGTCCCGCCTGCCTGCTCCGACAATGGCCCGTCGGAGGGGTTATGTGAGGGTCAGAAGCGGGTAGCCTGGAGGCATCGTGCGATTCGTCCAAGATGGCCCTGTCCGCCAGGACCGGTGGGAGACCGACCGCGTCCTTCGTAACCGTGTCGAGCGGCTGTTGCCCGACGAGGTCCTCTCCGAGGTAGGCGAATGGCTCGCTGACCTGGGGAAACGCGCGGTAGAAGAGTGGGCTCCGTTGGCTGAACAGGCCGAAGCCAACCCTCCCCATCTGGTGCGGTTCGATGCTTGGGGCAACCGGATCGACCAGATTGTCGTGGATCCCGCCTGGACAGAACTGGTCAAACGGGGCCAGTCCATAGGGATAGCCGCGATCCCGTACGAGGCGGAATTCGGACCCGCATCCCGGATCGTCCAGGCTGCGGTCGTCGATCTCTTCGGGCCGGTGAGCGCGACCGCCGACTGTCCACTGTCGATGACAGATGCGGCCATAAGCGTGCTCCGCCGCGAAGACCCCGAACTCGCAGAGAGGTTCGGAGTCCCGATGTTGCGCAGGGAGTACGGGTGGACCAGCGGGCAATGGATGACCGAGCAGGCAGGTGGAAGCGATGTCGGTCGGACAGGGACCGAAGCGATCAAGCATGGCGACGGCACCTGGACGCTGCACGGAACCAAGTGGTTCACCAGCGCGACCACCGCCGATCTCGCACTCGCGTTGGCGCGACCAGAGGGTGCTGGCGAGGGAAGTCGAGCCTTGTCTCTGTTCGCAGTGCCGTTGCGTAACCCCGACGGATCTTGGAACGGGATCGCGGTGAGGCGGCTCAAGGACAAGATGGGGACCAAGGCGCTGCCCACGGCCGAACTCGAACTGGACGGAGCGATCGCGTATCCGGTTGGGGGTATCGGTGATGGCGTTCGCAAGGTGGGGCCGATGCTCAACATCACCCGGTTGCACGCGGCCCTAGGGAGCGTCTCGGCGGTGGGTGAAGGTCTCGGTCTGATCCGCGACTATGCGAACCGCAGGCAGGCCTTCGGTCGACCGTTGCGGGACCTGCCGCTTCATCGCAGATGGATCGCTGGGCTGGCTGCTCGCTACGACGCTCTTCACGCGCTCGCTTACCGTGGTGCTCAACTGCTCGGCCAAGCCGAGACTGGCGGCGATCCCGACGGGACGGCCAGACTCGTGCTTCCGCTGGCGAAGTTGGCGTGCGCGCGGGGAGGCGCCGAACTGACGAGCCACATCATCGAGAGCTTCGGGGGAGCCGGCTATGTCAACGACACCGGTATCCCAAGGATCCATCTGGACACCCATGTGAACTGTATCTGGGAGGGCACGACGAGCGTCATCGCCCTCGATGTCCTTCGCGTGATCAGCCGCGGAGGTACAGGCGCTGCTCTGATCGCTGACATCCGAGAGCGCGTCGCGCCAGCCGTCGACGACCGGACGCTCGGCCTGCAGGCAGCACAGGTGGCCGAGGCATGCGACGCGTTGGAGAAGATGCTCGTCGAGCCCGCCGAACAGGATGCCCGCAGGATCGCCTTCGGCCTGGCGAACACCCTCGCGTTGGCGCTGTTGGTTTCGGAAGGCTTGGCGGATCTGCGCTCCGGAGATGCTCGGACCGCTACGGCTGCTCGGATCTTCTCGGCCACGCCGTTGATCGGATCCGATCATGGCGTCACCAACGAGGATGAGGCACGGCTGGCCTTCGATCCGCGATGAGCCGCGACGCGAAGCTCGACGCTCTGGCGAACGAGATCGCTCAGCTTCGCCGCGAGATCCAGATCCTCGAAGAGCAGATCTCCTTCCAAGAGGAGGTCTCAGGCGAGGCGTCGTTGCGCGCCATCGTCAGCGAGACACCGCTCGCCGATCGTGAAGCCGATGAGGCCGGACGCGACCTAGAGCGGTTGAAGCGGGTGAAGGCCGAAGCTCAGAGGAGCCTCGAACATCTGAGCCAAGAGGTCGACAAGCTGCTGGACGAGGGCCGATAACGGCCCTCGCAGGCTCGCGTACACTCCTCGCGCCATGACCACGACCGCCAGGGTGCTGATCGGCGAGGACGATGCAATCATCCGCCTCGATCTGAAAGAGATGCTGACCGAGGAGGGCTTCGAAGTGACCGAGGCTCCCGACGGCAAGCTCGCCTTGGATGCCGCGCGAGCGCAGAGGCCCGACCTGGTGATCTTGGATGTGCAGATGCCGGTGATGGACGGCCTCACCGCCGCGCAGATCATCAGCGACGAGCGGATCGCGCCTGTGCTGATCCTCACCGCGTACTCGCAACGAGAACTGGTCGAGCGTGCCGCGAATGCCGGAGCGATGGCCTACCTGGTCAAACCGTTCCAGAAGCAGGACCTGATGCCGGCGATCCAGATCGCTCGTGGCCGCTACGAACAGATCGCCTCTTTGGAGGACGAGGTTGGCGACCTCGCAGACCGGCTGGAGGCCAGGAAACTGGTGGACAGGGCCAAAGGTCGTCTGATGGATGACCTCGGGTTGCCCGAAGGAGAGGCCTTCCGTTTGCTACAGCAAGCGGCGATGTCGCGGCGCATCTCGATGCCTGAAGCAGCCACCGCGGTACTCGAAGGTAGCCTCGACCTGAAGACTCCATAGACCCGACTTGACGGATACCCCGGGTTTCAGCGCTAGACTTGGCCACCCCGTCGGCTTTCGTCGTCGGGGATCGTCCGAAGGGGGAGATCATCCATGAGGAAACGCCTACTCGCGGCCGGAGCCGTGTTGACGGTGGTAACTGCCGCGTGTGCGTCGTCGCCAAGCGGCTCGGGGGTCAACTGTGAAGAGGACCCGTTCGGTTGCATCACGATCGCGGCCGGTGAACCGATCCAGGTCGGGACCCTGCTGGCCATCACCGGTGATGTCGCCTTCCTGGGGCTCGACAGTCAGACCGGTGTCGAACTGGCCATCGACTCGCTAGATGGAACGATCGACGGCACCGCCGGCCAACTCGTTGGCCACGAGGTCCGTATGGTCAATGAAGACGATGGCTGCTCGAAGGAAGGCGGACAGAAGGGCGCTACCACGCTCGCCGCTAACGAGAGCCTCGTCGGGGTCATCGGCACGAGTTGCTCGAGTGCCGCGTTGGGTGTCGCTGACAAGATCCTGAGCGACAAGGGCATCGTCATCATCTCGCCCTCCAACACCAACCCGAACCTGACCGCCGAAGGCGAGCACCAGCCGTTCTACTTCCGTACCGCCCATAATGACAAGATCCAGGGTGCGGTCGTCGCGGACTTCGCCTACAACGAGCTGGAGGCGCGTTCGGCAGCGACCATCAACGATGAGTCGCCTTACGCCGACGCGTTGGCCGCGGTCTTCCGCGACAACTTCGAGAAGCTCGGTGGAACCGTAACGGGCAGCGAAGCTATCCAGAGTTCAGACACCGACTTCAAGCCGGTTCTGACTACCCTGGCAGCCGGGAAGCCCGATTTCTTGTTCTTCCCGAACTTCAACCCCGCATGCGGGCTGATCGCCAAGCAAGCGGCCTCGGTTCCGGGACTCGCGGACACCGCGCTAGCCGGTGCCGATGGGTGCCTCGAGCCGACCTTCCTGGACACAGCAGGTGACGCTGCCGATGGGGCGTACGCATCAGGTCCGGACTTCTCGAGCCTGAAGGAGGACTCGTTCTTCAAGGATGAGTTCCTGCCTCAGTACACCGAGTTGCGAGGGACCGCGCCGACGGCTGCCTTCCACGCCCACGCCTATGACGCCGCGAAGATCCTGTTCGCCGCCATAGAAGAGGTCGCGGAGGTCGCAGACGACGGAACGGTGACGATCTCTCGGACGGCTCTTCGGGACGCGGTACAGGAGACCGAGGGCTTCGACGGCCTGTCGGGGACCATCTCCTGTTCTTCGCTCGGAGACTGCGCCACCGCGGTAACCATCGCGATCTACGAGGCCCCAGCCTGGCCGGTGGAGGGTGGTACCCCGGACGCACAGCCGGTGTACACCGACACCAAGACGCTGGATCAGGTCTGATCGGATCCGGTATACGCAACGGGCGAGCCCTCCGGGCTCGCCCGTTCCGTTACCCATAGGACCTAGACTCCCGAAGGATGCCGACTCCTACGGTCGTCAAGCGGCCAGTCTCGCCCTTCACGGTCGCGAAGATCTGCCTCGGTTTGGTCGTGGCCACGGTGGTCGCGGCCGGCGCATGGTCCACGCTGACGATGCCCGCGGGGCAACGGCTCTCTGCAGAGGTCTGGCGCGAGCTGATCGCGCTGGGCATCTCTCAAGGAGCGGTCTACGCTCTGATCGCCCTCGGCTACAGCCTCGTGTACGGCATCCTGCTGATGATCAACTTCGCGCACGGCGAGGTGTTCATGGTCGGAGCGTTCACCTCGTTCTTCTTCGCCAGGGTGCTGGACACCCGAGGACTCTTGGATGACTCTCCGATCCTGTCGATCGCGATCCTGTTCCTCGTTTCGATATCGGCCTCCACGGGAGTTGCGGTCCTGTTGGAGAGGGTCGCTTACCGACCTCTCCGAGGATCCTCCCGGCTCGCTCCTTTGATCACCGCCATCGGAGCCTCGCTCTTCTTGCAGTACACCGCGCTTGGCTTCTGGGGACCCCAGACACGGGGCTATCCGCAGCCGGATGTCCTGAAGGGCGATGTGACGATCCTGGGCTTCCGTTTCGGCGGAGCCCAGGTTCTGACGATCGTGGTTGCGACCATCTCGATGCTCGCTCTTGGATACTTCGTTTCGAAGACCAAGACCGGCAAGGCGATGCGAGCCACCGCGCAGGATCGCGAGATCGCAGCTCTCATGGGCATCCGCGTCGACCGGGTCATCTCGACCACCTTCGCTGTTGGCGGGATCATGGCAGGGATCGCCGGGGTCCTGTTCGCGCTGGTGTTCGGTCAGGTCTCCTTCCAGATGGGGTTCTTCCCTGGGATCAAGGCCTTCACAGCTGCGGTCCTCGGCGGGATCGGCAGTATCTCGGGTGCGGCCCTGGGGGGCCTGTTGCTCGGCCTGCTCGAGTCGGTCTTCCCGTTCCTCCTCCTGCGAGGATTCGATGTTCCTTCGCCGAACCAGTTGAAAGATGTGATCGCCTTCAGCATCCTCGTGCTGGTGCTGATCTTCCGACCAGGTGGCCTGCTTGGGAGGGACGATGTCGAGAAGGTCTGACCCTTACGGCCCGATCACCGGCCTGAAGGCTGGTGCGCTCGTCGCGTTGACGGTCTGGTACCTAGGGGCCGTCGGCATGCTCGCACATCTGAGCAACAGGGCGATGGTCGGATCAGGCTTGACGCTTGCTCGGCTGCTCTACCTGCTGCCATTCGCGGTCGCGGGATGGGTGGCTGCGCGGCCGCGGATAGTGGATGGCGAGCTACGCAAGCCGTCGTTGGCGCAGGCTACGGTGCTCGCGATCGTCACCGCGGCGACCGCAACGGTCTTGATCGTCGCCGTCGGGGGGCTCGTCGATCTGATCGGGGTTCGGGCCACGCGAGGCGTCTTCGTCTCGGTGTCGCCCGACCTGCTGGATGTGCTCAGATGGGAGTCGAGCTGGTTCGTCGGTGGGCTGATCACCGCCGGCGCCGGGGTGGCGACAGCCATCGCCGGTGCCTTCGTCAGGGTGTCCGAGCATCCGATCGTCCGCTCGATCATGATCGGCGTGTCTCTGGTGGTGCTTGGCGGACTGCTGCAGCGGATCCTGCCGACCGCGATGCGGGAACTGAACCTCGAGACCGGCTGGCTCTACTCTGTGCGGCACGGAGGTCTGACCGAGGTTGGCGCACTGGTGCTGTTCCTCGTCGGCGCCGGGTCCGACGAACTCAGACGGCGCGTGCCCGCCCCCGCTGGCATGGGCATCAAGGCCCCTGCCGGAGCGAAGCGCATCGCCTTGGGGATCGGGCTGCTGGTGATCGTCGCGGTTCTGCCGCAGCTGTTCGGCTCGATCATCTCGCGCGCCCTTGGCACGACCGCCATCTTCTTGCTGATGGGGCTCGGGCTGAACATCGTGGTCGGCATGGCGGGTCTCCTCGACCTGGGGTATGTGGCCTTCTTCGCTGTCGGCGCCTACGCGACCGCCTTGTTCACCGATGCGAATCTGGTCGGAGCTCTGGGAGACACGACATCCCCGGCGTTCTCACTGCCTCTGAACTTCTACATAGCGATCCCGCTGGTGATCCTGGTCGCGATGATCATCGGTGTCATGATCGGCATGCCGGTACTGAGGCTGCGCGGCGACTACCTGGCGATAGTTACGCTCGGATTCGGCGAGATCGCGCGAGTGCTCCTCACCAGCGATTGGCTCCGCGGCTTCGTGGGCGGCGCTCAAGGCGTGCGCGATGTCACAAGCGCGAGTTTCTTGGGCTTCGATTTCCGAGATCCGCAACATTTCGTGTACCTAGCAACCGTCTTCGTCGCGATCGGGATCTTCGTCAGTTCGCGCCTCCAGGATTCAAGGACCGGTCGGGCGTGGTCGGCGATGCGGGAGGACGAGCAGGTCGCCGAAGCCATGGGCGTCAACACGATCCGGTACAAGTTGCTCGCGTTCTCGATGGGAGCAGCGGTCGGCTGTCTATCGGGGGCGTTGTTCGCGGTGCAGATCGGTTCGCTCGCTCCTACGAGCTTCCGGGTCCTGGTGAGCATCCAGGCGCTCGCCCTGATCATCCTCGGCGGGCTCGGCAGCGTTCGTGGCGTCATCATCGGAGCCCTCGTGCTCGTTGGCATCCCAGAGGTCTTGACAGAGTTCGATCAGTTCCGTCTGCTGCTCTACGGGGTAGTGCTGATGGCGATGATGATCCTGCGTCCGCAAGGATTGTTGCCGCCCAAGCGCAAGGGTGCGGCTGTTGACATCAAGGAGACCGGTCAGGACCGTTGGCTCAAGCCGCAGGGGGGTGTCGAGGTTTGAGCGCGCTCTTGGAGGTGCGTGGGCTCGCCAAGTCCTTCGGAGGGCTAGCGGCCCTTGGCGGCGTCGACCTCGAGGTGAACGAGGGCGAGGTCTTGACGATCATCGGCCCCAACGGGGCGGGCAAGTCCTCGCTGTTCAATGTGATCACCGGGCTCTACACCCCGGACGCCGGGGATGCACTGTTCAAAGGCCGGTCTCTGATCGGTATGCGACCAAGCAAGATCTGCGAGTTGGGGGTCGCCCGAACCTTCCAGACGGTCCATCTGTTCCCCGGCATGACGATCCTCGAGAACGCGATGGTCGGCCAACACTGTCGCGCTTCCAGCAGCGTGATCGGCGCCGTCTTCCGCGGCCCGAAGACCAGGGCAGAGGAAGAGCGGGTCCGCAAGGTCGCCGTCGATTCGCTTGCGTTCTTCGGTAACCGGCTGATGGGCTACCGGCATGAACAGGAAGCGAGCGTGTTGTCCTACGCCAACCGTCGTCGTCTCGAGATCGCTCGCGCGATGGCCACCGAGCCGATCGTGCTGCTGCTCGATGAGCCGACCGCCGGCATGAACCCGAAGGAATCCCTTGAGTTAGCCGCGCTCATCAAACGGTTGAGGGACGACAAGGGATTCACGATCATGATGATCGAGCACGACATGAAGGTCGTGAAGGGCGTCAGCGACCGTGTGATCGCTCTGGACCACGGTGTGAAGATCGCGGAAGGCGACTATGCGGCGGTAGCTGGAGACCCCGCCGTGATCGAGGCATACCTCGGGAAGGGGGCTCAAGCGTGAGCGAACAGCGCCGCCCGATCCTGGAACTCGCCGGAGTCGACACCCACTACGGGTTGGTCAGCGTGCTGCGGGATGTGGACATCAAGGTCTATCCCGGAGAGATGGTGTGTCTGCTCGGCGGCAACGCGAGCGGCAAGACGACCACCTTGAAGACGATCCTTGGGATGGTCGTACCAACCAAGGGGGATGTCCTGCTGGACGGAGAGGTCGTCACCGGGATGCCCGTCCACGAGATCGTCGGACGCGGGGTCTCGATGGTGCCGGAGAACCGCCGCCTGTTCCCAGACCTCACCGTCGCAGAGAACCTCGAACTGGGCGCCTACCTGCGAAAGGATAGGGAGACGATCGGTGAGGACCGTGAGCGGATCTTCGAGCTGTTCCCTCGGGTGAAGGAGCGCCTGAAGCAGAAGGCGGGAACGCTGTCGGGCGGTGAACAGCAGATGGTCGCGATGGGGCGGGCACTGATGTCGGATCCCAAGGTGCTGCTGATGGACGAACCGTCCATGGGCCTCAGCCCAGCCCTGGTCCAACAGGTGTTCGACATCATCGTCCAGATCAGAGAGATCGGTGCGGCTATCTTCGTGGTCGAGCAGAACGCCAACATGGCGCTGAAGATCGCAGACCGAGGTTATGTCCTGCAGACCGGAGAGGTGGTGCTGAGTGGAGAAGCCAGTTCGCTCGCCTCGGACCCGGCGATGCGTGAGGCGTACCTAGGCGAGATCTGAGAATCAAGGGGGAATGAACATGTTGCCGAAGGGACTGTCATCTGGGGTCGTGCTAGCGATGCTGCTGGCCGCGTGCTCGAGTACGAGCGGCGGTGGATCAGGGAACGGGGAAGACATACCTACCGTCCAGATCGGTGCGTGCGTGACCGACCAAGGCGACCAACCGCCTGCCGATCCCAAGGGCGTCGATTGGGCGACGCAGCTGAAAGAGCCGGGAGTGCTGAATGTCGGTAGCGACAACGCGTACCCGCCCTTCGAAGAGATCAAGCCGGGCGCAGATCAACCGGTGGGCTTCGATGTCGATCTCTACACAGAGGTGGCCAAGCGCCTCGAACTCGAGCCCAGGTCGACGACGACGGACTTCGATGGCCTCTTCACCCAGTCGGTGCCTGACGGAACCTTCGACATCGGCGTCAGCGCGATCACGATCAAAGAGAGCCGCAAGCAGACGGTCGACTTCACGATCCCGTACTTCGTAGCCGACCTCTCTCTGGCGATCAACGCCGAAGAGACCCCAGACATCGAAGGGATCGACGACCTCGCGGGTCTGACCATCGGCGCGCAGCAAGGTACGACCGGCGAGGACTGCGCCAAGTTCCTGGTCGATGAGGGCAAGGCCGCAGATGTGAAGAGCTACGGCGACGCGTCCTTGGCCTTCCAGGATCTCGAAGCTGGACGCATCGCTGCCATCGTCAACGACCGTCCGGCATCGCAGGGTTTCATCGAGAAGAACGCCGAGGTCCTGAAGGTCGTCCAGGTCATCGAGACCAGCGAACAGTACGGCTTCGCGATCAGCAAGGAGAAGCCGGATCTGCGTGAGAAGATCAACGAGGTCCTTCGGCAGATCATGACCGACGGCACCTATGCCGCCATCTACCAGGAATGGTTCGGCACGCTGCCGCCCTTCGAGGTTCCGTTGGACTGAAGCACCTAGCATCGGAAGGGTCCCACTTGCCGTGGGGCCCTTCCGCTTTCTGATGGCAGACCTGACACACCTGGGACCGTTCGCCCCCCGGCGGGGCAGACCGGTGCTCGCAGCGCGGATCGGGTTCGGTGCGGCGTTACTCGGGGTCGCTGCGACAGCGGCACGGATCTTCGAGTACGCCGCCTTCGGTGATCTGTCGGTTCCGCTAGGTCTGCTCGCACTTGCTGCCGGTCTGGTCGGCAGGTACCAGGCTCTAGCCCACGGGCTTCCGGGACAGAAGATCGCTACCCGCGCCGCGGGACTCGGAGCGGCGATCACCCTCGCGGCATTCCTGATCGGGGCGGATCAGGCGGGCACGCTGCGGTTGGATCGGTTCGGCAGGGCGTACCTCGATATCGACATCCTCCTGGCCTTGCCGGCAGGTCTGCTGCGAGGTCTGCGCAACACCTTGGGCGCCGCTGCGCTGGCAGAGATCCTCGCGATCGTCATAGGTCTGGTGATCGCGCTGCTGGCGATATCGCCGAGGAAACGCACGAGGTATCCGGCCGTCGCCTACACCGACATCGTCCGTGGACTCCCGCTGCTGGTTCTGACCTCGCTGGTCTTCTTCGGGACCACCAAGATCGGACTTCGGCTTCAACCCTTCCACGCGATCGTGATCTCGCTCGCGATAAACGCCAGCGCATACTGCGCCGAGATCTTCCGCGCAGGCATCCAAGCGATCCCGGAAGGGCAGATGGAAGCCGCTCGCAGTCTCGGCATGCCGAGGATCCTCGCGATGCAGTACATCGTCGTGCCGCAAGCGATCCGTCAGGTGATCCCTCCTCTGGTCAGCGAGTTCATCGCCCTGATCAAGGACACCGCGATCGTCTTCTTCATCGTCGGGTTCACCGCGCGAACCGCGGATGTCTTCGGCGTCGCTCGGACCGCGGCAGCCAGCACCTTCTCGCCGACGCCGTACCTGGCTGCGGCTATCACATACCTGATCTTCACCGTCCCCCTTGCCCGGCTCGTGGGCAAGCTCGAGCTTCGGTTGAGGAGCGGAAGGTGACCAAGGCTGCGGTCCAACTCCTAGGGGTTCATAAGCGTTTCGGCGATCTCGAGGTCTTGAGAGGGATCGATCTCGACGCCAAACCGCGGGAGGTCATCTGTATCCTCGGCCCTTCGGGTTCTGGCAAGTCGACCATGTTGCGCTGCGTGAACCGACTCATCGACCCGGACGAAGGACATGTCTTCGTCGAGGGGGTCGATATCACCGATCCTCTGGTCGACATAGATCGTGTTCGCCAACATGTCGGCATGGTGTTTCAACAGTTCAACCTCTTCCCGCACCTGACAGCGCTTGGGAATGTCAGTCTGGCTCTGAACAAGGTCCTACGGGTGGGAGGATCCGAAGCCGAGAGGCGAGCCATCCAGCAGCTTGAGCGGGTGGGCCTCGGAGAGAAGGCTGCTTCGTATCCCGCTCAACTGTCGGGAGGGCAACAGCAGCGGGTAGCGATCGCCCGCGCCCTGGCGATGAAGCCGACCCTGATGTTGTTCGACGAGGTGACCAGCGCTCTCGACCCTGAACTCGTCCACGAGGTCCTGGATGTGATGAAGGATCTGGCGCGCGAAGGCATGACGATGCTCGTGGTGACCCACGAGATCGGTTTCGCACGCGAGGTCGCCGATCGTGTCGTGTTCATCGACGACGGAGTGATCGTCGAGCAAGGCCCGCCGGCGCAGGTCATCGACGAGCCACGAGAGGACCGCACCCGAGCCTTCATGGATCGGATCCTGTGAGGCTTTCTGCCAACAGCAGAGCCCGGTCGCGCTCGTGCCTTCCCCGTGCACGATCGCGGTAGCCGGGCTCCGCGTTCCGAGACGGCATGGCCGTCTGGACCTCGCGGAAGGTAGCACCCTTGGCGGTCGGCGGTCAATCCTGGGGTCGGCTCGGCAGGGGCACCTCAGGCATTGGTATGGTCACGACCTCCAGCCACAGGAGGAACCATGACCGATCAAGCGACCGTACGGATCGCTGACCAGGACGACCTGGAGACGATCATGCATCTGTGGCGTCATCTCGAGGACCATCAGGGCGCGTATCGGATGTTCCCGCTCGTCGAAGACGCAGCATCCAGGGCAGAAGAGATGTTCAAACGGGCGCTCGACGACCCGGACTCGCGTGTCCTCATCGTCGACCACGCCGGCAAGCCCGCAGGCATGCTCTTCGCGCACAGGACCCGCTCGAAGGGCTTCAGTCACGCCGAGACCTTGGACATCTCGAAGATGATCATCGAGACCAACTACCGAGGCCGCGGGTACGGCAGGCTGCTCGTCGAGGCTGCGGAGGAGTTCGCGAGGGAGACCGGAGCGAACTACATGACCGGGCGGGTCTTCAGCGACAACCTCAGCGGAACCGGCTTCTGGGAGGCTCTGGGATTCCAGCCCCGCTATGAGGAGCGCGCTCGGCCCGTCCGCAAATAGTTCGGAAAGAGATGGGGGAAGTCGTCCTCCTGCTCGACGGCCATTCCCTGGCATACCGAGCCTTCTACGCGCTTCCCGAAACGATCCAGACCTCGAGCGGGCAGCCCACCAATGCGGTCTACGGCTTCCTGTCGATGCTGGTGAAGCTGCTGACCGAGCACCCCACCGACCGCATCGGGGTCGTGTTCGACAGGGGCGCACCCACCGAGCGTCTCTCGATCTTCCCCGAGTACAAGGCGCAACGCGACGAGACGCCATCTGCGTTCCGCGGTCAGGTCGAGTTGATAGAAGAGTGCTTGGACGCCATGGGCATCCCTGTCTTCGGGGTCACCGAGCACGAGGCTGACGATCTGATCGCGACGCTGGCCAAGAGGCTTTCCGACGAAGGCCAGGAGGTCATCTGCGTCACCGCCGATCGCGACTATCTCCAGCTGGTGCGGCCAGGGGTGAGGGTCCTGTTCAACCGTAAGGGCGTATCGGACTATGTGCTCTATGACGAGGCAGCCGTCGAAGACCGCTTCGGTGTCCCACCCGACAAACTCATCGACCTCGTCGCGCTAAAGGGCGACCCGAGCGACAACATCCCTTCGGTGCCGGGTATCGGCGAGAAGACCGCAGCTCAACTGATCTCCACCTACGGCTCGATCGAAGGCGTCTATGAGCACCTCGACGAGTTGCCTTCGCGGATCAGGCGACATGCGGCGACGCTGCGGCAACATCGACACCAGGTCGAACTGAACCGGCAGCTCGTCAGACTCCGCGACGATCTGGAACTGCAAGAGGGTCCCGAGGCTGTCGTCCGTGGCCCTTGGGAAGAGGAACAGGTCAAGCGCCTCTTCAACGCGCTGCAGTTCAGAGCCCTCACCGAGCGGTTGGCCGACATCCGCCCGACCGGAGGGGAAGCAGCGACCGAGAACATCAGGGTCGCCGCGCCGGGTGAGGCTGAGCTCTCCGGATCGGTAGCGCTCTGGTGGCCGGAAGGTTCGTCGGGGATGGCCCTCGCCAGCGGCGAGGAAGACCCGGTCTGGTACGCCGATCCCAAGGAGGCGGCGGCGGCGCTACGCGAAGCGGGAGCGAGCCTGGTCGCTCACGACGCGAAGGCGTTAGCGGTCAGAGCCGAGAGAGAAGGCCTCGAGATCGCGTTCCCCGAGCACGACACGATGCTCGCCGCGTACCTGCTGGATCCGGCGGACGGCAGATATCCACTCGAGGACCTGGCGTTGCGTTACCTCCGCCGGACCTTGCCGACGATCCAAGCAACCAACGACGGACAACTTGGTCTCGATCTCGGAGACGACACCTCCGAGGCTGACTCAGCTGCCGCCCATGCGAGCGTCATCGCTCCGTTGGCCGCGCGGCTCGAGGAGGACCTCGCCGCCGTAGGGATGACCGACCTGTATCGGCGAGTGGAACTGCCGCTGGCGCAGGTGCTGGCCAGGATGGAGACCTGTGGGGTCGCGGTTGACGCCTCATTGCTGAAGCGCCGCTCCAAGGAGGTCACCGCCAGGATCCACGAACTCGAGCAAGGCGTGTCAGAGATCGCTGCAGGGCCGATCAACCTGAACTCGACCCCGCAGTTGCGCGCCCTGCTCTACGACCGTCTCGGTCTGAAACCCTCTCGGCGCACCAAGACGGGATACTCAACCGACCAGGCGACGCTGGAGTCCCTACGGCACCAACATCCGGTCGTGCCGATGTTGCTCGAGCATCGGATCCTGGAGAAGTTGCGCTCGACCTATCTCGATGCGCTGCCAAGGATGGTTGACCCGCACACGGGGCGGATCCATGCGCATCTCAATCAGGTGAGCGTGGCGACCGGCCGTATCGGCAGCGACAACCCCAACCTGCAGAACATCCCGATCCGCACCGAACTCGGGCGAGGTATCCGTGAGGCCTTCATCGCCGGTGACGAGGACGGCGTCTTGGTGGTGGCCGATTACAGTCAGATCGAGCTGCGGGTGCTCGCGCATGTGTCCGGCGATCCGGGCCTGAAGGAGGCGTTCGAGCGCGGCGACGACATCCATGCGGCGACGGCCTCGAAGATCTGGGGGTTCCCTCTCGAAGAGGTGCCCCGTGAACTGCGCGATCGAGCCAAGGCGATCAACTTCGGCTTGATCTACGGGATGAACCGTTTCGGCCTCGCGTCGCGACTGGGTGTCCAACCCGACGAGGCTCAGCTGTTCATCGACGGCTACTTCCGATCGTTCCCGCTCGTGCAGGAGTTCATGGAGGGGATGGTCGCGCAGGCGCGCACGGACGGCTTCACGACGACGATCCTCGGTCGCCGCCGTTACATACCTGAACTCCAACACGGCAATCCGCGGGTGCGCGCGCTGGGGGAGAGGCAGGCTCTGAACGCGCCCATCCAGGGAAGTGCCGCAGACATACTCAAACTGGCCATGATCGCGGTCGATCGGGGCTTGGCTGAGTCGGGGACCGATGCCCGGATGGTCCTGACCGTCCATGACGAACTGGTCATCGAAGCGTCGTCCGACCGATCCGAAGTGACTAAACAGCAGGTTCGCTCGTTGATGGAGCAGGCGTACCCTCTGGAGGTTCCTCTCGTGGTCGAAGCCGCGATCGGCAAGACCTGGGCGGATGCCAAGAACTGATCATCAGGAGCGACAGTGACTGACCGGACACCGATGCAGATCATGACCTTGCTGGGTCGAGACGACGCGGTGACCGCCGGCGTCAACGATGCCGCGATCACCAGGGAACGCACCCGCCAGCGGCGCCTCTGGAAACTGTTCGCGGTCCTAGGACCGATCGCGGGGTTCCTCTGGTATCGCATCGCGATCGGTGATCCTTTCAACCCGTTCGCGCTTCCATCGGTCCCCGTGGAGTTCGCCCCCTACCTCCCGATCATCTTCATCTCCGTCCTGCTGATCGGCGTCATGCTCGGCCCGATGATCGGCGCCGGCGGCTCGCCGCACATCGCCTTCACGCCCGAGCAGATCGATGTGACCTTCGACGATGTGCGAGGCATCGACCCGGTCAAGTCTGAGGTCATCCGAACCCTGAACCTGTTCCTGGCACACAAGATGTTCCGAGACACGATGGGTGGCTCGCCGCGACGCGGACTGCTGTTCGAGGGGGCACCCGGGACGGGCAAGACCCACCTCGCCAAGGCGATGGCGCACCATGCCGGCGTCCCGTTCCTGTTCGTGAGCGGCCCTGCCTTCCAGTCGATGTGGTACGGCATGACCGCCCGCAAGATCCGGAGATTCTTCAAGACCGTCAAGAAGACCGCCCGCAAAGAGGGCGGTTGCATCGCTTTCATCGAAGAGATCGACGCCTTCGCGACCAAGCGGGGGAGCATGGACGGCGCATCCGCGCTCGCGTCCATGACGCCGACCCCCGGCGGGATCACCCGCAACGCCTCGATCAGCGAAGGCACCGGGGGGACGGTCAACGAGTTGCTCATCCAGATGCAATCCTTCGACGAGCCATCGGCGGGGGACCGGTTCGTGAACCGTTGCAAGGACTCGCTCAACGCGTTCCTTCCGCCGGCCAAGCGGTTGAAGAAGCGACCGCCCGAGTACGCGAATGTCTTGGTCATCGCGGCCACCAACCGGGGAGACGCCCTCGATCCTGCGCTCCTTCGCCCCGGGCGTTTCGACCGTCGCCTCCACTTCGATCTGCCCAGTCGATCAGGGCGCTGCGAACTGGTCGAACTCTTCTTGTCCAAGAAGGCACACGACCCTTCGCTGCAGGACCCAGAGCGTGTCGACGAGATCTCGGCGCTGACCTTCGGGTACACCCCGGTCATGATCGAGCGGCTCTTCGACGAGGCGCTGATGCATGCCCTCCGGGAGGGACGGACCGAGATGAGGTTCGAGGACCTCTCCTCGGCCAAGCTGTCCATCGAACTCGGGCTTCCGAACCCGCAGGCTTACACCCCCAAGGAGCGACACCGGGTGGCCACCCACGAGGCCGGTCACGCAGTGTGCGCGTACCGGGCGGGCATCGGACGCAAGATGGAGGTCCTGTCCATCATCAAACGCAAGGATGCGTTGGGCCTGCTCGGGCATTCCGAGACCGAGGAGCGCTTCACCAAGACCACCAGCGAGCTGGAAGGGCTGTTGGTCACCGCCATGGGCGGCATCGTCGCCGAAGAGACCTACTGTGGGGAGACCAGCACCGGCCCGGCAGGTGACCTTGCGCATGCCACCCAGATAGCCGCAGAGATGGTCGGCTCACTCGGCCTCGGGGGATCGCTGATCTCGTTCCGGGCTCCGGAACAGGGGCCATTCGACCCCGGCCTCGTCGGAAGGGTGCTTGCTGACGGCAAGGCACGCGCCGCCGTCGAAGAGATACTGGATCGCGCCAAGGCGCGAGCCAAGGAGATCCTGGAAGGCGAACCTCACCTGTTGGATGCCCTTAGGGATGCTCTGCTGGAGCGGGACGAACTGGTCGGCGACGAGATCCTCGAGGTCTTGAGGGACGCCAGCCTCGGCTGAAGATCGGTCGATCACGGATGCTTGCTAGAAGGTAGACTCCGGCCCGGCCAGGTGGCCAACCCCACCACTCGTTACGAGGGTGCTGTTGGACGCCTGGCTGCAAGCGGGGCACGGTAGGCGTGTTCCGGGACCGGAAGGCAACAAACAAGTGACCGATCAGACGACCGACCAGACCTCGACCGACCAGGACGCGACGCCCAACGGCGAGCCCACGACCGCCGAGACCGAGACCCCGACGGCGACCCAGGAGGCCCCCGAGGCTCCCCAGGCGACCAAGCCCGAGGATGCCGAAACGACAGCCGAGGCTCCTGAGGCGACCAAGCCTGAGGACGCGGTAACGACCGGGGCTCCTGAGGCCCCGAAGACCGAGACGCCCGCCGCCGCGAGCCCTGCTGCGCCTACCGCCGCGCCCGAGACCGGGTCGCAGGGCGGTCCTATCACGACGAACGACTTCGGGTCACGCGAGGAGCTCGAGGCAGCGATCGATGCGACCATCAAAGAGTTCGACGATGGCGATCTCGTTCAAGGCACCGTGGTCCGGGTCGACAAGGACGAGGTCCTGCTCGACATCGGCTACAAGACCGAAGGCGTCATCCCTGCGCGCGAGTTGACCATCAAACAGGATGTGGACCCGCGCGAGGTCGTCCAGGTCGGCGACGAGATCGAAGCTCTCGTCACCCAGAAGGAAGACAAGGAAGGTCGACTGATCCTGTCGGTCAAGCGCGCGCGATACGAGCGCGCGTGGGGCGACATCGAGCGCATCATGAACGAGGAAGGCGTCGTGACGGGTACCGTCATCGAGGTCGTCAAGGGTGGCCTCATCCTCGACATCGGCCTGCGCGGCTTCCTCCCTGCTTCGCTTGTGGATCTGCGCCGGGTCCGGGACCTCTCGCCGTTCATCGGCAAGGAACTCGAGTGCAAGATCATCGAGCTGGACCGCAACCGCAACAATGTCGTGCTGTCGCGCCGCAAGTGGCTCGAAGAGTCCCAGAGCGAGAACCGTCGCGAGTTCCTGGAAGCCTTGCAGAAGGGCGATGTGAAGGAAGGGCAGGTCTCTTCGATAGTGAACTTCGGCGCGTTCGTTGATCTGGGCGGCGTCGACGGGTTGATCCATGTCTCCGAGCTCAGTTGGAAGCATGTGGAACACCCGAGCGAGGTGGTCAAGGTCGGCGACCCGGTCAAGGTCGAGGTACTCGAGGTGGACATGAGCCGCGAGCGCATCAGCCTCTCGCTCAAGAAGACGCAGGAAGACCCTTGGACGCAGTTCGCGCGTGAGCACGATGTCGAAGAGGTCCTGGACGGCGAGGTCACCAAGCTGGTTCCCTTCGGGGCCTTCGTGCGGGTATCCGATGGCGTCGAGGGCCTGGTACATATCTCTGAGCTCTCCGAGCGCCATGTCGAATCGGCCGACCAGGTCGTCGCGCCGGGGCAGAAGGTTCAGGTCAAGGTCATAGAGATCGATCCCGAGCGTCGCCGTGTCTCGCTCTCGATCCGGCAGACCCTCGAGCCCGGAACCGACATGCCGGTCCCCGAGGGAGCAGAGGCTCCGGCCGATACGACATCGCAGACGAGCGAGCCGGGATCCGAGGCTGAACCTGTCGCATCTAAGCCTTCTAGCGGCACGGCCATGTCCGATGCGTTGGCCGCCGCTCTCAAGCCCGATACGACGCCAGCAGACGGCTCGGAGGAAGGCGACACGACCGAGGGAGAGTCCTCCAAGGAAGAGGGCAAAGACATCTCGGCGATCATCGAGGACCTGAAGTCCAAGTTCAATAAGGACTGACGACTGCCCCGCCTCATCGGTCTGACAGGTGGGATAGGTGCCGGCAAGAGCACCGTGGCGCGCATGCTGGCCGAGCGGGGCGCGGTCGTAATCGATGCCGACGCGATAGCCAGGGAACTTCAGAGGTCCGGCACGCCCGTGTTCGCAGCGATCGTTGGCCGCTTCGGCTCATCCATCCTCGGAGACGACGGAGAACTCGACCGCGATGCTCTTGCGGGAGTGGTCTTCGCCGGATCGGCGGCCCTTGCCGATCTGAACGCGATAGTGCACCCAGCCGTACGAGACGAGATGGCGTATCGGATCTCGCAAGCGCCGCCGGGATCGATCGTCATCCTGGACATCCCGTTGCTGGCCGAATCGACCGGACGCAGCGGGATGGAACTGGTCGTGACGGTAGAGGCAGACCCCGCATCCAGGATCCGGCGGCTCGTCGAGGATCGAGGGATGGAGCCGTCCGCGATCGAGGCCCGCATCGCGTCGCAGGCGACAGAGGAACAGCGGACCGCGGTCGCCGATGTCGTCATCCGCAATGACGGTTCGCTCGACGAACTCGAGGAACAGGTCGACGCCCTCTGGAGGCGGCTCATCGGCGCGACTCCTTCGGGCCCCGGGAACTGACCGGCGAGCGTGCCAGAACTAGGAGAGCCCCCGCCGAAGCGGGGGCTCTCAAGATGCTCGTACTTGTACGGTTACTCGGTCTCGCCGACGACGACGATGCCGATGTGACCGCAGACGGGCTCTTCGACGCAGTCAGGGCCTTGCGTGACCGTGACCTTGTCGCCAGCCTGCGTGGCCAGGGACCGGACGCCCTGAGCAGCCGGGTTGGCCGAGTCGGTCTCGAACAGCACGACGGTCGTCTCGACGCCGTCGACCGTGCGCATCGCCTCGATCTTGACGCTGTTCGGCGTCAGGATCAGAGCGCTGGCGGCACCACTAGCGGTGTAGGTGCAGGTGCCTCCCACCTCCGGGGCGCCGGGGCCGGTCGCACAGCCGTTGCCGGGGTCCGCGGTGGCGGATCCCATGGACAGGGCCATCGCAGCCGCGATAGCACCCAGGATGATCTTGCGCATGATTGCTCCCTCTTCGAGTATCCAGAAGTCGACGGTGTGGTCGACGCTAGAGAAGGTTCGGGGGGAGACATGCCGGTGCCTGCCGTTTCGAGCCCTTAGATTCGGACAAAGCGGAACGGCCGGAAGCGCGAGGTGTCGGGTGGGCGATCCCAGCGTGCGGTTATCCTCGTCCCATGTCGGGCTTCCAGGTCGTCAGCGAGTTCCAGCCGAGCGGCGACCAGCCGGCAGCCATCGACGCGCTCGTCAGAGGCGTGAAGGATGGTCACAGGTTCCAGACCCTTCTCGGGGTCACCGGATCGGGCAAGACCGCCACCATGGCTTGGACCATCGAGGCCCTGCAGCGCCCCGCCTTGATCGTCAGCCCGAACAAGTCCCTGGCGGCGCAGCTGGCCAACGAGTTCCGGGAGTTCTTCCCGAGCAACGCCGTCGAGTACTTCGTCTCCTACTACGACTACTACCAGCCCGAGGCCTATGTGCCCTCGTCGGATACCTACATCGAGAAGGACTCCTCGGTCAACGATGATGTCGACAAGCTCCGTCATCGAGCGACGGCAGCCTTGTTGCAGCGACGCGATGTGGTCGTCGTTGCCAGCGTCTCGTGTATCTACGGCCTGGGTTCGCCAGAGCAGTACGAGGGCCACATGCTGCGGTTCATCGCAGGCGTGGACCTCTCTCTCGAACATGTGAAACGGCGCCTGGTCGACCTGCAGTACGACCGGAACGACTATGCCCTGCCTCGCGGGACCTTCCGGGTCCGGGGTGACACCCTCGAGATCCACCCCGCCTATGAAGACACCATCGTTCGTATCGAGTACTTCGGTGACACGGTCGAACGGATCCAGGTCATCGAGCCGCTCTCGGGAGAGGTGCTCGGTTCGCACGAAGACCTGACCATCTTCGCTGCCAGTCACTATGTGGCTAGCCGAGAACGGCTCGAGAAGGCGATGGCTGGCATCTCGCAGGAGATGGAGGAGCGCGTGCGATGGTTCGAAGAGCGCGGCAAGTTGTTAGAGGCTCAGCGGCTGCGGATGCGTACGACCTTCGATCTCGAGATGATGCGCGAGATGGGGTTCTGTAACGGTATCGAGAACTACTCCCGCTACCTGGATGGTCGTGAACCCGGCGAAGCCCCCTACACGCTGATCGACTACTTCCCCAACGACTTCATCACGATCATCGATGAGAGCCATGTGACGGTCCCGCAGCTGGGCGGCATGTACGAGGGGGACAGGACCCGCAAGGAGACCCTGGTCGAGCATGGCTTCCGCCTGCCGAGCGCCTTGGACAACCGGCCTCTCAAGTTCGACGAGATCCTGCACAAACTCGGAGATGTCATCTTCCTGTCTGCGACCCCCGGGTCTTACGAGTTGCAGAAGGCGACCAACACCGCCGAACAGGTCGTGCGTCCGACCGGGCTGGTCGATCCAGAGGTTCAGATCCGGCCGACCAAGGGACAGGTCGACGATCTGATGGAGGAGGTCAGGGCAGCCAGCGAACGCGAGGAACGCGTCTTGGTGACCACCTTGACCAAGAAGATGGCAGAGGATCTCACCGGGTATCTGGGTGACGCCGGACTCCGTGTCCGCTACATGCACGCCGAGACCGACACGATCCAACGGATCGAACTGCTCCGAGACCTGCGTCTAGGCGAGTACGACTGCCTGGTCGGCATCAACCTGTTGCGGGAAGGGTTGGACCTGCCCGAGGTGTCGCTGGTCTGCATCTTGGATGCCGACAAAGAGGGTTTCCTCCGTAGCGACCGGAGCCTGATCCAGACGATAGGTCGCGCTGCCAGGAATGTGAGCGGTCGCGTCATCATGTATGCGGACCAGATAACCGACTCGATGAAGCGCGCGATCGACGAGACCGAGCGTCGCCGACAGAAGCAGATCTCCTACAACCTCGAGCACGGCATCGATCCGCAGACGATCCGTAAGAAGGTCGGCGACATCCTGCAGGGGGCGGGGCTCGGGTCAGAGCGCGCAGGCAACGCCAAGGATGGCAAGAGAGCCAAGAGGATCTCCCGAGATCTGACCGGCTTGCCCCGAGAAGAGCTTCCCCGCCTGATCCAGGCCCTCGAAGAGGAGATGCGAACCGCGGCCCGCGAGCTGCGCTTCGAGGTAGCCGCGCGTCTCCGCGACGAGATAAACGACCTACGCAAGGAACTGCGCGAGGTGTCCTAGCCGGACGCTTCCGCCGGTGCGTTCACACGGTGCCGCAGAGGCCGGTCATCATCGGAGCGCTATGTACCGGTCATCATCGGAGCGCTAGGTAAAGGGGAGTGATCGTCACCAGCGCTATCAGCGTCGCCAGGGTCAAGGGCGCGCCTAGGCGACTGAAGTCCCGATACCGATAGCCGCCCATACCCCAGATCATCGTGTTGGTCTGATACCCGATCGGCGTCAGGAAGGAGAGCGTCGCACCGAACAGGATGATGACCGCGAGGGGACGGGGCGCCATGCCGGTCCTCTCGGCGGTGGCCATAGCGATGGGGAACATCAACACCGCGGCAGCGTTGTTGGACAGCAGCTCGGTCATGAGCATCGTCGCGATCAATATGCCAGCCAGGATCCCGATGTCGCCGAAGGTGTCAGACACCGCCACGATTATCGCGGCGACCTGGTCGGCGAGACCGGTCTCTTGAAGAGCTATCCCGAGGCCGAACGAAGAAGCCATCAGCAATATGACCTCGAGGTCGATGGCGTTCCGGGCCTCCGTCGTGGTCAAGCATCGAGTCGCGATCAGGGCGATCGCGACCAGCAACGACACCTGCAGCAGGTCCAGGAGTCCGGTGCCGGCCGTCACGACCAGTCCCACCGCGAGCAGCTGGACTATGCGTGCCTTCTCTCGGCGAAGCGGCCGGTTCTCTCCGAGCGTGGCGACCAACAGGAAGTCTTGAGAGTCTCGCCACCGGACCGCGAAGTCCGCCCCGGCCAGGACCAGCAGGACATCGCCTTGCAGGAGCCTGACATCTCCCAACTTGCCTGGCACGCGAGATCCCGCCCGATGGATCGCAACCACCGCTGCGCCGTAACGACCCCGGAAGCCGGAGGCTTTCACCGTCTGGCCGACCAGTGGGGAGCCTTCCGCCACGACGGCCTCATGGAACTGGCGATCACCTTGCACCGATGAGAAGTGTCGTTCTTGGGCGCTGACCAGACCCTGGATCCGTTCGAGGTCGAGGACCCGTCCGACATTGCCAGCGAACACCAGCCGGTCGCCCTCTTGCAGGACCAGGAAAGGCGCGACCGGGGCGACCACCCGTCCGCTCCGCTCGATCTCGATCAGGTAGACGCCTTCGAGGTTCCTCAGACCCGCATCCTCGACGGTCTTGCCTGCGAGCGGGCTATCGGCGGGAACGAGCATCTCGACCGTGAACTCGCGCAGGTTCTCTCCCAGATCTTCGACCGGGGATTCGCGGCGAGGCAGCAAGCGGGGAGCCAGCATGATTATCAGTCCGACACCGATGAGGGCGACCGGCAGCCCGATCGGTGTGATCTCGAAGACATCGAGGGCGGGCATGCCCGCATCGGTCAGCAGGTCACTGACGACGAGGTTGGTGCTGGTCCCGATCAGGGTTATGCAGCCACCGAAGATGACCGCATACGACAGCGGCATCAGGTAGCGGCTGGGGCTTCGACCCGTGCGGCGACACCACGCGACGATCCTTGGGGCGAGCATCCCGACCAGGGGCGTGTTCGCGAGGAACGCACTAGCGCTCATCGAGGGCAGCGCGACTCGAGCCAACTGTCGGCGCTGTGCGCCAGTACCGGCTTCGTCGCTCGCCTTCCTCGCTCCCAGCGCCTTCTCGGTGACGCGGTCGAAGGCTCCGGTTACCTCGA
>JBKHYG010000024.1:0-1796 GCA_046565595.1 Actinomycetota bacterium | reverse complement strand
CGACATTGTGGTGGCTCTTGATCTTCGCAGCGTCTTTAGTGCCGCTTTCGATGACATCGGGGTAGAGAGTGCCTTGCACCAGGAAGCGCGCGTCTTGCAGATCGGTGCGCGCGACATCCTCGAAGGTGCGGATGAACTCGTGACCGATCGTGATCCGCTTGTCTTCCGGGTCGGTGACGCCTGCGAGTTTGGAGAGGAACCGATCCTCTGCTTTCACATGGATCAGGTTCACCTGGAAGGCGGAACGGAAGGTGTGCTCAACCTGTTCGGCCTCGCCTGCGCGCATCAGACCGTGATCTACGAACACGCAGGTGAGCTGGTCGCCGATAGCGCGATGAACCAGCGCTGCTGCAACGGATGAGTCGACGCCGCCGCTCAGGCCACAGACGACCTTCTCGTCGCCGACCTGTGCACGGATCTGTTCGATGGCCTCTTCGATGATGGACAGCCGCGTCCAGGTTGGGCGCGCGTCGCAGGCGCCGTACAGGAAGTTCTTCAGCAGTTCGGTTCCCTTAGGCGTGTGCGCAACCTCGGGATGGAACTGCACACCGTAGAAGCCCCGCGCAGGATCTTCGAAGGCTGCGCATGGGCTCGGGTCGGTCTGTGCGGTTACGGTGAATCCGTCTGGTGGGGTCTGTACGGCGTCGCCGTGACTCATCCACACGGTCTGCTCTTCGGGCAGCGTGTCGAACAGGCGCCCTGTCTGCAGGACGCGGAGGTCGGTCTTGCCGTACTCGCGGGTCCCGGTCTTCGCGACCTTGCCTCCGAGCGCGTGCGTCATCGCCTGCTGGCCGTAACAGATACCGAGTACCGGGATCCCCAGTTCGAGCAGGGCTGGGTTCAGCGCTGGTGCGCCCGGTTCGTACACCGATTGAGGACCACCGCTCAGGATCAGTCCGACTGGCCGCTTGGACTTGATCTCTTCGATGCTGATGTCGTGGGGCACGATCTCGGAATACACATTGCATTCACGCACCCTTCGCGCGATCAACTGCGCGTACTGGGCTCCGAAATCGACGACTAGGACGGTATCGAAGGGCTCTGCGGTCATGATCCGAGCCTACGCCGACCGCGCCCCTTGGGCATCGGGTACACCTCTACCTCGACCAACCTAGAGGCCGCTTTCGCGAGGCGCGCATCGCATGTGATCATCGTGGCTTCAAGCTCCTCAGCCAGAGCAACGAACATCGCGTCGTAGGCAGTGAAGTTCCTCCGCAATCCCCATGCCCTGTCCGATAACCCCAGGTGGGGGTAACGGACGAGCGCAAGGTCCTGGAAGTCGGACCTTGCATCCGTGGCCCGATCGGTGCTGATCGCTTTGGCTGCCTCTAGTCGGCGGAGTGCGTGGAGCATCTCCACATCGATCAGATGGGGCGCGTGCAGGTCTCCATCCTCAGCCAGACGCCTGCGCAGTGACTCGTCGCCAGGTTGCCCAACCAGGGCCTCCAGGACGGCTGAGGTGTCAACGACCAGCATCAGCGGTCGCGGCTAGAGCGGACCGCGGCGACCAGGTCGTCGGTGTCAACCCCGCCGGAGCGCTTGCTTGCTCGGGCCAGGACATCCGCGACCGGAGGGCGCTCGGCCACGCGGACCAGTTCGCGCAGGACATAGTCGGAGAGAGACTCCCCGGCCTCTGCGGCGCGTGCGCGCAAGGTCTTGTGGATGCGATCGGGCACGCCTCGAACCTGGATGACCTTCATGGCCTGCATTCTACACCCACTTTGGGTGTGTCACAAGCGACCTGGGTGTAGGCTTCAGCCCATCCCGACCTGTTGGGCGCGTTGGTAGGTCTTGCC
>JBKHYG010000023.1:0-13027 GCA_046565595.1 Actinomycetota bacterium | reverse complement strand
CGTTGAGCTCTCCGCAGATGTCGCGGGTGCGCGCGTCGACGATCTGGCTCACATCCTTGCCGATTCGATCATCGCAGCCGCAGAGCGAGGAGCCGTCGGCGGCCCTCTTCGGGCATGACCGACAGCTCCCCCTCTGGCCGCCTGCCGCGGCGCAGAGTCAGTCCCTGACCGACACCGGTGAGGAGGCTCCGGTCTGGGTCCCGAGGAACAGCAACACCGCGGCAGAGGCAAGGTGGAGCAGGTTGTCGGGCTGGTTAAGAGCGATCAGGTTCGCGTCAGTCCCAACGAGAGCGAAACCCAAGACCCCGACGATCAGATAAACGCCGCCGACCACGGCATTCATGCCCTTAGCGGCCTGCGCGCCAGCGCGCGCAGCAAGGACGAGTGCCAGTCCGACGGCCAGGTGGACGATGTTATGTAGCGGGTTCACCTCGAAGATGATCAGGTCTTTGCCACTGGTTGCGGCGAAGCCGACACCAGAGGTCACTGCGAAGCCGATGGCTCCGACGGCGATATAGATGATTCCGAACAACATTCCGATGCGTTGGCTGAGAACCATGACGCCTCCCGGGTAGATACGGTCACAGGGGTATACGGAGCCGGGCTTGGGAAGGTTCAGCCGGCGCGTTCGGGTACCGCGGCCTCGCGGGCGAAGACGGACTCTAGGAACGATTCGACCGCAGCTTCCACATTCTTGGACAGCTTCGCTATCGAGCCGAGATCCATGCGGTATAGAGGGAAGCGCGGATGTTCCCGCTTAACCTTGAAGCCTAGGGCCTCAAGGAACGAGGCAGGCATGATACACACTTCGTGTTGCCACTGACGGTCCCCATATGCTTCGATGGCGCGTTTGCCTCTGGCCTTGGCTTCCTTCAGGACCGCATGGACCAAGGCCTTTCCGATCCCGGCCCCACGGTCCTCCTCGCTGATCTTCATCGTGGCGAAGAAGAGGGCGTCTCGGCTGATCCGTAGCGGAAACATCTCGGCGCCGTGGAAGACCTCCTGCGGCCCGCACAAGGCGAAGCCGACCGGCCTACCATCCTTGTAGGCGACCTTGCCCGCAGAGCCGTGGACGAGCGAAACCTCGCTGCACCAAGCTTCCTTCTCGAACTCGCCGTCGCTGGCGGTCGCGGTGAAGTCTCGGTCAGCCGGCGAGAACTCCCAGAAACTGCACGAACGACACGGCGACGGGATGTCGTCGAGGTTCGTGTGGGTCAGATCCCGGATGACGCGCGCCATCGTCAGCCTCTGCGCCTCCGCATGAAGGCGAGGACGAACGCGGCCAGCGCGACACCCAGCAGCAGGCCGAGCAACGCGCGTCTCTTCTCCGAGTGTGGTTCGAAGCCAAGGGCTTCAGCTTCGCTCGGCCAACCGTCTTTGCTCATCGTGAAAGCACCTCCCTCGCATGGTCTGGTCCCTTCGCGAGCGCATGCTTGATGCCGCGCGTCGCTTGTCTCAGGCGATGCTCGTTCTCGATCAGAGCGAACCTGATGAAACCTTCGCCCTCAGGTCCGAATCCGACCCCCGGGCTGATCGCGACCTTGGCCTCTGTCAACATGTACTTCGAGAACTCCAGGCTGCCAAGCGACGCGAACGCCTCCGGGATGCGTGCCCATACGAACATCGTCGCCTTCGGCGCTGGAACATGCCATCCGGCGTTGGCGAGTCCGGAGATGAGCACATCGCGACGGCCCTGGTGGACCTCCTGGATGCGTTTAGGTTCCTCGCTGCACTCGTTCAGCGCGATGATCGTTGCGATCTGGACCGGCTGGAAGACGCCGTAATCCAGATAGCTCTTGATCTTGGTCAGCGCGCCGACCATCTGCTGGTTACCCAACGCGAACGCGATCCGCCAGCCTGGCATCGAGAACGACTTCGTCATCGAGTACAGCTCGATGCCGACCTCGCGCGCACCGTCGACCTGCAGCAGGCTCGGCGCCTTGTAGTCATCGAAGCAGAAGTCGCCGTACGCGAAGTCGTGGACGACGAACATCTCGTTGCGTTTAGCGAACTCGACCAGACGCTCGAAGAACGAGATGTCGACGCACACGGTCGTCGGGTTGTGCGGGAAGCTGGTTACCACCAAGCGTGGCCGCGGCCAGGTGCGCTCATAAGCGTCCTGCAGCGCCTCGAAGAAATCCCCAGAGTCCGGCGCGAGCGGCACCGCGCGCAACTGCGCGCCAGCGAACAGCACACCGATCGTGTGGATCGGGTAGGTGGGGCTTGGCACCAACGCAGAGTCGTTCGGTCCGACCAGCGTCCACATCAGGTGGCTGAAGCCTTCCTTGGCTCCCATGGTGACGACCGCCTCGGTGTCAGGATCCAGGACGACATCGAACCGCCGCTCGTAGTAGTCGGTGATCGCCTTGCGCAGCTTCGGTAGCCCCCGACTCATCGAGTAGCGGTGGTTCCGCGGGTTCTGCGCGGCCTCCACCAGTTTGGCGACGACAGGCTCGGGGCTGGGTAGGTCCGGGTTGCCCATGCCTAGGTCGATGATGTCCTCACCCGCGTGGCGCGCCTTCGCCTTCAGGTCTTGCACGACGCTGAACACATAAGGAGGGAGCCGTTCGATCCGACGGAACTCCATCAGTCGTCCCCTTCCTCTTCCTCGATGTCTGCTGCGTCGGATGCTCGACCAGCGCCGACCACCTGACCGCCGCCGGTTGCTCGACCGGTTTCGGTTGCAAGTCCGCTTTCGGCGCGGTCGAGTATCGCGCGGACGATGCGGTCTAGATCCTCGAGACCGGCGTACCGGATATCGATCTGGCCTCCTCCGTCGCTGCGATAGGTGACGGACACGCTGGTCTCCAGATGATCAGACAGCAGCATCTCGCTCTCGAGCACACCCGGGGGCGCGTCGGCCTTGCCCTTGCGAGCCGCGCGCGTAGCTGTTGCACGCTGCGTCAGTTTCGCACCCTCTGCGGTCATCGTCACGACCAGGCGTTCGGTCGCGCGCACGCTCAACCCGTCGGCGATGATCCTGCGGACCGCCCGCGTCTGCTGTTCGGTATCGGTCAGCGATGCGAGTGCGCGCGCATGCGCAGCACTCAAGCTTCCGTCGCGCACGCGACGCTGAACCTCACCACCGAGCGTCAGCAGACGCAGGGAGTTCGTGACAGCGGCGCGGCTCTTACCTATGCGCTTGGCGACCTCGTCGTGCGTGATGCCCAGATCGTCGACCAGCCCACGCAACGCGGCCGCCTCGTCCAGCGGGTTCAGCTCGACCCGCTGGATGTTCTCGACCAAGGCTTCGAGCAACAGCACATCGTCTTCGCGATGACGAACGATCGCGGGGATCGTCCGCCTGCCAGCACGCAGGCTGGCGCGCAACCGCCGTTCGCCCGCGACCAACTCGAATCCGTCGTCGGTTTCACGCACGAGGACGGGCTGCAACACGCCGAGTTCCTGGATGCTCTGTGCGAGCTCTCCGAGACGATCGTCGTCGAACTCCGTGCGGGGCTGCTTCGGGTTGGGGCGGATCTGATCGATCGGCAACTCCCGGATGACTCCGAGTTGTGCGTCGCCAGAGCGAGGGGCGCCGAGCCGGGTATCGCCTTGGACGACGGTTGGCGCGTCGCCAGAGGTGACGCCGCCGGGTTCATTCGCGCGTGGGGCTCGGCGGTCTTCATCCGCGCGGGAGTCTCGGCGGTCGGAACGATCGTCCGCCCGACCTTTCTCCCCCCGGTCCGCGTCGATCGGAACCTCGTGCGTCTTCCCACCCGCCGGAGGGTTCAGGGTTACCTTCGGCAGCAACGCCGAGAGTCCCCGGCCGAGGCCGCCCTTGTTCTGCTCGCTCATGATTCCTCCCGTTGGGTCTTACCCAGGTTCCAGCGTCTCGCCGCCTCGCGGGCCAGATCGCGATATGCGATGGCGCCGCGGGACAGTGGGTCGTAAGTGATGACAGGTTGTCCGAACCCGGGAGCTTCCGATACTCGAACGCTCCGCGGGATGACGGTCTCGAAGACACGATCGGCGAAGAAGCCACGCACCTCGGCGACGACCTGTTCTGCGAGCTTGGTGCGCGCGTCGAACATCGTCAGCACGACCCCGGCGATGTCCAACTTCGGGTTCAGCGCATCACGCACCAGGTCGAGCGTGTTGGCCAATGCGCCGAGGCCCTCCAATGCGTAGTACTCGGTCTGCAGCGGGATCAGCACCCCGTCGGCCGCTGCCAGCGCGTTGATCGTCAACAGTCCGAGGGATGGCGGAGCGTCGATGACGATGAGGTCGTAGCGAGATCGCAGCGGATCCAGGGCCGCGCTGAGCTTGTGTTCGCGAGCCATCGCTGTCGCCAGTTCCACCTCGGCTCCGGCCAGATCGATCGAACCTGCCAGAGCATCGAGCCCCTCGACGACCGTGCCAAGCACGATGTCAGACGGGTCCTTGCCACTTAGTACCTCGTAGGTGCCAGCGGGTCCGGTGGACTTGTCGATACCAACACCGGTCGTGGCATTGCCCTGAGGATCGAGATCCACCAAGAGGATCCGGTAGCCGTCGGTGGCCAGGGCGCCGGCCAGATTCACGGCGGTGGTCGTCTTACCGACGCCGCCCTTCTGGTTCGCCACCGCGATGACTCTGGCAGATTCTGGCATTTCTGGGCCCGTGTCGAGCGCCGGCCGGACGCCGACGCCTCAAACATGCATCATAAGGTACCGGGTGGGGTAGTCAACGGCGGGCGGAAGCACCCGAACCTCTCTGGTTGCCGAATCGGGATCCGGCGTCTCCGCGGTCTCGCCAGCTGCGATGAGAACGACGCCGTGAGGCGGCTTGGCGATGGTAGACAGCAGGCCGAAGGCTGCTGGGGAGGAGCCGGAACCTTCGGAAGAACTGAAGGCTCGAGCAGTTACGACATCGAAGCCGCTTTGGTCTTCAGGGAGCTCCTGTAGACGCCTCGCAAAGACTCGCGCGTTGGACGCCCCAAGATCGAGGAGCTGGAGTTCCAGGAAGCCTGCCCGTCGTTGCTGGGACTCAACGAGCACGAAATCGGTCTCTGGGAAGGCCACGGCGAGGACCAACCCCGGGAAGCCCGCACCTGAGCCGACATCAGCCCACCGCTCCCCGGGTCCCGGCCTCCGAGCGCTGGCGAAGCCCAGAGAGTCAAGGGTGTGCCGCGAGAGGATGCGGCCGAGACTTCGGTCGGAGACGAGTCCCAGTCGGTCGGCAGACCTCCAGACCGCTCGAGCATGTTCGATCAGGAGTTCCGCTCGAGTTGGGTCGGCACCGACGGCTCTTAGGGCCTCGGCCACCCGCATTTGGGCATCAGGTCCGTCAAACGCTGATGTTTCACGGGGAACACCCCGTGGGCCGACATCTTCGCGCGCCACCCCACGCAAGGCCTCGCCTCGGGGGTAACGAGAGCGTCCGGGATGCGCGCCTCTGGAGCCCTCGTCAGATGTTTCACGGGGAACACCGTCGCCCGGCTGTTCCCCCATGTCAGCCCGCCTGCTCAGACCCGCGAATCAGGATGAACAACGACATATCGATCCTGGCCTTCGCCTTCCGAGTCGCTCCACACCCCATCCAGATCCGCGATGGCGTCGTGGATGGCCTTGCGCTCGTAGGGAGCCATAGGCGCAAGCGCGACCGGCTCACCCGACTCCAGCACCTCATCCGCGATCCGGCGCGCCTTGTCCTGCAGCGCCTCCCGACGCTTGGCTCGATAGCACCCGATGTCGATCATCAGCATCGCCCGCTCGCCGGTCCGGTGATTGACTACGGCCCGAGTTAGGTCTTGGACCGACTCGATCATCGAGCCATGATGGCCGATCAGCAACGCGAGGTCAGGGCCCTTGACCTCGACGACTATCTGCTCGTCGTCCAGGTCGGCGACGGCTTCACCGTCCAACCCAAGGCGATCTAGCAGGCCTTCGATGAATTCCTCGGCTAGATCCGCCTGGCTGTTCATGAGCTCTTCGACCGGGTCTAGAGGGGCTTCCTCTTCACTCATGGATCCTCCTACCGACGCTTCTTGCGCTTCTTGCTCTTGTTGGACCGCTTCTGCTGGGACCTACTCGTAGGGTTGGCTTGAGAGTTCTGGAGAGTCTGTTTTGCCTTGTCAGAAGGGGGCGTCTGGGCAGGACCCTTGTTGGGCTTGGGGCCCTTCTCCTTGGTTGCCGCCGCAGCCGCTGCCGCCTGGTTCTGATCCTTGAACAACAAGTGCTGCTGGCCGATGGTCCAGAGGTTGGATGCCAGGAAGTAGGTGTTGGCGCCCGCAGGGATGCTAAGAGAGATGAACCCGAAGAAGACAGGCATGATCCGAGTCATCATCCGCTGCTGGTCGGTCACCTGAGCAGGGTTGCGGCTCTGCATCTGCTTGGTCTGGTAGTAACTCGTCGCCACGATCAAGCCCACCAGGATGTAGTAGGGGAAGGCTTCGGTAGCCCCGGAAGTCTCCTTCGTAGCGGTGCAAGAACGGATGCCAGGATCCGAGGCAGCCGAAGTAGCCGAACACCCTGGGTGCATGGTCAAGATATCCGCGCCATCCACCGAGAGATCCTCGAACAGTTCCCCATCCTGCGGAACATGTCCCGAGCCCAACGCGGAGTTACACTCGAATCGCCAGGTGTCGCCGTCCTCCTTGGGCCTGCAGTTAGCCACGAAGCCGGCGTCGATCGACTCGCCGTCACGATCGCGGAAGTCCGACACCTCGAAGATGTCTGGCTCGTCGTCCCCCTCGTAGATACATGCGATCGCCGAAGGGCTGTCTCCGTTCACATCCGGGGCGACTATCTTCGCTGCTCCCTGGTCATACGGCCGGCAGACCGTGTTGCGAAGGTCCTTGCCCTGGAAAGCATCGGCAGGGATAGGAGCGCCGCCGGGAAGCGTAGCCACCGCCGGCAATACGATGATCGAGGCTCTCATGATCGAGAACATCGCGATGAAGACAGGCATCTGTGCCAGCAGGGGTAGGCAACCAGCGGCCGGATTCGCTCCATGCTCGCGGTATAGCCCCTGCAGCTCCCGGTTCATCTCGAGCCGGATCTGCTGCAGTTCCATGCGATCCTTGGCCTTCTTCTGAAGTTCCTTGTACTTGCCCTGGATCGCCTTCATCTGCGGCTGCAACTCTTGCATCGCCTTCATCGAGCGCGTCTGCTTGATGGTCAGCGGGATCATCACCGCACGCACCACCAGGGTCAGCAGGATGATGGCTAGGCCATATGAGCCGACTACTTCGTAGATCCCGTTGAGTGCGGCTCCTAGACCTCGTTGGATACCGCCGAATAGTGCTTCCATTTCTTTCCTTGAATCCCTTGACTAGTGGGTTGAAGACTTCTCGAGTCGTCGTGGTTTCGGGTGATCGACCCCGCCCGACGACCAGGGGCCGCATCGGACCAGGCGCCACAGAGTCTGGCCTGTTCCCAGAAGCGGCCCGTTCGATCGGATCGCTTCGACGGCATAGGAAGAGCAGGTCGGGGAGTAGCGACAACGGTTCGGGTAGGCAGCCCCGAGGGTGTTCTGGTAGAGCCAGATCAAGCCCAGCACCGGCGCGGCAACCACGCGCGCACCCACCCTGACCAGCGCTTTCATTCGGCAGCTCCAACCCGGAAGGTACCCGAACCGGCGCCAGGCGACTGGCCAGGACTGGCAGCCGACGCTGGACGGCCAGGCGACGCCCCCAAGTCCGACGCCGAAGCCGGGCCGGAGATGGACCCAGGCAACGGGCGCGGCCCCCTACGGGCAGCCTTCGAGGCCGCATCCAGCACGGAGTCGACTGCCGCGCGCAGCTGCTGGAACGGAACCTCCAGCGACGAGGCGGTCGCACTCAACACCACGGCCACTCCCGCCGGGGCTGATCCAAGGGCGACGCAGGCCCGCAGACGACGGCGGATCCGGTTCCGGACCACCGCGCCTCCGATCTGCCGAGGGATCGCGTATCCCACCCTGCCGGGGCCGGGGATCGGCGCGTACCGCGCGCGCACGGAACCGGCGGAAACACGACGACCGGACCGTTGAACGGTCCGGTGATGGGCTGACGCCATACGGTGCACGCGCGTCATCTCACGCGATCGCTCGGGTCCCGGTTAGTGAGGCCAGAGGTCAGGCTGAGAGACGGGCGCGACCCTTCGCGCGGCGACGGTTGATCACGGCACGGCCTGCCTTGGTACGCATGCGCGCACGGAAGCCGAGCCGACGCTTACGCCGACGGTTGCTGGGTTGGTAGGTACGCTTCATGGTCGCGGAGGACGAGAGTGTAGGGACGCTACGGGCCCCGCGTCAAAGTTTGGCAGAATTTTTTCCCGAACGCCCCGAGGGGCAGAAGCCTCGCAAAACCCGCCTGGACCTAGAGTTTTCCCACAGTTGTATCCCCAACTGTGGACATCCGACCTGCGCGTTTCACACTCTTTACCTGCCCAGGTCCCAGACTTATACTCGCGCCCCCTTCGGGGCATCTCCGCGGTCTACGACGCACCTTCCCCTCCGCGCCGATCGCACCCCGAGGGCCGGTTATCCACACCGCGTATCCACAGCCTGTGGATGAGTCGTGGAAACCGCTGTGGATTCAAGGCTTCAAGGAGGGGATGGCGTGGGGTGTTTGAACGCCGACGACCTGTGGACAAGTGCGATACAGGCGCTAGGACCAGAGACCGGCACGGGCTCGACCCGGCTATGGATGGAAGGGATCCGGCCGATCCGGCTGGACGGCGACACGCTAGAGGTCGCAGCACCTAGCGCCTTCGCCAAAGAATGGTTCGAGACCAGGTACTCGCAATCGGTGGTCCAGACGCTTCGGGCGATCTCCACCCACGAGGTGAACCTGCGGATCGTCGTCCAGGAGTTCGACGAGGACGACACCGACGACGATGGCATCGGCGAAGAGCCAGACGAGCCGCAGTTCCCGGTCACCGCGGCCGCGCCACCTCCCACGCTCAACCCCCGCTACCTGTTCGAGACCTTCGTCATCGGCCCCAGCAACTCCTACGCCCATGCCGCCGCGATGGCGGTGGCCGAGCAGCCCGCCCGCAGCTACAACCCGCTCTTCATCTCAGGCGGCGCTGGACTGGGTAAGACCCACCTCCTGCATGCCATCGGACACGAGACCTATCGCCTCTACCCGCAAGCCATCGTGCGCTATGTGTCCTCCGAACAGTTCATGAACGACTTCATCCAGTGCGTCCGCGAAGACAAGATGAGTTCGTTCCGTCGCCGCTACCGCGAAGCTGACCTGCTGCTCGTAGACGACATCCAGTTCCTGTCGCGAGGCGAACAGACCCAAGAAGAGTTCTTCCACACCTTCAACGCCCTGCACAACGACGGCCGACAGATCGTGATCACCAGCGACCGGCCTCCGGGAAAGATCCCGACGCTCGAAGAGCGCCTGCGCACCCGCTTCGAGTGGGGCCTGATCGTGGATGTCACCCCACCCGACCTCGAGACGCGGGTAGCGATCCTGCAGAAGAAGGCCGCGAACGAGGGATTCCAGGTCCCGAACGAGATTCTCGCCTACATCGCCACGCGCGTCCGGAACAACATCCGTGAACTCGAGGGCAGGTTGATCCGGGTCGTTTCGTTCGCGACCCTGTCGAACCGTCCACTCACCCTCGAACTCGCACAAGAGGTCCTCCAGCCACTGTTCCCGGCCGACGACGCCAGCGATGTCCCCGTCGAAGCGATCATCTCCGCATGCTGCGAGTACTTCGGTATCCCCCGCGAGCAACTGCTCTCCAAGAGCCGCTCACGGCCGCTCACACACGCTCGACAGATCGCCATGTACCTTTGCCGCGACCTGACCCCGATGTCGTTCCCGAAGATCGGCGAAGCCTTCGGCCGCGACCATTCGACCGCCCTTCACGCCGCCGGCAAGATCCGCGAACAGATGCGGGAACGCCGTGCCACCTATCAGCAGGTTCAAGAACTGACCGCTCAGATCCGAGGCGGTGGAAATCATGTGGTCAGCCTGTGAACAAGCATGGCCTCCCTGTGGGAGACTGGATCCGTGTGGGATGCAGTGGACAACAATCCACAGCCCGAGCACGGTAAACGCGCAAGTCAAACCCTGTTTCCACAGTTTCCCCAACACCTACTAACGCCTACTGAAGAGGTTCTTCTTAGAGAAGGACTTAGAAACCCCACAAGGAGAAGAAATGAAGATCCGTCTCGAGCAGAGCGCGTTCACCGAGATCGTGAGTTGGGTTCAGCGCGCCGTGGGCAGCCGCTCGCAGTTGCCGGCATTGTCGGGGATCCGCTTCGAGGCATCCAAGGATCAGGTGACCCTCAGCGGCACCGACCTGGACCTGTCCACTCGCGCATCGGTCGCCTGCTCGGTCGAGGAACCGGGCTCGGTCCTGTTGCACGGTCGGCTGCTTGGCGACATCGCCAAGAACCTTCCCGAAGGTGCCGTCTCGATCGCCACCACCGACAACCAGGCGATCATCTCGAGCGGTTCAGCTTCGTTCACGCTGCGGACCCTGCCCCTGGATGACTTCCCCGAGCAGCGCGACATCGGCGGGGTGTCCGGCACGATCACGGTCGCAGAGCTCGTCTCGGCGGTCAACCAGGTAGCCCGAGCCGCGAGCACCGACGAGGCGCGTCCGGTGTTGACCGGAGTCCTGGTCGAATCTGGTCCCAAGAAAGCCACCCTGGTAGCGACCGACTCCTACCGGCTGGCCGTCCGAGAGATCGAATGGAGTGGACCGTCTGAGGAACTGCGTCGGGTGATCCCCGCTAAGGCGTTCACCGAGGCCGCGCGGATGGGCAACGAGGGGACCGCGACCATCTCGGTCGGAGAGACCCAGGCCTCCTTCGAGATCGGTGGACGGCTGCTCACCACACGCACCCTCGAGGGAGAGTTCCCGAAGTGGAACGGGCTGATCCCCAAGGAACTGCCGAACCGTCTGACCGTCGACAAGGAGCTCTTCATCGACGCTGTGCGGCGTGTCGGGTTGCTCGCACAAGCCGGCTCGAGTGTCAAGATCCAACTGATCGAGTCAGGCGCGAAACTCACCGCCGGTTCCCAGGACATCGGCGATGCGGTCGAACAGATCGATGGGAAGTTCGAAGGCGAACCTCTGACGGTCGCGTTCAACCCGCAGTTCCTGATCGATGGCGTTTCCGCGGTCGACTCGAACGAGATCGTGTTGTGTCTGCTGGATGGGCTGAAGCCTGCGGTCGTGCGCGCGCCCGAAGACGACGGCTTCATCTATCTCGTCATGCCGGTCCGCGCATGACCCGCATGCCGGTTTCTGCGGTGGAGCCTCATCGGTTCCTAGGGGTCTGAACAGCGGTGCAGCTGAGCGAACTCACGCTGCACGATGTCCGAAGTTGGAAGCGTGTCGAACTCGTATTCGACGGCTCGACCGCGATCATCGGAGGCAACGGGGTCGGCAAGACCACGCTCCTAGAGGCTGCCTTCTATTGCGCGACCCTTTCGAGTTTCCGGACCTCCAGCGATCAGGCGCTGATCCGCAGTGGCACCGACCGCGCGGTCATCCGCGCCACGGTCAGACACCTGCGCGCCGAGACCATCGAACTCGAGATATCCGCACGAGGCCGCAGCCGAGCCCAACTTGGCGGAGCTTCGGTCTCTAACAGGCGAGAGATCCTCGGCGTGCTACGGGCCAGCATCTTCGCCCCCGAACAGCAGGCGATCATCCGCGGCGAGCCAAGCGACCGCCGCCGCTTCGTCGACGGCCTCCTTGTCATGCTGGCCCCGCGTTACCACCAGACGATCCGGGAGTACGAGCGCATCGTCCGTCAACGCAACTCGTTGCTTCGCCGCGCGCTCGAGGAAGGCACCGAACCCCACGGTCTAGAGGTCTGGGACGAAGCTCTGCTGAAGACCGGAGCAGAACTGTGTGCCGGGCGTGCGCGCGCCATCGAACTGCTGGCCCCCTTCGCGGCTCGTGCCTACGATGTGGTCGGGGATGGGGGCGCGTTCGCGATCGGATACGAGGCACGCTGCGAACACCCCGGGACCTCGGATGTGAACGATTGGCTCCGAGCCCTGCAGGACAAGCTCGAGTTCCGCCGCGATCTGGAACGCATCCGCGGAACGACGATCGTCGGTCCGCACCGCGACGACCTGTCGATCACTGTCAACCAGCTGCCCGCGCGTACCCACGCCAGTCACGGCGAAGGCTGGCTGGCCGCGCTAGCCCTCGCGCTGGGTTCGCATTCGTGCATCGAGCAGACCATCGGCGATCCGCCCGTGCTTCTGTTGGACGATCCCTTCACCCTGCTCGACCCGACGCGTCGCCGCCGTCTCGCTCAGATCCTGCCCGACGCCCAGGTGTTGGTGACCGCTGCCGATCCGGCCGAGATCCCAGCCGAGCTCGAAGCCAGACGCATCGATGCCGCGACGCTGCGATGATGGTCCGCATGTCTCCGAGACGAATCACCAGGATCACGGCATGAACGAGCGCGGCATGCGTGACGCCGATCCCGCGTCCTTCCACCAACTGCTGGACCGGTTCGTCCGCCGGCGCGGATGGAGTCACAGGCTCGAACTGGCCAAGCTGCGGAGCGCCTGGAGCGAACTGTGCGGTCCTGCGCTGGGGGACCGAAGCGAGCCGACCTTCCTCGACCCCGACGGGATGCTCAGCGTACGCTGCGAGGAGGGCGTCATCGCATCGGAACTTCGGATGATGTCCGCCTTGATCCTCGGCCGCTGCAACGAACTACTCGGCGAGGATCGGGTCAAGATCATCAAGACCTCTGTAGGCAACCCGAGGGGGAACCGAGATGAGTGACACCGCCTGGACCGGAACGCCCGTCAGACCACATGCGGCCGCGCGCACCAACGGCAGCCCCAGCCTTGCGTGGGGCGGCCGCCGCGAACGCCTACCGCTCAAGTGGCCCTTAGCCGAAGCCGTGGAAGGCCACCGCGCGAAGGCTCTCGCCAACCCCGACTTCGATCCGGCCGCCACCTTCGTCTGGGGACAGATGATGGCCGTCGGCCTTATAGAGATGCTGAAGAGGTTCGAGAAGGCGTTCGGCTCCGACGGCCACGACGAGGCCCGCGAGGCGCTCCGCAGCGTCGGAGAGAAGATCATGCGAGAGATGCTCGAAGGCGTCCAGATCCCAGACGACC
>JBKHYG010000022.1:0-2200 GCA_046565595.1 Actinomycetota bacterium | reverse complement strand
CGCACCGCAGGTCCTGTTACCACTGTTCGGGCTGTACCTGGTGGTTGGGCTCTGGATCTACGAGCGCTTCGGTTCCCGGCTGGGAGGCGTGCTGGTGCTCCCGTTCGTCGTCGTCTATGCACTGATCGATCTGCTGACGCTGGTCGTGTTCGCGGTCGGCGCGGTTGCGAGTTTCGCAGGAGGCGAGGCGCTGTACCGGACGACGCTGCTCTATGGTCGTCGCCTGCTCGTGGCCTTCCTGCTCATCTCGCTGGCTTCCAGCCTGGTGGTCTCGACCTTCCTTGAGACATCCATCGGAGGCATCTTCCTCCCCATCGTTCCCGGGCTGTTCGCCTACAACATCCATCGGGAGGGCAGGCCCGTGTGGGGTGCTGCCATGTTCCTCGCGGTGTTGGTCGCCGTTCTCGGAGGCACCATCCTGGTTGGAGGCGTGCTGAGGGAGTTCGCGTGATGTTCCGTGGATGTGCGACGCGAGATCTGGGAAGCGTGCAGCTTCCGGATGTCTTCTCAGGCCGTCTCGGATACACCCGGCTGCTCGAGGAGATCCCCTTCCGCATAAGCATCTCGGGGACGCGGGGAAAGTCTGGTCTCGCCAGAGGTCTCGAGGCATCGGTTCGCGACCGTGGATACTCGACGCTTGCGAAGATCACCGGGACCGAGCCGGTCACGATCCGAGACGGGATAGAGCATCCGATCCATCGTCCCGATCGGTTGGGTGCTCTGCTGGACGAGAACATCTACGAACTCAAGTACTTCTACCGCGATGGCATCGATGTTCTGATCATGGAGAACCAGGGGATCTCGGCGTACACGATGCGTGTCTTCAACGAGCTGTATTGCCGGCCCCGTTTCGTCGTGGTCCCCAACATCCGACGCGACCATGTCGAGACCCTCGGAGAGGATCTCGCTGACCACGCCAAGGCGTACGGGAGCAGTTGTCCGCATGGCTCGACGCTGATCTCGGGGGTTGCCGATCGCAGGCTGGCCAAGATCTTGCGGCGCTCCGCGGAGGCGGCTGGTGCGGGCTTCATCGATGAGGGCACACATCCGCCAGGTCCTCCGGGGGCCGAACTCGTCTACCTGGAAGATCGCGTGATCCGCGAGTTGACCGGGACCGGGATCGGAGCGGAGAACATCCAGCGACGGCTGCGCGCGCTGGAGGCACGCTACGACTGGCAACCAAGTGGGCTAGAAGATGTGTGGTGGTTCCCCGCCGCGGATGTGAACGATGTCGAATCAACCGAGACGATCCTGCGGTTCCTGCTCTCGCGAAGGTGGCTGCCGGTCTCTTTCATCGCTTATCTGCGTGGCGACCGGCGGGACAGAACCAAGACCTTCATCGAGTTCTTCTCGCGGATGTTGCAGGCTGGCCTGGCCGAACGGATCTATCTGATCGGCCACGGCTCGAAGCATGTTGCCCGCAAGCTCTCTGATCTGCCAGGGGAGATACGCCGATATCCGGACACGCCCGCTGGGGTGGATGCCCTAGTGGGGGATGTCTCGGCCTCATGTGCTGGCGAGGCTGTAATGACCGTCGCGAACATCGTCCCTCCGCTGGCACGAGAGATCCACCAGCGCCTCCGGCGAGGTCAGGAAGCCATTTCTAAGGCCTTGTGATCCCCGAAGCTCCGAAACGCAGTCGGCATCCGCTCGTTTCCCCTAGAGCAGGACATCCCGCGCGTACAGCCGGATGCGGGTCAAGGTGGACCCGATGGGTGCCGAGGACAAGGGGTAGTGATGGAGAACATATCTCTGCTTGGGCGGCTAGTGCTGGCCGGACGACCGGCGCTAGCGCGCGCGCGGGTGCCAGGAACGACACGGCTCCTCGAGCGGGGCCTGTCCAAGGCCCAGGGCCGATCGGTCGTGACCTTGCCTTCGAAGGTCCGTATGGATATCGACTTCGCGGACCGGGTCCAGCGTGCCGAGGCATTCTGGGCGTATGAGTCGGGAGAGTTGCGAGCCTTGGGGCGCCTCGTTCGCCCGGGGGACATCGTCCTAGACCTAGGCGGTCATGTTGGGTACCACGCTCTGCATCTAGCTAGAGCAGTTGGTAGGGCGGGAAAGGTTCTCACCTTCGAGCCGAACCCAGCGAACCTCGTCCAGTTGCGACGCAACATCGCCTTGAACCCCGAGCTGCCGATCCAGGTGGTAGCGGCGGCAGCTGGGCGCGCCGGTGGAACGGCTGCGTTCGGCCCGGTCG
>JBKHYG010000021.1:0-71683 GCA_046565595.1 Actinomycetota bacterium | reverse complement strand
CATGAACTCGAGCGAGGTGAACCAGAAGCGGCGAGCCGAAGGCAAGATGCCCGGCAATATCATCCTCACGCGCGACGGCGGCGATCATCTGCCTCACCCGCCGAGTTTCCAGGAGCGTTTCGGCGCTCGCTGGGCCTGCTTCGTCGAGATGCCGGTCGAGCGAGGCATCTCGATGGTCCTTGGCATGGGCCAGATCGAAGTACCGATGATGACGGGCTCCTTCGAAGAGCAGTATGGGATCTGGGCGAAGCAAGCGCTCGAGAGCATCCAGGAGTACGACGGCCTCTACATCCACATCAAGGGTCCGGATGTTCCAGCCCACGACGGCCGTGCCCAGGACAAGCTCGACAACATCGAGGCGATCGACGCCCACTTCTTCGGGAACCTGTTGCCGCATCTTGGAGCGGACACGATCGTCGCGGTCACCGCTGATCACGCAACCTCGTGTGCTCGCAAGAGTCATACCGACGAACCCGTTCCGCTGGTGATAGTTGGGCCGGGTGTCGCAGCGGATACGGTGAGATCCTTCGGGGAGACCGCCGCGAAGGATGGAGCGCTCGGGCTGGTCCAGGGCCTAGACATAATGCCGCGCCTCCAGACGCTCGCCTCGGACTGATCACCGAGGGTCTCACCCCGAGGCTCAGGGCTTGGTCCTGCCCGGGAACATCCGTTCGGAGGCTTAGAAGTTCCTGGAAAGGGGTACCAACAGCGCGTGCTAGTCCCTTCTAGTGATAGCGCGCCCGCTTTCGGGCGATTCGTCGGTTCGCGCGCGCAAAGATGCTTGTCAGGGACCTGCCTGTCTGCTTACACTCGTTATGTCCGGTCCTTCGAGGCCGGGCTGTAGCCGATGCCTCGTGACGGTCGAAGGGGGAGAAGTTCCAGTTGATCGGTCACCAGGCGAAGGAGGGAATATCACATGTCCCGAGCACACCGAGCGCTCGCCGCGTTCTCCGTCCTGGCTCTCACGCTCGCAGCGTGTAGTTCTTCACCCGACAGCGGTGGTACCGAAGGTGGCACCGTCGTCGCGTACCTCGCAGAGCCGGACTTCCTGGATCCGGCCCTAGCGTCAACCGTGACCGCCAACGAGGTGGTCAACCGCATCTTCGATCCGCTGATCAATTATGACCCAGAGACAGCCGAACCGGTCCTGACCGGAGCGGCCGAGAGTTACACGGTCGCCGACGATGGGAAGTCGATCACCTTCCAGTTGCGCGAGGGCGCAACCTTCCACAACGGGGAACCGGTCAACGCCGAGGCCTTCGTGCGCGCTCTGACTCGCGTCGCCTCGAAGGACACCGCATCCGAGATCGCATACCACCTGGATGGCTTGAAGGGTTTCGCCGCGCTGCAGGACGGCTCGGCGACCGACTTCCCGGGCGTACATCAAGGTGAGAACGAGTACGAACTCGTCTTCGAGTTCGACGAACCGCAACCCGAGTTCTACATCCGAACCGGCCACACGGTCTTCTCGCCGATCCCGGCCGCCGCCCTCGACGACACCAGCGGCTTCAACGAGGCCCCCATCGGGAACGGCCCCTACAAGATCGAAGGCAAGTGGGAACACAACCAGGGGATCAAGGTCGTCCGCTTCGACGAGTACAACGGCGAAGAGAAGGGCAACCTCGACGGGATCGAATGGAAGATCTTCACCGAGATCCAAGGTGGTTACCTAGAGTTCCAGGGAGGAACGGTCGACACGACCTCGGTACCGCCCGAGAACTGGCCCGAAGCAGCTGAAACCTACGGCGATGCCTTCATCGATCAAGAGACGACAGGTATGGACTACCTGTTCTTCACCGTGACGGTACCGCCGCTGGATAACCCGACCCTGCGTCAGGCGATCTCGCTAGCGATGGACCGAGGCAAGATCAATGATGCGGTCTTCAATGGCCAACGCTCGCCGTCGGATGGTTTCATCCCGAAGGCCAACGCCGGTTATCGAGAAGGCGCCTGCGAGTTCTGCACCTACGACCCGGATCGGGCCAAGCAACTCTTCGAGGAGTCGGGGGTTCCTGCGGGGACGACGATCACCTTGACCTTCAACGGTGGGGCCGGCCACGACGACTGGGTTCAGGCGGCTGCAACGCAGATCCAGGAGACCCTGGGCCTGAAGACCGTCGTGAAGGCAGGCTCGGAGAACTTCGGCGACTACCTGAAGTCGGTTCGTTCCGCTGCCGGCATGTTCCGGCTCGGTTGGGGCCAGGACTATCCGACGCCGGACAACTGGCTCGCTCCGTTCTTCCTATCGACCTCGGGAGACAACTACGCCGGCTACGAGAACCCCGAGTTCGACCAGCTGATCATCGCGGCTCGAACGACGACCGACGAAGACGAGCGGGCGCAGAACTACGCGGACGCCCAAGACATCCTGGTGCAGGACATGCCTGCGGCTCCGATGTTCTTCCGGAAGTCCGCCGTGGTCTTCGACGCTGACAAGTTCGCCAACTTCACCGTCGACATCCAACTTGGCAGCCCGGCTTGGGAGGAAGTCAGTCTGGCCTAGCAGCCTGGCGAGCGTGGGGATGAGCGGAGCGATCCGCTCGTCCCCACGGCTGGCCAACCTCTGACAGGAAGGACTTCGTGGGTCGCTACCTGATCCGTCGGTTGCTACAGATGATCCCGGTGGTGCTGGGCGCCATCGTCATCATCTATATGGCCCTGTATGTGATCCCAGGCGACCCAGTGCGAGCCATAGTCGGCGAGCGTCCCATCACAGAGGAGTTCCGTCAGAACATCACGGAGAAGTATGGACTCGACGATCCGCTCCCCGAGCGCATCGTCAAATATGTCGGCCGCCTAGCTCGCTTCGATCTGGGCGAGTCGTACACCACCCGTCAAGATGTCTCGGAGATCATCAAACAACGGCTTCCCACGACGCTGCGGCTCGCGATGGCAGGCATCCTGTTCCTCGTGACCCTTGGGATCGCGAGCGGAGTCATATCGGCCTCGCGAAGATATTCACTCTCGGACAGCAGCGTCACGCTGGCTGCGATCGTCCTCGTGAGCGTGCCCGTCTTCGTGTTGGGCGTGCTCCTACAGATCTTCGTGGCATTGAAACTCAAGAGCGTGCTGGGTCTGCCCATCACAGGGCTGACCGACGGATTGAAGTCCTACATCCTCCCCGGATTCACCCTGGCGAGCGTATCGATGGCCTACCTCTCGCGGGTCCAGAGGACCACTCTGCTAGAGACCCTCGACGCCGATTATGTGCGCACCGCTCGCGCCAAGGGCATCCCCGAGAGTCGTGTGCTGGTCCGACACGCTTGGCGCAACTCGCTCATCCCTGTGGTGACCTTCCTGGGTGTAGACGCAGGGCAGCTGCTCACAGGTGCCATCCTCACCGAAACGGTGTTCAATATCAACGGGCTCGGACGAACCCTCGCGATCGCGGTGACGGCCCAGGACAACCAGGTCGTCTTGGGTATCAGCATCTTCGCGGTCTTCTTGTACCTGTTCCTCAACCTGGTGGTCGACCTCGCTTACGCGTGGCTCGATCCGCGTATCCGGTATAGCTGATGGCGACGATCGAAGCGGATCTTCAGGGCGGCGCTGGTCCCGCAGAGGCGACCATCGGCGTCTGGGATCGTCTGCGCGCGAACAGGTTGGCGGTAGCTGGATTGGGGATCATCGCCATCTTGGTCTTCTTCGCGGTCTTCGCCGACATCGTGGCGACGCAACCGGTGGCTGGCTTCTTCCCAGACCAAGCGCGCCAGCCTCCCAGTTCGCAGCATTGGTTCGGCACCGATCCTCTGGGTCGCGACCTGTTCAGCCGGATCGTGCATGGCGCGCGTTTCAGCCTCATCATCGGCGCGGTCGTCACGGGGGTATCTCTGGTCATCGGTATCACCCTCGGCGGTATCGCCGGCTATTTCGGCGGGCTCGCCGACACCGTCGTTGGTCGCGGGATCGACATCGTGCTCGGCTTCCCTGCTCTCCTCGGCCCGATCATCGTCGTCACCTCGCTGGGAGGAAGCAGGATCTCGGTGATGATCGCCCTAGCCGCCTTCGGCTGGGTCGGGATGGCCAGGCTCTTCCGCTCGAGCGTGATCTCGGTACGCAACGCAGAGTTCGTCGAAGCGGCGCGCGCACTCGGCGCCTCCAACCGCCGCATCTTCTTCCGACATGTACTGCCGAACGCGATCACCCCGACCCTGGTCTACGCATTCGCGCTGATCGGCTCCGCCATCATCTCCGAGGCAGCTCTGAGCTTCCTCGGCCTCGGGGTGCAGGAACCTGAGCCTTCGTGGGGGCTGATGATCGCCAAGGGAAGACCACTGCTCACGACCGCACCGCACATGGTGATATTCCCCAGCCTCGCTCTGATCTTCACGAGCCTCGGATTCATCCTGCTGGGCGATGGTCTGCGAGACGCACTGGACCCGAAGCTCCGATGAACGACGACCGCGCCATCCTCGAGGTCGAGGGATTGACCGTCGAATTCCATACGCCGACGGGGATCGTCCATGCCGTCGATGATGTGTCGTTCTCGGTTGCGCCAGGCAAGACCCTCGCGATCGTGGGGGAGAGCGGCAGCGGCAAGACGGTGACGGTGACCGGCATCATGGGATTGTTGCCCAAGAGATCTGCCAAGGTCTCCGGGGTTGCCCGGTTCCGAGGCGAAGACCTGTTCAAGATGAGCGCCGACGACCGGCGCGCCCTTCGCGGTGACGACATGGCGATGATCTTCCAGGATCCACTCACCTCTCTGAATCCGGTGCATCGTGTCGGAGCGCAGATCGTGGAAGCGATCCGCGCACACCGAGATATGTCCAGATCCGAGGCGATGGCTCGAGCGGTCGAACTCTTGGACATGGTGGGCACGCCGAATCCCCATCGGCGCGTCAAGCAGTACCCGCACGAGTTCTCGGGAGGGATGCGACAGCGAGCGATGATCGCCATGGCGCTCGCCCTAGACCCGGTCCTGCTGATCGCCGACGAACCGACGACGGCGCTCGATGTGACCGTCCAAGCTCAGATCCTCGAACTCATCCAACGCCTCCAGAAGGAGTTCGGGACCGCGGTCATCATGATCACGCACGACCTAGGCGTGGTTGCCTCGATGGCCGATGAGATCCTGGTCATGTACGCAGGACGCATGGTCGAGCGAGGCACCCCCGATCAGATCTTCTACCGTCCGCAGCATCCCTACACCTGGGGGCTGCTCGGCTCGATACCCAGGCTCGATCGGGATGTGGATCGGCTCGTTGCCATCCCCGGTCTTCCGCCGAACCTGATGCGTCCCCCACCGGGATGCCCGTTCGCGCCCCGATGCGACTTCGCCTCGAGCGCTGCCACACGGAATGGCCCGCGCTGGTCCATGTGCTCGATCACGAGGACGCCTGCTTCCTGAGCGACGAAGAGAAGCTGCGCGGCAGGCAGGAGGTGCTGGCCCGATGAGCGACAACCTCGTCGAGGTTAGGGGACTGACCAAGTACTTCCCGATCACCCGAGGGATCCTCTTCCAGAAGGCCGTCGCCCAGGTCCATGCCGTCGACGGGATCGACCTCGAGATCCGCCGGGGAGAGACCCTCGGCCTGGTCGGTGAGACCGGATGTGGGAAGTCGACCACCGGCCGCCTGATCCTGCGCCTGCTCGAGCCGACCGCGGGCAAGATCCTCTTCGATGGTCAGGACATCAGCAGTCTCAACGCGAAAGGGCTGCGGCCGCTGCGCCGTCGGATGCAGCTGATCTTCCAGGATCCCTACGCGAGCCTCGACCCGCGACAGTCCGTCGGCGACATCATCAAGGAGCCTCTCGAGATCCACCGTCTGGCCGACGGCAAGTCCGCGGAACGCCGGGTTTCAGAACTCATGGAGCGGGTCGGTCTCGATCCAGCCCGCAAGGACCGGTATCCCCACGAGTTCTCCGGAGGCCAACGCCAGCGCGTCGGGGTCGCCAGAGCGATCGCCGTGGAGCCGGACCTGATCGTGTGCGACGAGCCCGTGAGTGCCCTCGATGTCTCCATCCAGGCGCAGATCCTGAACCTCCTCTCCGAACTGCAAGACGAGCTCGGGCTCACCTACCTGTTCATCGCCCATGACCTCTCGGTGGTTCGACATGTCTGCGACCGCGTCGCGGTCATGTACCTGGGCAAGATCGCAGAGATCGCCGAGCGCCGGAAGCTCTACCAGGAGCCGAGACACCCATACACCGGTGCCCTGTTGTCTGCGGTTCCGATCGCAGACCCGCGCGCGGCCCGCCAGAGTCGTAGGCTCGTGCTCGAAGGAGATGTTCCAAGTCCGATAGACCCTCCGAGCGGTTGCCGGTTCCATCCTCGGTGCCCGAAGGCCCAACTTCCCACATGCGCAGCAGAACAGCCCCCGATGACTGCCCACGGCAGCGAGCACGAGGCCGCTTGCTACTTCCCCCTGTCCGACGCGGTCCTGCCGACCTGATCCGCCTGGGCGTGATCGGGCTCCTCGCCGTCGGCATGATGGCGACGCTGCTTCCCGGCAAGGTTCAGCATGCTCGAGCCGCGGGCACGCTGCGGATCACCCTCGCCGATCCGCCAGATTCGAGAGACCCTCACCGAAGTCGCCTTCCGGTCGGATGGCTGTTCGCGCGGCTGCTGCACCGTGGCTTGTACGCCTTCCCGCAGGCGCCGTTCCCCGCCGGCGCGATGCCCGTCCCCGATGTTGCGACCGAGATGCCGGTCTTCTCTGATGACGGTCTCACCGTCACCATCCCTCTCCGAGGCGGACTGCGGTTCTCTGGCGGTCGCGTGTTCAAAGCATCCGATGCCGCTTCGAGCATCTCGCGGTTCGTCTCCGCCGACGGCGAGGTTGCGCGCGCCATCCCCTTCCGATCGGCGCGCGCACCCGACGACCGGACGCTAGAGATAACGCTGGCGCGGCCCGCGTATGACCTGGCATGGCTGCTGGCGCATCCAAGCGCCGCGATCCTGCCGGCGGGGACACCTGCTGCCAGAGGCACGGTCCCGGGACTCGGGCCTTATCGCGTGACCCAAGACATACCCGACGGCCGCACCGTGTTAGAGCGCAATCCGCACTGGCGCGACGACCCCGTCCGGGATGCGCCGTCGGACGGGATCATGCTGACCGTCAAGTCCTCGCCTGCAGACGCCTTCGCGGCGGTCGGTTCGGGGATGGCCGACATGGTGGGCGAGCCTGGACCTCCAGACATCTGGCCATCCGATCATCGGTCTCCCTTGGAAGCCGCCAGCCGATGCACCCGGTTGGTGCTCGCCAATCACCGGGTCTCGCCCCTGGGCGACGCAGCGATCAGACAGCGACTGGCCAGACGGGTGGCCGGCGCTACGGTTGGAGCGTGGACCGCCAACGCGCTCCCGCCGATCATCGTCGGCGGCGGAGGCGATCCGCGGCCTCCCTTGAGCGAGATCTCGAGCAGGCCATCCCTGACGCTGGTAGCCACACAGAGCGGCCGGGACCGAACCGACACGACGCGTCTCCGTAACGCCCTTCAGCCGGTCGCCGACATCCGCGTCATCTTGGTCCCACCCGATCGGCTCGGTGAGGTCCTGACATCAAGGAGCCGTCCTGCGCTGGTCCTATTCACCTGGTGTGGAGCGGTGCCGGGCCAGGGAGCGGCTGCCATGCTCGAGGATCTCTTCGGGCCCGCCGGATTCGCGCCGCGTTCCAGCCGCCTGGCTCGCGAGATCAACAGCGCTCGAGCCGCTGTCGATCCAGAGGTCGCTAGGAACCGGTGGAAGAGGGTCGCTCAGACCATCGCGCGGGAGGCTCTGATCATGGCCTCGTCGGTCACACCAGAGCGCGGAGCTTTCGGCCGAGATCTGACCAACCCGATGGCCACGCCGATGTTCCCTCAAGGCGACCCAGCCAACCTCTCCAGGCGCTAGGGGGGCCCTCGCCCCGTGGTACGATGCCCGCCGCTTGTCCTCTAGGAAGGGTTCTTAGTGCTGTTCATCCTTGTAACGGTGTTGCACCTGATCGCGACTGGTCTGCTGATCACCTTCATCCTGCTGCACGCCGGCCGTGGCGGCGGCCTGTCAGACATGTTCGGTGGCGGCATGAGCCTCGGAGGCTCCACCCTGGCAGAGAAGAACCTGGACCGGTTGACCGTCTTCGCCGCGAGCCTCTTCCTGGTCACGACGGTATCTCTGGGCTTCCTGATCTCTGACCGTGATCGCGCACCTGCGACGCCGACGACGGTCCCGACCACGATCCCGACAGACCTCCCGACCGACATCCCGCTGCCCACCGGCGACGCCACACCGCCGACGGGCGCAGAACCGACCCCCACCAGCTCCTGACACTCGGTAGACGCCTGGCCGGGGCAGCGCTAGCCGCCCTGGTCGCATGCACGGGCTCATCCAAGCCGCCGGTCGAAACGCCCGTCCCAGGAGGCACCCTTCGGGTCGGCGTGGGAAGCCTCGACTCGCTCGATCCCGCCAAGGCGTTGCAGCCCGCAGAACTGTTGCTCGCGCGCGCACGCTTCCAAGGCTTGACGGTCATCTCTGCCGTCACCGAACGCCGGGTCGAAGGTGGACTCGCATCATCGTGGAAGGCGTCGGCTGATGCGACCCGGTACGAGTTCGTGCTTCGCGAGGGCCTGCGCTCCAGCGACGGGTCGCCGATCACCTCCGGTGCGGTCAGGGCATGGTTCGACCGGCTCGCGAGGCGTTCTACGGGAAGCCCACACGCTTTCGTGCTCTCCCAGATCGTCGGCTTCCGCGAGGTGAACCTGCTCGGTTCGCGTCGACAACTCCGGGGGATCGACACTCCCACTCCTCGCAAGATCGTGTTCCGCCTGTCCGCGCCCTTCTCAGAGTTCCCGGTCATGCTCGCGCACCCGGCCGCGGGGATAGTCCCTGGCCCGGGCGAGAAGTTCGGTCCATCGCGGGCTTCGACTGGACCTTTCGTGCTGCGTGAGGTGGAGCTCGGCCGGCGTGCGGTACTGGAACGCAACCTGACCTCACGCGGTCCGACCGCTCTGCTCGAGCGGATCGAGTTGCGCGTCGTGCAGGACGGTGCGCGCGCACTCCGGGCCCGGACCGTCGATGTGGCCTATGTGCGAGGCGAAGCGAACCTGGATGCGACGGTATCTCCGGTCTGGGCGACGCTCTCGCTTGGCGTCAACCTTGGCCGACTCGGTGATCTATCAGCCAGGCGCGCGATCCGTCTCGCCCTCGATCTCGAGACGCTCAGCCAGAAGGGGCCGCGGGGCGTTCCGGCACCGGGTCTGGTTCCCGGCTCGATCCTGCCTGCGCCCCAAGCTCCCAGACGAGATCCCGTCGAGGCGCGGGAACGCTGGAGCCGAGCGAACAAGCCTGCATCTCGACTGCGTCTGGTGCACCTGAACGATGACCCCAGCCGCGAACTGATGGCGGAGGTTCGCCGCCAGTTGAACGCCGCCGGTATCCCGGCGCGCACCGTGCCTGTCTCTCCCGCGGCGTATCCGCGCGTGCTGGCTGAGAAGAGATTCGACCTGATCCAACTCGGGTGGCTTGCAGAGGTGCCAAGTCCCGACGGGTTCCTTGCGGGCCAACTTCTGTCCACCAGTGTCGACAACAAGACCGGATTCCAAGACGATGCGTTCGATCAAGCGATCGCGAGGGCCAGGAGGACCGTGGATCCTGGGCAGCGGCTGGAGGCTTACGCGTCGGCTCAGCAGCGAGCGCTGGGTCAGTTGCCGAACATCCCGCTCATCCACCTCGTGACCCGTATCCAGGGCACCGAACGACTCCGAGGGCTCGTTCCCGACGGATCCGGATCGTTCGATCCGGCCACCGTTTGGCTCGCTCCGATCGTCGCCTGAGGCTGAACGCCACTAGCGGCGCTGGTACACTCGGCGCCCGCAAGCGGGTGTGCTGAAATTGGTAGACAGGCATGGTTGAGGGCCATGTGTTCGCAAGGACGTGGAGGTTCGAGTCCTCTCACCCGCACAGGCTCTCAGGAGCCTCGGCCATCAGGGGTAATTGGCCTAGGAGTTCGTGGGGATGATTCCGCGTCGAGTGGGATGTTCCCCGGCCCAGCGCGATCAGCACCGCGGGTCCCTTATGTCCAGAAAAGCTTGACATATAGAAAGGAGTCAGGCACCATCTCGCGGACAAGGGATCCCAAGGACAAGGGATCCCAAGGACAAGGGATCTCCTGATCAGGAAGGAGATCGGTGTGCGAACTATCCGACGCAAGGTCATGACGGTCGCTGCCGTCGCGGCGCTATCTCTTGGCCCCTGGCTCGCCCCGGCTCACGCCGACGGAGTGATCATCTGCTGGATCTGGACTGCCGAGCTGGGTCCCGCGAATGGCGTCACGGTTCGGGTGGATCCGGATTGGACGCCTGTCGGGTGGCAGATCGGGGACCCGCTCCCCGGAGATGTGACTCCAGGTGCCTTGGACGCTCCGACACCGCCGACCGCGGGTCAGCAGCCCCCTGTGCCGAACGCAACGTTCATGGTTTGCGACATCGGAGGGACCCTCTACTGGATCGACGAGTGACCCCAATGAACGATCAGCCATCCCCCAGTGGAAGCTGGGGGATGGCTGTCGATCTGTCTGAAGTCGCATCCGTCGAAGCGGACGGGGAGCGTTTCGCGGCGCGCGTCGCAGGGCTTGGCCTTGAGGGCACTGGCGTAACCGAAGAAGAGGCGATGCTTGTGCTAAGGCGAAACCTCGCGTTGGCGATGAGCGATCGGGAGTTTCGTGCGCGATTCGGGGCGTGGATGCGTAGGGTTGCGAGACCTGTCTCGGAAGACGAGTACCGGTCCGCCCTTAGCCAGGCAGCGCTGGAGGACCAGACCGAGAACCATCGGAGCGATGACCCGCTGGGTAGTCCGGGTTGATCGCTAGGCAAGCTCGCAAGAGCTCTTGAACCTCCGCTCGCAGGTTTGAAAGCTGTCCTATCAAGTGCACTGACCCTGGGTACCAGGGCTCGGCAGGTCGAGCTTCCTGATCGCGTCTGAGCGTGCGGCAGCCGAAACTCTGTACAAGGCGCGTTCGTTCGTGAGACACTCGTCTGGTGAGAAGAACCATCATCTACTTGATCGGCTTGCCGGCGGTCGGCAAGCACACGATCGCTACGGCCATCGCCGCCCGAACCGGCGCGCGAGTGATCGATAACCAGCTCATCAATGTACCGGTGTTCACCGCTGTTGGTTTCGACGGCACCGATGCCTTCCCGTTCCCCAAGGGCGCCTGGGACAAGATCGAGCGCATCCGCGAGGCGGTTCTCGACACGATCCGCGAAGACTGCGCTCCCGAGGACTGCTTCGTGTTCACGAACGTCCTCGATGCCGATGATCCGCCCTCGGTCGCCTTGTTCGAGACCATTGAGGCGCTCGCGCTCGATCGGGGCGGGACGTTCGTGCCGATCTGGCTAGAGGCGAGCGAGGCAGTGATGCGGCAACGCATCGATACGCCGCAGCGGCGTGAGCGACGGAAGACGACCGATGCTTCGTCGATCGATCGTTGGCGCAACTCGTTCCGACTTCTCGAGATCGACCACCCCAACGCGTTTCGCCTGGACACATCGGATCTGACGCCGGAGCAGGCCGCTGACGCCATCCTCAAGCATGTCAATGAAAGCGGCCGGGGGAGGATGCCCTCGTGAAGAGACCTGTTGCTCTGGTCACAGGCGCGAGTCGAAGGATCGGTATCGGCGCTGGCATTGCCCGCGCACTGGCGTCCGAGGGCTGGGATGTGGCCACGACGGTGTGGAAACCGTACGACGCAGAGATGCCGTGGGGTGCCGACGAGCCGAACCTTGTGGCGATGCTGAGAGACCTAGGCGCGCAAGCGATCGAGATCGAGGCAGACTTGTCGCGTCCGGACGCGGCGGTCGAGGTGTTCGATGAAGTCGAGGCTCAGCTCGGTCCAGTTACGGCTTTGATCGCGAATCATTGCCACGACATCGTCACCGACATCGAGGCCACGACCGTCGAATCATTCGACCTGCACTTCTCGGTCAACGCGAGAGCCGTTTGGCTGCTGGTGAGGGAGTTCGGTCGTCGGTTCCCAGGTCCGTTCGGGACAGGCCGCATCATCGCGATGACGAGCGACCACACGGCGGGCAATCTTCCATACGGGGCGAGCAAGGGCGCGATGGAGCGGATCGTCGTGGCCGCAGCTCACGAGTTCCGCGGCCAGGGCATCACCGCGAACATCGTGCATCCGGGGCCGACCGACACCGGGTGGATGTCGCCCGAGCTCGCAGACCAGTTGCGGGCACGAACGCTGTTGGGACGCCTCGGGCGACCCGAGGATGCCGCGAACCTGGTCGCGTTCTTGTGCTCGGACCGAGGGGCCTGGATCAACGGTCAGATCATCCGCAGCGACGGCGGGTTCTGATCGGCATCTCGGCGTCGAAGCAGAGTTCATGCCGGCGAAGAACGCGCATCTGCATCGCTCCTCGGCGACCTGGCGGCGATGATCGGGCGGCTGCGCGTGGCTGTGTCGAGGCGAGCCTCAGTCCTCGTATGTCGACATCAGCTCATCGGCTACGAGGATTGGGATGCTGGCGCGTAGCCCGAAGGCGATCCCGTCGGAGGGCCTGCAGGAGATCGTTTGCTCGACGCCTGCGCGATCGACGACGACGAGCTCGGCGTAGTAGGTCTTGTCGCGCAAGCCGGTGACGCGCACAGCACGGGGTTCGCCCATGGCCGTGACGACGTCTCGCAGCAGATCGTGCGTCATGGGGCGCTCGGTCTCGACTCCATCAAGTGCCCACCTGATCGAAGTTGCCTCCGCGTTGGCGCACCAGATGGCCAGTTTCCGCGGGCCGCTGTCCTCGCTGAGCACGATCACATCCTGTTTGGACAGATCCATGCCTTCCGTAGACCCCGGACCGGACTTCTCTTGGAGCCGCGCGCGCATGGTCTCGATCTCCTGCTCGGAGCGGTTGTAGACGCGGACATCGACGGTGACTGTGAGCATCGGAACCTCCTTCGGGCGGAGGAGGGCGGCGCGTGCGGTGGTGTAGTTCTCGCCGGTCGAGGCCATGCGGGCGCGCACCAGGCGCTTGAGGTCCGCATCTCGAGTCATCGCAGCTTCCTCCGCCGATGAGGCGCCGTCCCCCAGCGACATGCGCACGATCGGCACAGGGTGCGTGCTCGTGGCCCGAGGATGTGCTCCCCTTCACCGCGACGGTGCCGCTGGGGAGCGTCCGCTTCGGCTGTGCGCTGGGCCGCGCAAACGCGGATTCAAGCCCGAACCCTCGGGCGGGTCAAGAGCTACCGCGTACCGGTATCGCTCGGCGGTGTTGCCAGGCCGGCGCGCCCGGTCGGTTGTCGTACGCCGACTTCGACCAGGCGTGGAGCGCGGCGACGCCCTTCACCTAACGGCTCCGCCGCCGCGGCGGACGGAGGCTGGCGGTGAGGAGACTCTCGACCTCTTCCCGGAGGTTCAAAAGCTGTCCTATCACCCGCACCAAAGGTTCGTACTTGTTCTTGGTCCTAGGTGGGATCGTTCTGCTACCGTCCTTGAAGGTAGGTGCCTCGAGGAGAGGACTCCGTAGATGGCACATTCCCTAGCCCATGTCCCGCTCTTGAGTTGGCTTTCGGAGGCCTGACTGTGGCCCCGACAACCCCAGCCCGCCGGCATGTTGGTCTGTTCATCTTCGATGCGGACTGTGCCATGTGCACGCGGGGGGCTGAGTGTTCGCCGGGACGCGACGCCTCGAGGTGGTTGCGTGGCAGAACGCAGACCTATCCCGCTTTGCGCTGACCCCCGAGGCGACTCGCCACGAGGCATATTGGATCGATCGCCAATGCCGGAAGAGGGCGGCCCACCTTTCCAGTGGACGGGCGGCTATCGCCCTCGGATTGGCGATGGCCAGCCTGGTCGCCTTGTCTGCGTCGCCTTCTGCAGCTGCACCGGGGTCATGGTCGGCTAACCGGGTCGACGGCGGTTGCTACGCCCCTATCGCGGCTTCCTGCGACATCACGCATGTAGGCACGGAGGACGGTTCAGTGGGCGTGACCTGCTGGGTGGAGTCCACGGCTTCGGGACTCGTTCCCTCGGAGGGCTCTTGCGGTGGCATCAGTTCCATCGACCGGGCTGAAACCATCGCTGTCGGTGCACGAGAGCGCGTGGTCGTCGATCTGGCCGTCTCCTACATCGGCTTCGTGCGTAGCGGACTCATCTATGAGGGGTCTGAGGGGGACGGTGCGGTAGCAGCCACGCTATCGATAGGTCGTTCTGGATGTTGTGAGTTCGCTCACGACCGCCGGTTCTTGGCCAGGGAGAGTTCCCCGGGGCCCACACCGACCGAGGTAAGACTCATAGCGGGTAGCTGCTATGCGAATGAGTCGCTGGGGGCCGGCGAGTATCGGGTTTCGATCGAGATTCATGCCGGCCTGAAACTCAGTCCTGGGCTGCTTCCGGATTCGGGTCGGGCAGAGGCGCGAGCGTTGCTGCGGGTGCTTGATGTGCGAGCCCAGTCCTGCTGACGCAGAAGTCCGGCTCGACCCCACTGTCTGATTGACCACCCGCGGCGACGGCCCCTCACCGGTCGATGAACGCGCGCGAGAGCCTCTCCATCACCCACTCTGATCAGCCGGGAGTCAACGAGGTCCGAAGGTAGTCACGCGTATGCAGGTCCGGCTTGGCCGCCTGTCGAAACAACTTCCAGGCGCACCTCAAAGGGGGAAGACATCATCAGAGTCAGTCCAAGGACTACAGCGATCCTGGCAGCAGTTGCGCTTGCTACGGCCATGTTCGTGGCCGCGCCGTCGGCGTCCGCCGATGATGGCGTGCCGGCGTGTTCCGGCCAGTCGTATCCCATGGCGACATCCGACCCGTGCCAGCGCTCGGTCGGAACGGCAGCCAAGGAGTGGTTCATGGCCATGGACCATGGACCGTCTTCGGTTGGGGATGTGATGGTGGAGATAACCGTCGACGGTGTGCTGATCGTGCGCTGGATTTGTGACTTCACCGGGCCTCGGTACACGTGCGACTTAGCAATCGGAGTCCCTGGGGGCATCGAGGGGGGCGGAAGGCCCCGCCTGCGCTTCGACGCGCCGAAGGATTTTGTTGCAACGGTCGCCTTCCTTGGGCCGAGATGTAGGCTGCTGAATGACTGCGACAGTGAGCTTCGGGTGGTCCCCACAGGCACTTTCACCGTCGAATTCTCGGCGGACCCCCTGCCCGGGTGAGCAACTACCTCGGATGGGTGCTGGCGCTCCTGCTGGCACTGAGCGCATGCGCGCCGCAGACGAACCCGATCGGGTGCGGTCGGCACCGGTTCATCGTGGACACGACGACGGCTGTCGAAGCCCCCGAACTCCAGGCGGCAGCGGTGCGCATCCTGCAGATCGACCCGGTGGGGTACGGACTCACGGTCCCAGCCGAACCCGGCGAGCAGCCCTTGGAGATCGACCTGCCGGAGGACACATCTCCTCGCCTCTCAACAAGATCGAAGACTCTTTGGCCGAGCTGACCTTCGTCACGCACATCGAGCGGCCACCGCTCGTTCCCTGCCGTTTCGACCCTGCCGTGGGCCCGCGTCGGTAACAGGTCCGCAGCTGGAGGCTCCAAAGCGGCCAGACGACCTCTGTTGGATCCCCTTGCGGATAGGGGGTGGATCCGCTAAGGTGGTTCCCTAAGTGACCACTTCGCGGAGAGTGCACCATGGCCGAGATCGGCATCAAAGAATTGAAGGCATCGGCTTCTAGCGTGGTCGAGGCGGTCGAACACGGAGCCGCATATGTCGTGACTCGCCGCGGCCGGCCGGCCGCTGTTCTCTTGCCGATCGATGAGGCTGAGGACATCGTTCTGGCGAACGCGGACGAGTTCGTGAAGCAGCGCCGACAGGCCAGGGCCGCGTACCGCGCGGGCAAGACGACCAACCTTGAGGACCTGGACTGAGCGCCTACTCGGTCGAACTCGCCCCGGGTGCTGCGCGCGCCTTCCGCAAGTTGCCCGAGGCCGAACGCCGACGGCTGAAGAAGGCGCTCAAGGAACTCGCGGCCCAGGTCGGAATCCCGGGGCGCGTGGCGGGGAAGAAGTCCAAGACCCTGCAGGGCGCGAGAGACAAGTTCCATCGACTCCGCGTGGGCGACCATCGTGTGATGTACGACATCATCGAGGAGGATCGTGTTCTGCTGATCCTCGGAATCGTCCACCGGAAAGATCTCGACCGCTGGTTGCGGACCCGCTGACGCGCGCGCTGCCTTGGTTCTCATGGGCATACGATTGGGTCCGGTGAAGCATGGCGCTTGGGTAGCGGGGGCTCTCGCGGGAGCCTTGCTGGCTGTCGCGTGTGGTCGTGGGCAGCCCGATGTCGGGGCTTCATCCCATCCGTCTCCGACGATACCCTCACCGACCGCGTCGTCGTCCGAGCCGACGACGACATGGCGTTTCAAGGACCTCACTTTCGATGTGCCGGAATCGTGGGAGGTCTGGCGATCCAGAGTGGTCCGGATGCAGGGCGGATTCGGCGAGGACGGTTCACTTCCCGCGAGCCACGATGTCGCGCTGATGGTGCAGGAAGCTCCACTCGAGGTCGGCGAGAGTTTCCGGAGAGACGCTCCGCTCACACGCTTCGAGGTTGCTGGTCGGCCGGGGACTGCCCGCATCCAGCGTGTCGGTTCGCTCGATCCATACGCCGAGAGTCAAGGCTGGAGGTTCGTCGCGGTGACGCACCTTCGGTTCTCTGCCGGGCAGGTCGTGCGGATCGAGTTCCTGTCAACCGAGGCGGAAGAGGGCGAGAACGCCTATCTGGCGTTGTTGCATGGGCTGGAGTTCCCAGAGGAGATCCCCCCGGATGTGCAGCGACCCCCCGGCCCTGATGCGCTGCGGTCGCGGATCGGCGAACCTGTCCTCGAGCGCTCGCAAGTCCCCGGCACGCCTATCTCGGTCGAGTTGCCCGCATCGTGGTTCCGCGATGAAGTCGATCCGGATCGAGGCGGCGATGTGTACCGCATCCTCATGCAACGAAGGAACTTCGTGGGCACACTGATCCACTTCTTCGCTCGCCCCGGTGAGGCATCGCTCAAAGTCGAAGAGTTCGCAACCGATCGCGACCACGATCTCGGACCTCAATGGGAAGTGAGCTTCACAGGCACGATGGCGACGGGCGCGGGAACGGTCGACATCGTGATCGGTCACGGGATCCCGGCGGCAGGTGGGTTCTGCGCGGACGGCCCCGAATGGCAGGGCGTCGCATCCTTGCCGCCAGAGCCGGGCGAAGAGCGTCGACTGGCGCTCTCGCTGTACGGGTGCGATGTCCCCGGCATGGAAGCCCTCTTCCGTCGCATCGCGGCCTCGATCGACCGGGCCTAACTCTGCGGGGCGTCGATCGTCGCGTCGTTGGGGGTCCGGGTTTCGCTGGGAACCGGATGCCTGCTGTCCATAGGATGAGCCCGGACTGATGAGCAGTTACTGGGCGGGCTGCACACCGATCTGGCGTCGATCGGCCGCCTTCGGTATCGATCTGCTCGTGGCATACCTGCTGTTCTTCTTCGCGGGTGGACTATTGAATTCATCGGGGATGGCGGGCGTTCTGATCCCAGCAGCGGCATTCTGGCTCTACAAGCCGATCACCGAGGGAGCAACGGGATCAACCGTAGGCAAGTGGATGTTCAACTGCCGTGTAGTCACTGCTGAGTCCTTTGGGCCGGTCGGATTGGGGCAAGCGTTCGTGCGCAACGCGATGTTGGTCGGGCCCCTGCTGCCCTTCGCCGCCGTAGCTCTACTCAACCCGCGGAATCGAGGCCTGCATGACCTTGTCGCAGGCACGCGAGTGATGGACACACAACGAGGCCGGATCATCGAGCACCGTAGTTGATGTCAAGGGATTGCCGAACACCGGTAGGGCAGAGCTGATGGCAGATGCCCCGCGGCTATTGATCGGTCGGCTGTCACACACGAGTAGATGCGCCGGGGAGAAGGAATCACCCCAGGCCGAGGCGAATCGCTGTACTCACCATGCGTAGTCTCGCTGCTGTCCTCTCGGCGCTCTGTGTGCTCGTCACGAACGCTCCCGCATCAGCTGCCGAACCGCCTCTGATCATCCAGGAAGGTCCGCTCTCCAGTGGTTGGCTTGCGGTCACGATCGATAGCGACGGATCGGACTTCAGCCTCGAAGTTTCCTCGACGAGCGGCATCCGCGGTCCTATCGCTGGCTCGATCGATCTCTATGACGAGAACCTTGACCGCATCGGTGGGTCCAGTATGAGCGGAACCCCCGATCGCGAACTCACCTACATCGACCTGGCTTTGCCTGGCTTCGGGGTGTACCTCCGCGAGGACGGAAGCGACGGAGAGGAGCAGGGCCCGATCACGGTCGAGGTCGCAGTTTCGTCGCCAGGCCAGACGACGATCGTCGTGTGGTGGTTCGGCCAAGCCCCATGGACCCTGAGGCTCGAGGCGGCTCCGGGCGTCGAGATCCTCGGCCTCACTCGCGGCGACGATGTCTTCATGCTCTCCTCGATCGATCTCGAGAGCGCAGCCCACCTAGCGGTCTTCGCTCCCTACGGCGCGAGGGTCCAGGTGGACGGCAGCATCACCCTTCGCCCGGGTGGACGCGTGATAGTCGGGTCCTTCACCCAGGCAGAAGGGTCGGTCGCCACGCTCGAGGTCGACGGCCCCGGCGGGTCGAGGCGCTGCCCGACGACACTGTGGGCAGACGCCGATCCCGTCGGGATCCCTGTTGCTTCAGGCTGTTTCTTCCACGACCTGGTGGGGCCAGATGCCGCCACGGGCGGCAACTACACCTTCCGCAGCAGCGGCGTCGGGGCGGGGTCGTTCGGTTCGACCGAAGTGACTCTGGCGGCTGCGATCATCGAACTGCCCTGACCCGGAGTACGCCTGGGCCTTGCGACGCCGCGAGGCGTTGACCGTGGGCTGTAACGTGTCGGCGTGGACACCGAGACACACGCGGGCGGCCACGGCTCCCACATGCCGGAGTCGTCCGCTACCCACACTTCTGAAGATCAAGGACATGACCGGCACGCCGGACACTCGACGACGATGTTCCGCGACCGATTCTGGGTGTGCCTTGGTCTGACCCTGCCGGTGGTCGCCTACTCGCCGATGGTCTGGGAGTGGCTCGGAGCTACCGCCCCAGAACTGCCCGGGCCAAAGGTCGTGCCGTTCGCCCTAGCGACGGTGATCTTCATCTACGGAGGGCAGGTCTTCTTCCGTTCTGCGGCCGGCGAATTGCGGGTGGGCACGCCAGCGATGATGACCCTCGTCTCTCTCGGCATCGGAACCGCTTACGCATACAGCGTCGCAACCACCTTCGTGCTCGAGGGCGAAGGCTTCTACTGGGAGATGGCGACGCTGGTCGATGTGATGCTGCTCGGTCATTGGATCGAGATGAGGTCGATCGGTCGTGCGCAAGGCGCGTTGGCCGAACTCGCGAAGCTGTTGCCTGACACTGCGGAACGCGTGAGCGGAGGCGGAACAGAAGAGGTCCCTGTCTCGACGCTTCAGACGGATGACATCGTCGTGGTCAGGCCGGGCGGCCGCGTCCCGGCCGATGGCGAGATCGTCGAAGGCGAATCGCACCTCGACGAATCCATGCTGACCGGTGAATCGAAGCCGGTCGCCAGACGAGTGGGGGACTCGCTCGTGGCTGGTGCTGTCAACCAGGAGGGCTCGCTCCGGATCCGCGTAACGGCGACCGGAGACGCGACGGCGCTGGCTGGGATCGGGCGCCTCGTGCGTGAAGCTCAGGCCGCGAAGTCGCGCGCACAGGCGATCGCCGACCGCGCAGCCACGGTGTTGACATATGTAGCGATCGCTTCAGGAGTCATCACCGCGCTCGCATGGATCGTGCTGACCGATAGGGGAGCTGCGTTCATCATCGAACGCACCGTGACGGTGATAGTCATCGCATGTCCTCACGCACTGGGTCTAGCGGTTCCACTCGTCATCACGATCTCGACATCGCTGGCGGCACGCAACGGACTGCTGGTACGCGACCGACTGGCACTCGAACAAGCGAAGGATCTGAAGGTCGTCGTCTTCGACAAGACAGGGACACTCACCAAGGGTCAGTTGGGACTCGCAGCCATAGCCACCGCCGAAGATTGGAACGAAGACAGAGCGCTGGGCGTGGCCGCCGCGCTCGAAGGGGATTCTGAGCATCCGCTCGGGCGTGCGATCGTTGCAGAGGCCGAGCGGCGAGGCATCAGATCGCCAACCGTTCAGGCCTTCAAGGCGTTGGCCGGACGAGGTGTCAAGGGTCAGATCGACGGGGAAGAGATGCTGCTAGGGGGGCCTCGGTTGATCGAGGAGACCAACGCGAGTTCTTCCGGGCAAGTAGCTCGCTTCATGAAGGAACGAGCTGCCAACGGCAACACCGTCATCTCGTTGATCGCCGCAGGACGAGTGGTCGCATCCTTCGCTCTGGCCGATGTCATCCGTGACGAGTCGCGTGAAGCCGTGCGCTCGCTTCACGACCTGGGCATGCGGGTTGCGATGATCACCGGAGATTCAGAAGAGGTCGCCCGCGCCGTCGCGGCGAGCCTCGAGATCGACGAGTTCTTCGCACAGGTCTTGCCCGAAGACAAGGCCGCACGGATCCGTGAACTCCAAGAGCGTGGTGATCGTGTCGCCATGGTCGGCGACGGTGTCAACGACGCACCGGCCCTCGCCCAGGCTGATGTGGGGATCGCCATCGGCGCCGGCACGGATGTCGCCATAGAGTCCGCCGATGTGATCCTGGTGCGCGACGACCCGCGCGATGTGGTCCGTGTGGTCGGACTATCCCAAGCGACCTACCGGAAGATGGTTCAGAACCTCGTGTGGGCTACCGGCTACAACGTCTTCGCGATCCCACTGGCGGCAGGGATCCTCGCTCCCATCGGGTTCGTCCTCGCGCCCGCCATCGGTGCGTTGCTGATGTCGGTAAGCACGGTCGTCGTAGCCCTCAACGCGCAACTCCTACGACGGAGGTCGACACTTGCCTAGCATCCGGCGCCTCGCCCCCCTCGCCCTGGCTATCCTCTTCGGTGCTTGCTCTAGTTCGCCGCCCCTGGACAAGTCGGGCGTGGACCCTCGATACATCGGAACGGCTGCGCCCCTGACCCACATCCACGGTTTGGGAGTGGATGGTTCCAGCAAATTGTTCGTCGCCACCCACAACGGTCTGTTGACGCCCGGGGACGAAGGCGGCTGGGTGTACGCCGGTCCCGATGTTCACGATCACATGGGTTTCAGTCTGCATCCAGCAGACGGCATCATGTACAGAAGCGGTCATTCGATGCAGCGTCCGAGCCTCGGGGTCGAATCCTCAACCGACAGCGGCCGATCTTGGACCTTGCTAGCCGATGTGACCGATCCTCCTGTCGACTTCCATGTCATGGCGGTCAGTCTGGGTGACTCGCAAGCCCTCTGGGGCTGGTCGGCGGCCGCAGGCATGTTCTCCTCGAAGGATGGCGGCCGAACCTGGGCCACGCTTTCGCCCACGGGCATAGATGGTCAGATCTTCGCGATGGCTGGTTCGCTCGAGGCCGAGGTCGTGCTCGCCGGGACCGCGAACGGCCTCTATCGCTCTGGAGATAGCGGCCTCACCTGGGTGAAGCTCGACGGGATCACACAGGGTCCCGTGCTGGCCGTGGCAGCCGACCCATCCGATCCCGACCGATACCTCGCCGCTACCCCCGAAGGGGTGCAGACGACATCAGACGGTGGAGGGACCTGGCGGCTCGTCACGAGCGGACTGCCGGAAGGGGTCTTGGCGCTGGCGATCAGCCCCACCGACGGGTCTGTCGCCTATGCGGCTGACACGATGAGCGTCTACCGAACCGCCGATGGCGGCGCGTCATGGGTGAAGATGTAGCAAGAGCGGATATATCCGCACCAAGCGAACTGGAAGACCCTGGCACAGTGCCCGAAAAGTGGGTATCGTCCGGTCATGAACCTTAAGACCCGCCGGGCTGCTTGGGCGCCCCTGTTCCTCACCTTCCTACTTGCGTCTCCCGCCGAAGCGGTCGCGCCAGTCGTCTACGCGAACTCGTTCAACGATCTGAACGGCGTCTATTCCGTTCGAGGCGGCCAGCCTGGTCTGTCTGGTGGAGCTCTCCGGCTTCAGGGAACGATGACAGCAACGGTGTGCAACCCGTTCTGCTTGCCTCAGACGGTCACCACCGAGACCGCAGCGGTGGTTGCCGCAGGCTCCAAGTTCGCTGATGGCACCAGATACGATGTCGATGTTCGATTCGATGCGCCGTCTGTCCAGGGCATGCACGGCGGGATGCTCCTTTCTTCGACGGGGCAGTACCGTTACGGCAGCGGCAACGCCGTCACCTTCGACTACCTGCAGAGTGGCGGCAGATACCGCCTGACGCGTTATCTGAATGGGACCGAGTACGCCGGACCCATCGTATCGGCTCCTACGCCATCGGGATGGCACAGGTGGACGCTCGTCGTCCGCGGAACCAAGGTCGCCGCCGCCGTTGATGGAACCCACATGGCCACCATGCAGTTGCCGACCTCGCCAGGCGCCATGGCCCTCGGCTTCTGGACCTGGCACAACGGTGTCGTCAGCTTCGACGATGTGGCAGTCCGCCAGTACCAAGCGCCGACGGTTGCAAGTGTCCCCGACATCACGGCCGAAGCAACCAGCGCTTCGGGCGCTACCGTCTCATTCTCGAAGCCGACCGCCGAGGATGGTGCTGGAACACCGCTGACGGTCACCTGCGACGCGGAATCGGGTGCGGAGTTCCCGATCGGTAGCACCGTGGTCGAGTGCTCAGCCGTCGATCTGGTCAACGAGACCACGACCAGCTCGTTCACGATCGATGTCGTAGACACGACCGCGCCTGTGATCGATGAGCATCCGGACCTCACCGTCCCAGGGACCGGTCCAGATGGTGCGATCGTCGAGTACGAGGCTCCTGCAACAAACGACATCGTAGATGGCGAAGGTGTCGCGTCCTGTCTGCCAGCCTCTGGGTCCCTGTTCCCGATCGGAGACACGACGGTGACCTGCTCGGCTGTCGACGCCGCGGGCAACATCGCGACACCAACGACATTCGGCGTCAGGGTGGAAGAGGTCATCACCCTCGATCTAGAGGGTTTCGACGAGCGAAATGTCGTCCCGGACGGTCTCGGATACTCGGCTTCGATCAGTCTGGCGTACCTGGATGGATCGCCAGCAGAGGGGGCGGCGGTATCGGTCACCCTCACCCGCCAAACCCTGAGCGAGTCGATGACCTTCGAAGGCAGCAGTGGTTCTGACGGTCGTTTCACCTTCGATGTGCCGGCTCTGTTTGCCCTACCTGGCGAGTACGCGGTCGAGGCGAGCGCCGTCCTGCGGGCCGCATCCGCATCCGACTCGATGACCTTCACCGTGGGGATCGTCTAGGAGCTCGCGAGTGCCGGCCCGGTGACCAGGACATAGTGACCAGGATGCGGCTGGTCTGCCTGGGTCGGCGTGCTTGCGCGACCCCCCAGGATGCTTCATAATTGCCGACCGTTGTGCAGAGCCCGGCCAGCCCGGCCGGGTTCTTCCCTGTCCGGCCTCCTCGCTTCCGCTGCGAGGCCCCACGAAGGGGGGTGGAATTGTTCAACCAGAACCCGAACATCGTCTGTCTCGCCGCTGGTGCGGCGGAAGGCGAGTCTGAACTAACCGCTTTCGATAACGCGCTCCGCGCTGGACGCATCGGTGATGTGAACCTCATCAGGGTCTCATCCATCGTGCCGACCGGCGCGGTTTTCGCTGAACTACCCGACCTGCCGTACGGCTCGTTGACGCCAACGGCGTACGCAGAGCAGGTCTCTACCACCCCCGGCCAGGTCATCTCGGCATGCATCGGGGTTGGTTGGACGCCCCAGGGCGGCGTCATCATGGAGGCTCACGGCGTCGACGAGACAGCCGGTGAGATAGAGAAACGCTGCTCCCTCATGGTCGAGGAGGGCATGCGTGTCCGTGGTTTCACGGACTACGAAGTCAGGTTCGCTACAAGCGAGCACACGGTGCAGAAGATCGGAGCCGCGATCGCTGCTGCGGTGCTCTGGTGGAGGGGGTGACGGTGATGCAAACGCTGGGACAGCACATGCTGATCGAACTCTGGGACGCGAAACTCCTGGACGACCCGCAGGCAGGGGAGGAGGCGTTGATCGCCACCGTCCGTGCTACCGGGGCGACGCTGCTGGATACGCGGATGGTTCCGTTCCCGAACGGTGGATACTCGGGGGTCTGCATCCTCGCCGAGAGTCACCTGACGATCCACACCTGGCCCGAGCATGGCTACGCCGCCATCGACATGTTCACCTGCGGGCCGAACATGGACTATGACGCGGGGCTGGCAACGCTCAAAGCTCATTTCGAACCAGGCACGGTCGAGGTCCAGGAGATCAAGCGCGGGATCCTTCCTGACCGGATGCCGGTTGCGCGATGAGCGGAACCAAGGCGACCAGCGGAGCTTCGGGCGATTACGGCGAGACCGGCGTTGACGGATTCCACTATCGGTTCGACGGGCAACCGGTCCACCGCGAACAGAGCCCCTTCCAGCTCATCGAGATCTTCGACAATCCGGCCTTCGGTCGGATACTGATCCTCGACGGCCTGGTACAGACCACCGAACGAGACGAGTTCTGCTACCACGAGATGCTCGTCCATGTCCCTCTGCTGATCCATCCCGAGCCGAAGTCGGTGCTGATAATCGGCGGTGGTGACGGCGGGACCTTGCGCGAAGTGTTGCGCCACTCTTGCGTGGAGCGCGTCTTGATGATCGAGATCGACCAGCGGGTCACCGAGGTCTGCAAGGAGTTCATGCCTTCGCTGGGGGCCAACGCCTGGAACGATCCGAGAGCTGAGGTCCGGTTCGACGACGGGATCGCGTTCCTTCGCGACACCGACGAGATGTTCGACGCGATCATCATCGATTCGAGCGACCCGGTCGGACCCGGCGAGGGCCTGTTCACCGAGGAGTTCTACAAGACAGCAGAGCAGCGACTCGAGGTCGACGGGATCCTCGCCGCCCAAGCCGGCGGGGTGTATTTCCACCAGGCCGAACTCCAACGCGCCTACCGTTCCATGAAGGCCGCCTTCCCCGAGGTCTGCCTTTACATGGGCAATGTGCCCACATATCCCGGCACGGGCTGGTCCTACCTGCTCAGCCGAGCCGACGAGATCCCGCCCGCCCCCGAGGTCGAGGATCGCCTTGAGATGCGAGGCATCACGGGCCTGCGGTATGTGAGCCCACCCCTGGTCGAAGCGTGCTTCGCTCTACCCATGTTCGTGCGCGAGATCCTCTCCAGCGACGATCCCCCACACCTGTTCGGCCCGACCCCAGAGGAGGCTCGGCGCCAGGAAGGCCGTCAGGGATGAGGTATCTGGAGGCCCGCGCGGTAGGCCAGGATCCCGCTAGGGCGGTCATCCAAGGGGCGCCCTGGGATGAAGCGACCTCGTATCGGAGGGGAGCAGCAGCCGCTCCCGCAGCGGTTCGAGAGGCGAGCGACTCGATCGAGAGTTATTCGCCGATCAGCGGGAAGGATCTCCAGGATCTAGACATCGCCGATGCAGGCGATATCGATCTGGCGGGCTGTGACGATGTGACGGCCATCGATCGCATCGCCGATGCCACCGAACTTCTGGCCCGGACCGGCGCGACCGTGCTCACGATCGGGGGCGACCATTCGATCTCGATCGGAACCTCCCGAGGCCTCCGTGAGGTCTACCCGGACCTGGTCCACCTCGTCTACGACGCCCACATGGACCTGCGCGCCGAATACGACGGGACTCCGCTTTCCCATGCTTGCGGTTCGCGCCATATGGCAGCCGCCGGTCCCACCTGCGTTCTCGGGGTTCGCAGCGGCAGCCGAGAGGAATACTCCGACGCTCCGAAGCTTCTGACCGGGTTCGGGCCCGACCTCGAGATCCCGCTGGAGTTCCGCCAGCAGATGTCTGGACGCCCGCTCTTCGTATCGCTGGACATGGATGTGCTCGATCCGAGCATCCTGCCGGGTACCGGCACACCTGAGCCTGGTGGTCCAAGCTACAGAGAGCTCCGGGCCGCGCTGTTGGCCTTGACAGGGAACAACATCGTCGGTTTCGACATCGTAGAGGTCGCCCCGCCTATAGATCCCAGCGGCCTCAGCCCTGTCGTTGCGGCCGAACTGATCCGCGATTGCCTGCTCGCCTGGTTCGCATAGGGCTCATCGCCGGCAACCCGGACATCTGCTGACGCATGCCGCGACGAGGAAAGATGTGCCGCGGAACAGATTTTCCTGCGTGACCCCGTAACCGGAGTCCGTCATACTCGTTTCAAGAGCAAGCCGGGTAACCGGTGGACCTTTCGCACGAGGGATCGGAAGGACCGAGGGGCGACCCGAGGGTCGCTGAGGGGATTCGGATCGATGACGCAAGAGACCGCAACGATCGAGACCGGAGCGGAGGCGCAAGCCTCGAGCCGCCCGGTCCAGTCGTCGTTGCGGGCCGTCCAGGTCGAAGCGGGAAGCCCAGAGGTCGTTGACCTGGTGGAACGCGCTCGAGAGGGCGACAAGGAAGCCTTCGCCGCGCTCTACCGCGCATACCTGCCGACCGTCTACAAGTTCCTCTACTACCGCCTGAACGGCAACAAGGCGATGGCCGAGGACATGACCGGCGAGACCTTCGTCAGGGCGCTCCGCAAGATCGGCGACTACAAGGTAACCGGCGCAGATTTCGGCGCCTGGCTGGTGCGGATAGCCAGGAACCTGATCTACGACAACGCCAAGTCAGCTCGCAACCGTCTCGAACAGCTCTCCGAGAAGTTCCCGGAAGCCTCGATGGGGGCAACCGAGACCACCGAAGATGAGGTCGTGGCCGGGATCGAGCAGGGCGAGGTCGTCAAGGCGATCCAGCACCTATCACCCGATCAGCGTGATGTCGTGACCATGAGGTTCCTCCAAGGCATGGAGGTCTCTGAGGTCGCAGAAGCCCTAGGTAAGAAGGAAGGGACCATCCGGACATTGCAGTTCCGGGGTCTCAAGAGTTTGCAGAAAGTCCTGGTCAAACACCAGATCGTGGACCCGACCGAGTGGGGCATCAACCCTTCCGGAGTTCGGGAATCCACCAACGGCCGAACCGGAGACGTAACGGAATCCGAAGCGGCTCGTTATGGGGTATCGGATGGTGAACGATGAGTAACATCAACGGTGAAGTCGCGCTGGCGCTGGCCCTAGACGGTCGGGCGTCGGTATACGACCGCGAGACGGCCGATCTGCTGGCTGTCGCTGACGCGCTACGCAACCTGCCGGATCCTCAGATCGATCCGGTCTTCGCGAACGCGCTCGAGCAGCGTCTGATGAACGAAGCCTTCGAGCAGGCCCCGACAGGGCGTCCCTCGCTGCGCCTCGTCGAGCCCGAGACCCCGGTCGAAACCGAGCCGGTGATCGATGTCGTGGTCTCACTGCCGCGTCGTCGCGTCGCCATGCGCCGCTCGATCGTCGCGATCGCAGCCGCCATGACCCTCAGCGCCTTCCCGGTGCTGGCCGCAGCCAAGGCGCTGCCGGGCAGCCCCTTCTACGGACTCAAGCAGAAGATCCACGCCGCTCAGATCGCTCTGTTCGGTGACGCCTTCGCCGACGCAGACCGTCGTCTGGGCTTCGCTGCAGAACACATCTGGGAGGCAGAGCAACTGGTGGCCCTGGGTGCTGACAGTTCCTTGGTCGGTCAGGCTCTCGACATGGCCGCCTACGAGATCAGCCGTGCCGAGCAGACGGTCGTCGGAGAGAACGACTCTGAGCGTCTGGCCGGCTTCGCAGCCAAGGCTGCCGAGACCGAAGCGCTGCTCGCCAAGTCTGCGCCTGTACTGGCACCAGAAGCGACCGAAGCCTTCGATCGCGCCATGGACGCCAGCCGCTCCTTGACGCAGGCAGTCGCCAAGGCGCTCGGTATCACCGACGAAGGTACGCTCTCGAGGATCCTCAGCGAGGTTGCTCCGACAGCTCCGACCGCACCCGGATCTGCGCCGACGGTGAGCGAACCCACCACAGGAACGACTTCCACGACCACGTCTACTGATCACGGCTCGACCACCGACAAGGGTGCCACCGACGATGGCGGCAACAAGGGCAGCGATCAGCCAGCGGGCAAGGCGGTTCAGGGAGCTAAGTCCTACGGATGCCAACTGCCGGGCCAGTACGAACTCGAAGCCCTGCTAGGCCAGACCGACGAGGTGTGCGCTTCGGCAACCCTCTAACCACCAAGAACCTCTGCGGTGGTGCGCAGAAGTTGGAAGCGGTCCCCACGGGGACCGCTTCCGCGGTGTTGATGTCGGTTTCCGCGAAGATCCTCGCTCACGGCGGTGCACACCCGAGATGTCTCGGAAGCAGGGATGTTCCCTTTCGTGAGGAACCTTTCTGCGAAACTCCTTGCACGCACCCCGAACGCTCAAGCCTCGGGCTCGTTATCAGTGTCGAGAGGGAACACGGACCCCAGCTCATGGGAGGAGCGAAGGCACCGTGACCGACAGCCCTTCGGGGCACTGATGGGGAGATGGGGAATATGACTGAGAGGGATCGCAACCAGCGTTCAGCGCAGGAGGCTTTCGCGCGCCCGAACGATGACGACCTCGACCGCCGGCTCGCCGAGGCGATGCTGCGGCTAGAGCGTGTGCGCTCGAAGGCTCTGAACGCCGTCGAGACGATGCTCGCGACCCGCTGACGGAACCGACATGACAGAGCGCAGTACCTCCAAGTTCGCGACCAGGATGGTCGCTGGGCTTGCGGTCCTCGCTCTAGCGGCGGCACCGACGGCTGTGCTCGGATCGGCCACCGGCGCCGTGAAGGCCTCACACGAATGCACGCCCGACACGCCAGGCCTTCTGTTCCGAACCTGCCGCGAGTATCCGGCCTCCGTGCCGATGAGTTTCCTCGCAGATACCAGCGGATCCAAGGTAGCGAACGCAGACTTCCTCGCTGCGGTCGAAGGCTCGCTCGATGCGTGGAACATGGCATGGCCCTCCGGGAACGCTTTCACCTACGGTGGGACGACCAGCAGCGGCTTCGGTCGCGATGGGAAGAACACGATCTCCTGGGGGAACCCGAACAGTTGCGGGATACCTGGGGCGGCTGCGGTCGCTTGCATCTGGTTCGAAGGATCCTCAGGTCGAGCTGCCCACTCGATCGTCGAGGTAGACATCGTCTTGAACAAGACCGAGACCTGGAAGCAGGCTTCCGGCGTCGAAGCACTAGCGGGCGAAGCCAGTGGCACCATCGGCACTGCGACGGCAGCATGGCTAGATGTCCAATCGGTCATCACCCATGAGCTCGGGCACGCCCTGGGACTCGACGACATCGGCAATAAGACGACCTCTTGGCCCTTCGCGCTAAGTGACGCGGGGCGACACACACAGACCATGTACAGATGGACCTACCGGGGGAGCACGCATATGCGGACCCTCGATGCCGGAGACATCGCCGGCGTGTTGGTGATCTGGCAGAAACTCTGAGGGGCAGGGTTCTAGCGGGGTGTGCGGCCGGTTCGAAGTGAGGACCTGGCGCGGCCCTGAAAGGAACTAGATCGCCGCGGATCCCGCGGAACCCACCTCAGCAGGCGACTAACATCGCCCACATGGCGAAGGGACCGCGCTCCCCGCGGCCGCCCGCCGAGGGCTTCCGCCTCTTCAGCCTCTCCGGCATCCCGCTGGTCATCCATCCTTCGTGGTTGCTGAGCGTCATGATCCTGACGCTGTTCACCTACCCCGTGATCGCGCTGCCGCTGTTCCGCGGCTCATCTAGGACGGTGTTGGTCGTCGCTGCCCTCGTCTCGGTGATCCCGGTAGCAGCCAGCATCGTGGCCCACGAGCTTGCACATGCTCTCGTAGCACGCGCCCACGGCATGAGATGTGACCAGATCACGCTGTTCGCCTTCGGAGGCGTCAGTCAGATCGTGGGGCTAGCCAAGCGGCCCCAGATCGAATATCAGGTCGCGATCGCTGGCCCGATCCTCTCTCTGGTCGTAGCGACCACGCTCGCGGGTATCGCGCGCACCTTGGAGCCCGCAGCCGAGGGACTGAGCGGCGCTTGGGGCGCCTACGCGTGGATCAACCTCGCCCTCGCCGTGTTCAACCTGATCCCTGCGTTCCCGATGGATGGAGGGCGCATCCTGCGTTCGATACTTTGGCGTGTGACCGGGGCACGAGGCCGCGCAACCCGCTGGGCCGCCCGCGTAGCTCGAGCCTTCGCCACGGGACTGATCGTGCTTGGCGTCTTCGTTCTGCTCGAACCTCTGGGGCGCGGATCGAGCCCGGACGCAGGGGGTCTATGGACGATGCTGATCGGCACCTTCCTGTTCTCCGCTGCAGGTGTGGCCGAAGAGACCGAAGGAGGCGACGACCCACGATGAGAGGCCCTCTGCGTGATGGCGAACGAGCGCTGTTCCTGGATGGCAGAGACAGGCGCTACCTGGTGACCCTGAAGAAGGGGCAGCAGTTCCACACGCACGCAGGATTCGTATCCCATGATGATGTCATCGGGATCGAAGAGGGCACCAGGCTGACGCTGTCGGGTGGAAGCAAGGTTACGGTCGTGCGTCCGACGCTCAGCGATGTCATCGTGAAGATGCCGCGTGGCGCTCAGGTCGTCTACCCCAAGGATATCGGCAGCATCATCGTCGGAGCGGACATCGCACCGGGGGTGTCCGTCTTGGAGGCCGGCACCGGCAGCGGGGCGTTGACGATGGCGCTGGTGCGCGCGGTCGGCCCGAACGGGAGGGTCGTGAGCCTCGAGCAGCGTGAGGATCATGCCCGCAGGGCCGAGTCGAACATCGTCGCGATGCTCGGTTCGGTCCCGGACGAACTGCAGTTGCTGGTCGGAGATATCACCAGTTACGAGCCGAGCGAACCGAGCGATCGAGTGGTCCTTGACCTGCCCGAGCCTTGGCGCGTCGCCGAGCGTGCGGAGGTGCTGCTGCGGCCCGGAGGCATCTTCTGCGCCTATGTGCCCTCGACCACCCAGGTGCAAGAGACGGTCGCCACCCTGCGCCGTCTGGGCTTCATCGACATAATCACTTCGGAAACTCTCATACGCACCTGGCATGTGGAAGGACGCAGCGTTCGTCCTGATCATCGGATGGTTGGGCACACGGGCTTCCTGACCATCGCCCGGTTACTGGCCGGTACGGATGCTCCCTCAAGCCGGGATGGAACGGACCCGAACCTATAATCGTTCGCATCGATGACCAGATCTTGCCGGATCGAGTCATCATGTCGGTTCGACCGATCCGACGGAGAGGAGCAGCCGTGGCAAGGCGTCAAGAGCCTGGAGCAGACGGTGACCGCGACCGCGTCGCCGAACTCCAGCACGAGGTCGACCAGCTGCGCGAAGAGGCTGAGCTCCTCCGCGAGCGCCTAGGAACGCCCGCCCGCGAGGTACGACTCCTCGAGCAACGGCTGGATGACACGCGGGAACGGCTGGTGCGCGCGCAGTCTCAGAACGAGCGGCTCGTCGGTGCTCTAACCGAGATCCGTGAGCAGGTCGAGGCGCTGAAGGATGAGGTCGAGAAACTGACGCAACCCCCATCGGGGTTCGGCGTCTACCTTCAGACGAACGAGGATGGAAGCATCGACATCGTCACTTCCGGCCGCAAACTGCGGGTCAATGTCGCCGTGGACCTAGACCCGAAGAGCCTGGCTCGAGGCCAAGAGGTCATCTTGAACGAGGCGATGAACGCTGTCGCGGCGGTCGGCTTCGAGATGGTCGGTGAGGTGATGAGCCTCAAAGAGGTCCTCGATACCGAGCGTGCCATCGTCGTAGGACACACCGACGACGAGCGGGTCGTCTACCTGGCCGAACCTCTGCAGCATCTGCCGTTGAAGGCCGGGGACAAGTTGATGGTCGAACCTCGCAGCGCATACGCCTACGAGCGACTCCCGAGAGCCGAGGTCGAGGAACTGGTCCTGGAAGAGGTTCCAGATATCTCCTACGAGGACATCGGCGGACTGGGTCCGCAGATCGAACAGATCATGGATGCGGTCGAGTTGCCGTTCCTGCATGCCGAACTGTTCGTCGAACATGAGCTCAAGCCACCCAAGGGTGTGCTGCTGTACGGGCCACCGGGATGCGGCAAGACCTTGATCGCGAAAGCGGTGGCGAACTCGCTGGCGAAGCGGATGGCTGATGCGAACGACGAGCACAGCGGCAAGGCGTACTTCCTGAACATCAAGGGCCCCGAACTGCTGAACAAGTATGTCGGCGAGACCGAACGCCAGATCCGCGAGATATTCCAACGCGCCAAGGAGAAGAGCGACGAGGGCCATCCGGTCATCGTGTTCTTTGATGAGATGGATTCGCTGTTCCGCACGCGAGGCAGCGGTGTCAGCAGCGATGTGGAGAACACGATCGTCCCGCAGCTGCTGGCCGAGATCGACGGGGTGGAGACGCTGAGCAATGTGATCGTGATCGGCGCCTCCAACCGTGAAGACATGATCGATCCCGCGATCCTTCGGCCAGGCCGACTCGATGTGAAGATCAAGATCGAACGCCCCGACCGTGACGGCGCGGCGCAGATCCTGAAGATCTACCTGACCGAAGGGCTACCGCTCGCCGAGGAGGAGACGCAGGTCGCCGGCGGACGCGAGAAGTTGATCGAGCGCATGATCGAGGAGACGGTCGAGCGCATGTACGCCGAGGACGACTCCAACCGTTTCCTCGAGGTGACCTATGCCAACGGGGATAAGGAGATCCTCTACTTCAAGGACTTCAACTCGGGTGCGATGATCGAGAACATCGTTGCGCGCGCCAAGAAGGACGCGATCAAGCGGTTCCTCGAGACCAACATCAAGGGCATCCGTACCGAGGACCTGATCCACGCGATCCGTGCGGAGTTCAAGGAGAACGAGGATCTGCCTAACACGACCAACCCCGATGACTGGGCTCGGATCTCGGGTAAGAAGGGTGAACGGATCGTGTATGTCCGTACGCTCGTCAGCCAGGGTGAGACCGACAAGGGTGCGAAGTCCATCGAGAACATAAACACGGGGCAGTACCTCTAGGCTCTGACGCGTGGCCATCCCGAAGATCCTTGGGATCGAGACCGAATACGGCATCACCGTAACCGGTGTCGAGGACTGGAACCCGGTCACCGCATCCAGCGCGGTGGTGACCTCGTACGCGGGCGAGCTCCGACGCATCCGGTGGGACTTCGAAGATGAACATCCCCTGCGGGACGCTCGAGGGTTCGAGACCGCGGTTCTCTTGGATGCTCCGACCGATGAGGATCTAGGGCTGGCGAGCGTCGTTCTGACCAACGGTGCGCGCTTCTATGTCGATCATGCCCACCCGGAGTACTCGACCCCCGAATGCACCGACCCTTACGACCTCGTCGTACACGACCGGGCGGGGGAGCGGATCATGGAATCAGCCATCGAGATGGCTGGTGCGCGCTTCCCCGACGGCCGCAGGTTCCTGGTCTACAAGAACAACACCGACAACAAGGGGGTCTCCTACGGCTGTCACGAGAACTATCTGGTCTCGCGGCAGATCCCGTTCCCGGCGATCGTGGAGCTGATGATCCCGCACTTCGTGACCCGTCAGGTCTACCTGGGTGCCGGCCTGCTCACCGACCGAGACGAGGAACAGCCGTACCGGATCAGCCAGAGGGCAGACTTCTTCGAGGTCGAGGTCGGACTTGAGACCACGCTCAAGCGGCCGATCGTCAACACGCGCGACGAACCGCATGCGGATCCGGAGAAGTACCGGCGCCTGCATGTGATCATCGGCGATGCGAACATGAGCGAGGTAGCGACCTGGCTGAAGACGGGTGTGACAGCCTTGATCCTGTCCATGCTCGAGGATGATCAGGCTCCCGAAGACCTCCACATCGACAAGCCTGTCGCGACGCTGCGCCGCATCTCTCGAGACATAACCTGCGCCGAGCAGATCCGGTTGAAGGACGGCCGTTCGATGACGCCCGTCCAGGTCCAGTGGCTCTTGCATGAGTCCGTCTCGAAATGGGCGACCCGAGCCGACCTCCCTGACTGGGGTCCGGACATACTCAGGCGCTGGGAGGAGGCCCTCGCTGGACTCGAACGAGATCCGATGAGCATGTCTAGGACGATCGATTGGGTCGCGAAATACAAGGTCTTGCAGGAGTATCGGGAGAAGCACTCGCTGGATGCTCGTCACGCCAAGCTGCATATGCTGGATCTGCAGTACCACGATGTCCGTCGTAGCAAGGGCATCTCTTATGTCCTGGAACGCAGCGGCAAGCTCGAGCGCCTGACCGACGACGCATCTGTTGATCGAGCGATGACCGAGCCGCCGAACGACACCCGCGCCTACTTCCGGGGCAAGGTCCTGGAGAGGTTCGGGGACCGGGTCGCGGCCGCCTCGTGGGACTCGATCATCTTCGATCTGGGCGGCGACCGGCTGCAGAGGCTGCCCATGCACGAGCCGTTGAAGGGGACCGAGGAGATGGTCGGTGAGATCCTCGAGCAGGCCGAGGATGCCGAAGCTTTGGTGGCGGCCCTACGCGGCGCGCCGGGCGATGTCCCTCCACGCTCGTAGGATGGGTGTCCATCACAGCGAGGTGAACCATGGCTGAACAACGCCAGAAGAAGACACAGGGTGAGACCGCAGACCAGCAGGTCGAGGACGCCCCAGAGGCGACCGAAACCGCTGAAGATCTGAAGGAAGACCTGGACGACATCCTCGACGAGATCGATGAGGTGTTGGAGACCAACGCCGAGGAATTCGTCAGGTCCTATGTCCAGAAGGGCGGCCAGTGAGCAAGGACTTCCCGACGGCCTGGACCAAGGCCGCGTTCTCGTTCGAACCAAACCCGTCCTTCGTGGATCTACTGCGGACGGTCACGCCTGAGGCCACACATCCCCAGAGCCCCGGCGGCATGGTGACCTTCCCCGAAGGTACGACCATCCTCGCCATGGTCACCTCAGACGGTGTCGTCGTTGCGGGTGACAGACGGGCCACCGAGGGCCACACGATCGCGGACCGGAAGATGGAGAAGGTGTTCCCTGCCGATCGGTTCTCGGCGGTCGCGATCGCGGGCGCTGCCGGACCTGCGATCGAGATGGTGCGGCTCTTCCAGACCGAGCTCGAGCATTACGAGAAACTAGAAGGTGAGAACCTCTCGCTGGAAGGCAAGGCAAACCGGTTGGCGCAGATGATCCGGGCCAACTTCCCGATGGCCATGCAAGGGTTGGTCGTCGTCCCGGTCTTCTCCGGCTATGACGATCGTCGAGGTGAGGGTCGGATATACCGCTACGACGCGGTGGGCGGCCGTTACGAGGAGACCCAGTTCCATGCGACCGGCTCGGGCGGGGTGCATGCCCGAGGTACGCTGCGTCGTGAGTGGAAGCCAGGGATCGCGAACGACGACGCGATCAAGTTGGCGGTCCGTGCGCTGGCAGACGCTGCTCAGGAGGACGCCGCGACCGGAGGACCCGACCTGGTGCGCGGCATCTTCCCGATCGTGGCGACCGTCACATCGGATGGGTACCTGCGCGTGCCCGACGCCACCCTGGCGACGATAACCGCAGAGCTCGCAGATGAGGGAGCCCTCTGATGGCGATGCCTTACTATGTTTCGCCAGAGCAGGTGATGAAGGACCGCGCGGACTACGCGCGGAAAGGGATCGCGAGGGGGCGTTCGATCGTCGCCATCGAATCCGCGCCTGGCATCCTGATCGTCGCAGAGAACCCCAGTGCCACGCTTCACAAGATCGGCGAACTGTACGACCGTATCGCTTTCGCTGCGGTCGGCAAGTACAACGAGTTCGAGAACCTGCGGATAGCTGGTGTTCGGCTGGCAGACATGAAGGGGTACTCCTACGGCCGCGAGGATGTGACCGCCAAGGCGATCGCGAACGCGTACGCACAGGCGATCGGATCGGTCTTCACCGAACAGATGAAGCCCTTCGAGGTAGAGGTGCTCGTCGCCCAGGTGGGGGCGACCCAGGATCGTGACGAGCTATATCGGGTCGTCTACGACGGCAGCCTCTACGACGAGACCGGTTTCATGGCCATGGGAGGCCACGCTGAGGCCCTCGTCGATCTGCTCAGCCAGGGTTATCAGCCCGGCCTCGATCTACCTGCGGCAACCAAGCTTGGGATCGAGGCCTTGAAGAGCGCATCCGGAGAGGAACGCGAGCTCGATCCGGACGCATTGGAGGTTGCGCTGCTGGCTCGTGAAGCGCCGCGACGCGCCTTCAGGCGCCTCGAGTCGCCCGAGATCGCACAGTTGCTGCAGGGATGATCTGGGGCCGGGCGCGAGGGGTCATAGCCCTGCTCGCCGCCGCAGCGTTACTGGGCTCGATCTTCAGGCTGACGGTACTGCGCCCCTCGACGCTCGAGCCGCTTCCGCCGTTGCCTCCCTTGCCTTCGGCGACCACGCAGCCTCCAGGGGAGGAGCCCCCGGCGGTGTCGCCGCTGGAGGATCTTCCTCCGGCCATCCGCAGTATCGCTCAACAGGTCGAGCGCATCCGAGGGCTGCGGTTCACCGGGGCCTTCACCGTCAAGGTGATCACCAGGGCAGGGATGAGGCAGATCATCAACCAACAGATCGACCAGGATGTTGACCCGTCGGAACTGGAGGCCGATGCCCTCTCGCTTAGGCATCTAGGCCTGCTCTCTGATGACGCGAACCTCGTCGAGATCCTGCGCGAGTTCTACTCGGGCACGATCGCTGGCTTCTACCGACCCGAGGACCGCCACTTCTTCGTGACGACCGAACGCGGCGGAGAGCTGTCGCAGGCTGGTCGCTTCTATGCAGCCCACGAACTTGCTCATGCCTTGGTGGATCAACACTTCGAACTGTCGGTGCTCGAAGAGCTCTTCGAGGATCGGGAAAGCTACGACGCTGGCCTCGCGATGCAGGCGCTATCCGAGGGTGATGCGGACATCACCGCGGTTCGCTGGATGCGACGCTTCATGACCGCCGCCGAACGCCAGCAGATGCTGCGGGACTTCGAAGCCGAAGACTTCGATGTGGATGCACCTGAGTTCCTGGTCGATAGCACGAGATTCCCCTACGAGATGGGGGAGAGGTTCGTCGGGGCACTCCTCGAGCACGAAGGCTGGGCGTTGGTCAACCGCGCCTACCAAGAACCGCCCACCACGAGCGAGCAGATCTACGACCCGCAGCGCTACCTCTCCCGCGAGAAGGCGATCCCGGTCGGGCCGTTCGCCTCCTTGGAAGGCATAGAGCGGGTCTCGACCGGAGCCTTCGGGATGTTCGATCTCGTCACAACGATCGACGGAGACTCGGAACTGGGGACCGGGTTGACCGAAGGGGTCGCAGTGAAGGTGGGGGAGGGGTGGGGAGGAGGCCGCTACGAGACCGTCCGGTCGCGCTCGGATTCTGCGATCGCCGTGAGACTGATATTCGACGATGCCGAAGAGGCTCGAGAAGCAGCGGAGGCCCTCGACGATTGGCTAGCTGCGCGGATCCCCGGCGGGACTGACAGGGTCATCCCCGGAGGCATCGCCCGGAGCGGGCCCAACACCGCTGGGTCCTTCTTCAGGGAAGCCGCCAAGATCGGGCTCGTCGTCGGCGATGACAGCCGGCTCGTGCAGCGGCTGATCCAGCGGGAGCGTGTAGCCGCGTCGCGGGCGGCGTGACAGCCACGCCGCACCCGCGAGGATGAGCGCGATAGAGGTCCACTGGGTTCCGTAGAGGCCACCGAAGGATGCCACCTCGGTCCTAGAGAAATCGGTCACGAAGCGGCCCGCCGCGTAGAGCATCGCGGTCATAGCGATGAGCCGTCCTCGTGCGAGATGCCGGCGGGATAGCACCATGACCACTGGGAAGATGATCGCGGCGATCAGCATGTCGTAGAGCGCGGTCTGGTGGACGACCTCTCCGACCGCCAGGGTCCGGTCAGGCAGAGGACCGCCGAGGTAGCGGTAACCCAGGAAGAAATCGGTCGAGGACCCGAGGTGGTCCCCGATGATCAGATCGCCGATGCGTCCGATCGCGATGCCGAGCGGGAATCCGGGTGCGGCAGCATCGAGCAGCTCGATCGAAGGCAGCCCATGCTTCCTCTGGTACGGGATCGCGGCGAGTATGCCCCCGAAGATGCCTCCGTAGAGGGCCACGCCGCCCTCCCAGATCCGGAAGACACCGAGCGGATCGTCGGGGAAGAACAGGTCGGGATTGCCGATCACGAAGGCCAGCCGGGCGCCGATGATGACGCCGACGATCGCCCACATGAGCATGTTCCAGGTGTGTTCCTTGCGGATGCCGAGGATCCTCTCGGCGCGACGGGCAAGGAGCGAACCGCCGGCAAGGAAGCCGGCCGCGATACCGATCCCATGAGGAGATATCTCGATCGGGCCGAAACGGAACCGGTCGATGACGCGCCATCCGATGGCAGCTAACCAGAACATGGGACGCAAGGGTAGCGGCGTTGGCCCGTCTGGACCTGTCGGCTCGTATCCTCCGGGTGTGGAGCGTCGCATCTACGGCCTGGAGACCGAGTACGGGATCACCTGCACCTTCCGAGGACAGCGACGGCTATCCCCAGACGAGGTGGCTCGTTACCTGTTCCGGCGGGTCGTCAGTTGGGGGCGCAGCTCCAATGTGTTCCTCGAGAACGGCGCACGCCTCTATCTGGATGTCGGCAGCCATCCCGAATACGCGACCCCCGAATGTGATGACCTGAAGGAACTCGTCGCTCACGATAAGGCGGGGGAGCGGATCCTCGAGGGCCTTCTCAGATCGGCCGAACGGCGACTCCACGAGGAAGGGATCGCCGGAGACATCTACCTGTTCAAGAACAACACCGACTCGGCAGGTAACTCGTATGGGTGTCACGAGAACTACCTGGTCTCTAGATACGGCGAGTTCCAGAAGATCGCCGATGTGTTGATCCCGTTCCTGGTTACCCGGCAGGTGTTCGCGGGGGCGGGCAAGATCCTGCAGACCCCGCGTGGCGCGACCTTCACTCTTGCCCAGCGAGCCGAACACATCTGGGAGGGAGTGAGCAGCGCCACCACCCGATCCAGGCCGATCATCAACACCCGTGATGAGCCGCACGCGGATGCGGAGAAGTACCGAAGGCTGCATGTGATCGTCGGAGACTCCAACATGAGCGAGTACACGACGCTTCTGAAGGTGGGCACGACCGACCTGATCCTGCGGATGCTGGAAGAGGGTCAGACGATGAGGGACCTGACGATCGAGAACCCGATCCGCGCCATCCGCGAGATCAGCCACGACCTGACCTTCTCGAAACCGGTTCGACTGACCGCGGGCCGGGAGATGAGCGCCCTAGACATCCAGGAGGCCTACCTGGAGAAGGTCGCGAACTTCTGCGAGCGGCGAGGGCTCGATCCGCTCAGGCAGCAGGTCCTAGATGATTGGGCAGCGACCCTCGATGCGCTGCGCACCGGCCGGCTGGATGTCCTGGACGGCAAGCTGGACTGGGTGACCAAGCGGAACCTCATCGAGGCCTTCCGTTCGCGAGATGACCTGCCGCTTGGCCATCCCAAGGTCGCGCTGTTGGATCTCGCATACCACGATGTGACCAGGACGCGAGGCTTGGCGCATCTGCTGACGACCAAGGGCCGGATGCAGCGTGTCGTGACAGATGATCAGATCGAGGAGGCGACAGAGGCGCCGCCGCAGACGACCAGGGCCAGGTTGCGTGGCGAATTCATCAAGCGCGCCAAGGCCAGACGGCGGGATTTCACGGTGGACTGGGTACATCTGAAGCTGAATGACCAGGCGCAGCGAACCGTGTTATGCAAAGACCCCTTCAGGGCGCACGACGAACGGGTCGAACGCCTCATCTCTTCCATGTGAGCGCTTGCGGGGACATCCGAGGTCTGGTGACATTGTGTCCATGCCTTCCCGCATCGGCCGCACGACCGCGGCCATTTCCGGCCTCCTGCTGCCCCTCGTGTTCGCGCTCCCAGCGAACGCTGACCATCTGACCTGCACGAACAGTGTCCCTACAGCGCCTGTGATCATAGGAACCTCGGGAGACGATGTTCTGTGCGGCAACGCCAGCGCCCAGACATTCCTGGGCCAAGGCGGAAACGATGTGTTCCTGACCGGCGGTGGTGACGATTCGATCGACGGCGGCGCCGGTGTGGACACGATCGATGCGAGCCACTACGAGATCGTCTCTGCCAGTCAAGGCTTCACGATCGACCTGTCAAACACTTCCAGTCAGGCAACCGGATTCGGGTCCCTGACCGTCCAGAACATCGAGGATGTCGTCGGGACGGTCAACTCGGACAACATCACCGGATCGTCAGCAGCGAACAAACTGGACGGGGGCGGCGGCAACGATGTGCTGATCGGTGGTGACGGCGATGATGTGCTGATCGGTGGTGACGGAAACGATGAGCTGACAGGCGGCGGTGGCGACGACGAGTTGAACGGCGGAGCGGGGGACGACGATCTGGATGGCGGGGAGGGCAACGACATCCTCGACGCCGGTGTCGGTTCGGATGTGCTCGCCGGCGGAGACGGCGACGATGATCTGCGTCCAGGCAGCGGGAATGACGCCGTCAGCGGGGGAGACGGCCGCGATCACCTCTCGTTCGCGGTCACCGCTGGCGTGGTGGTCGATCTGACCGCCGGGACCTCCAGCGGCGAAGGCGTCGACTCGCTCACCCCCGGCGACATCGAAGATGTGACAGGCACGGCCGGCAACGATCGGCTCACCGGCAACGCTTCGGCGAACACGCTTCTGGGTCTGGGTGGGGACGATGTCTTGACCGGCCTGGCAGGCGACGATGTCCTCGACGGGGCAGCGGGTGCGGACACGATCAGCGCCGGCAAGGGAGACGACCAAGTCGCGGGAGGGACTGGTTCGAACAGCTTGGACGGTGGCGAAGGCTTCGACCGTGCCAGTTGGGATCCGGCAGGTGACGCGCTGTCGGTAGACCTGGAGCTCGGTCTGGCAGAGCACGGCACCGCACGCGACACCGTCGCCTCGATCGAGCATCTGACCGGTACCGACACCTCTGACCTCTTCATCGGATCGGCTGCCGACGAGACCTTCGTCGGGCTTGGTGGCGGCGACCTGTTCTTCGCACAAGGCGGGGACGACACGATCATCCCGGGCGGCGACGATGACACCATCCACGGTTCGAGCGGCCTTGACACCCTGAGCTTCCAAGACAGCCCCGAAGCGATAGAGGCTTCGTTCGCGACCGGGCGCTCGACCGGCGACGGCGACGACGCTTTCGATGGCATAGAGATCTTGCTCGGCAGTCCGCAGGGAGACACACTCACCGGCGCTGATGGCAAGCAATGGATCTTCGGAGGCGACGGACCCGACACGATCCTCGGAGGAGCAGGCGATGACATCCTCGGAGGTGGCGCCGGCGACGACGCGATCGACGGCGAGGACGGCACCGACACCCTCGACGAAACCGCGAGCGAGCAAGCTCTGACCGTGGACCTCACAGCCGGTACGGTCGCGGGCGACGGTGCCGATGTGATCGGCAACCTCGAGATCATCAGGACCGGATCTGGCGATGACCAGATCACCGGCTCTGCTGGCGATGACCGCATCTACTCGGGGCCTGGTGCAGACTCGATCGCCGGGGGCGACGGAGACGACCTGCTGGATGGCGGCGCCGGAGACGACACACTCGACGGCCAGGAGGGTAACGACACCCTCGACCTTCGATCGCTGCAGACGGCCGTGACGGTGGACCTGGACGCAGGGACCGTCGAGGGAGACGGAACCGACACGGTCGCCGGTTTCGAGATCATCTTCGGATCCGCTCTCGCGGACACGCTGCTTGGCAGCGACGCCTCTGAAACCTTCATCGGAGGCGGCGGCGACGACACGATCGACGGGGGTGGCGGCTCGGATGCGGCGTCCTTCGTCACGGCCAAGATCGGAGTGGTCGCATCCTTAGCGAGCGGAACTGCGACCGGTGCAGGCAACGACACGCTGTCCAACATCGAGAACCTCATCGGATCGCCGCAAGCAGATGTCTTGTCGGGCGACTCGGGCGCCAATGGCCTGGATGGCGCCGGCGGAGACGACCTGATCACACCAGGCTCGGGCTCGGACACCGTAATAGGTGGCGCAGGGATCGACACCGTCTCCTATGAGGATGAAGCCCTCAGCCTCACGATCGATCTCGGTGCTGGAACGGTCGACGGCAGCGACGGAGACAGCCTTGCCGGGATCGAGGCGGTGATCGGTGGAGAGGGAGACGACCTGATCCAAGGAACCATCGGGGCTGACCGGCTGGATGGTGGAGGTGGCGACGACCGCATCTTCGGCAAGGCCGGAGATGATGTGCTCATCGGGGGCCCTGACGATGACACCCTGGACGGAGGCGCCGGAAGAGACTTCATCTCGTTCGAGGACGCCCCGAGCCGGGTGATAGTAGACCTCGCTGCCAATTCGTCCTCGAGTTATGGCCAGGACACCTTCGCTTCGATAGAGGGCGTCATAGGGTCGCCCTTCGGCGACCGGCTCTTCGGAGGTCCAGGGGACGACACCCTCATCGGCGGTGAAGGCCACGACACGCTGAAGGGCGGCGACGGCGATGATCGCCTCGAGGGAGGCGAGGGTCGCGACTATCTGGACGGCGAGGCCGGCCAGGACAGCCTGCAGGGTGGGCAAGGCACCGATCGGATCTTCGGCGGAGCAGGCGGAGCCGATGTAGTCGACTATCAGGATGCGCGCTACGGGGTGGTCGTCAACCTCTTCAAGTCGTTGGCGAGTGGAGGCGCCGGTAACGACACCCTGGGAGGCATCGAGCGCGTGATCGGAAGCGACAAGCACGACAAGCTGGTCGGAGGCCCCGGTTCTGAGGTTCTACGCGGAGGCCCAGGCAACGACCGGATCTACGGGAACAAGGGCAATGACAGTCTGGTGGGCGGTCCCGGAGATGACCAGTTGTTCGGGGGTCCCGGAAGCGACCTCATCTCGTACGAGGGCGCAGGTGCCAAGGTCGTGGTCAACCTGACGACCGGCAAGGCCAGCGGCGGGCACGGACGCGACCGGCTCGCGAGCATCGAGCGCGTCCTCGGGTCGAGGTTCGATGACATCATGTACGGCAGCGGCCGCGCGGATCTGCTGAGGGGCCGGGGTGGCCATGATCGGATCGCAGCCGGCGGCGGCAACGACAAGGTGTATGGAGAGGACGGCAACGACGGGTTGGCCGGCAACGACGGCAACGATCTGTTGGACGGCGGTAACGGTAACGACCGGTGTGACGGAAACGCAGGCTTCGATCGGTTCGCTCGCTGCGAGGAACGCAACCAGTAGCCGGTGACTTCTATCCGTTCGCGTGCTGTCAGGAACGCAACCTGTAGCCGACCGAGCCCGATCAGCGCAGCGCTAGTGCTGCGGCTGCCGCGCCGGCCCTGAAGAACCAAGGGTCGTCTGCGAGTCCTCGTCCCATGCTGTGCATCAGCTCGCTTCGAGCATGCAAGGCCGGCATGAACGGCTCGGTACCTACCGTCTCGTACGGTTGCGGAGGGTCCGGCGACCATGAGAACCCGGCCGGCATCTGGGGCAGGGCCAACCGCCACCCCGGGGGCGCGACCTCGAGCGCGGTGCGAAGGTGGTGGCTGAGACCCCGGTGTCGATCACGAGGATCAGCGTCCGAGAGACGCGCACACACCACGGGGGCTGCGCCCACCGCCAAGGACTGCATGACGCTGTTTGCGAGATCGAGGCCGGCGAACCCGAACCGAGTCCCGGTTCCAAGGTTGCCAGGCCCCATACCGACGAGTACCAGGTCGGCTCCGGCGACGCGTTCGGCTGCGATCAGGCCGCTGGCGACCGTGACAGCCTCATGGTGGCCGCCGAAGGACTGCCCGGCTGTCACCGTCGTAGAGAGCGTCCCATCGTCCAGGAGTTGGCTGACCAACGAGCTGAAGGCGATGGGTAAAGCTCCCTGATCGCTCATGACATAGGCGATCTTCAAGCCCGGGCGGATCGACTGAGCGGTGACAGCTACGGGCGCCAGAAGCGAATGCAGTGGGAGAACGATCACGGGGATGTCGAGGGGGTCGTCCGACGAGAAGGCGTCGGGATGGGTCTCCTCGACGCAGGTGACGGCCACCTGGCTAGGGGAGTAACGGAGCTTCATGCCATGCCCGTCGGAACCCTGGCGCAGTTCGCGACCGAGGATCGACACCACCAGATGCAGACCGCCTGTTCCAAGACGAAGATCGACCGCGGTCGTGTTGCACATGACCAGGTCACCCTCGAGCGGCTCTCCGACCAGCCCGGTGTAGGCGACCGCAGGTTCGTTGCGGCCATCCAGTTCCACTATCAGATGGGTGGCGCCGCGACGCCTGGGGCCCAATCCGACGACCCGCCCCTCGGCCACTCTTATCATGGCCGCCAACCTAGTGATGACTGAGACCGGAAACCAGAGGGTGACGAGGATCCTCGCGCTGGCGGCGTTCCTCGGGCGCAAGCGCGCCGCGTCTAGAGCGGACATCTTCGCCGGCGTCGACGGCTATGCCGACAGAGGCATCGAAGCCGCGCGTCGGTTGCTCCGCAGAGACATATCCGTCATCTGCGAGACCATGCGGGTGAAGATCGACTACGACGCGATCGAGGATGTGTATCGCCTGACCCGTGAGGTGAGTAGAGGGGACCTCAGGCTCACCCCGGAACAGAAGGTGGCGTTGTCCCTGGCGATGCGATCGGCCGAAGCCGATCCTGCTGCAGCGGTGATCGAGGCTGCTGCTGATCTGCCTGTGATCGGCTCGGCTGGTTGGGCGCTGCCCAACATCGGCCTGGACGCGCGTGGAGAGATCCTGCTGGCAGCGATCATCTCGCGCACCGAGATCTCGTTCCGTTATCGAGATTCGCGAGGGGAAGAAACCCGTCGTCTGGTTCAACCATGGACCCTCACCTGGCGAGGAGAGCGCTACCTGACCGGCTTCGATCTGGACCGCGAAGGCGTTCGGCATTTCAGGTTGAACAGGATCCTGGGCGAGATCGAACTGAGAGGGGAGCCCGGGGCGTTCGAGCCTGGGGAGCAAGCCACCGAGGTGGTCGCACCCTGGGAGGCGGATCCGGATCGAGAAGCTGTCATCGCCGTTGACGACTCGGTGTCGTGGATGCTCGCTAGGCGTTTCGGTGTCGAAGTGGAGGAACGAGACGGCGAGTTGATCATCCGTGTGCCATACGGCCACGATCAGAGTTTCGCGGCGTTCCTGGCCGGGTTCGGTCCCGAGGTCAAGGTCCTGTCGCCCGGCTCGCTGGTCGATGCCCTGACCGATCATCTGCGCGGCGCCCTAGATGCGCACGGGGCCGCCTGATGGATCGGTTGCGTACCCTCGTCCAACTGCTGCCCTGGCTGATGCGGCATCCTGATGGGGTACCGGTCCAAGAGGTCTGCTCCAGGTTCGGGTTGACCGAGGACGAACTCGAGCAGACCCTTGACGATGGGCTGATGGTCGGAGTCGCGCCCTTCTCGCCGCTGGATTACCTGGACTGTCAGATCATCGACGGCACCGTCCACGCGATCCCCTATGAGGGGCTCGATGTCCCCTTGCAGCCAAGCGTCACCGAAGCTGCAGCCGCGTATCAGGCCGCGGACATGGTCCTGCCCTTGCTCGCAGATCACCGGGAAGCCCTCGAGGGCGCGAAGCAAGCGCTCCACGCGTTCCTGACCAAGAGGGGAGTCGATCCAGACGCCCTTCAAGCCGATCTCGATCTGCCCGGAGCCAGCATGGTCCCGCAACTGCGGGCCGCTGCGGCCGATGGGGTACAGGTGCGCGTGGTCTACCGGAAACCAGGCGATCAGGAGAGGGACCGGACCCTCGACCCGTATGGGGTGTTCGTACAGGACCGGGCCTGGTACCTGGACGCCTTCGATCACCTGACCGGCGAACGGCGTACCTTCCGACTGGACCGGATCCGAGAGGTGGAGCGTTTGGACGAGAAGGCGAGCCAGGCTCCCATGCGTACCGGCTTCAACATCGAACCCTCCCAGGCGGCACAGCGCATCGTGCTGGCCTGCCGTCCCGAGAGTGCCTGGATCGCTGACTCCCTTCATGTCGCGGCTTGCGAAGCGAAGGAGGATGGATCGCTCCGCATCGAGCTGAACGCCGATGAGACCGATTGGCTGGTCCCGATCCTCGTCAACGCAGGGCCCGGCGTTCAGATCCTCGAGCCCGAAACCCTGCGTGACCGTGTCGTGGCCGTTCTGCGAGCCACCCTCTCTAACTACCGATAGCCCGAAAGGATCATCTATCGCCGTTCGGGGCGAAACCTCAGGTCGTGTTCCTCGTTATCCCGTGTGAATGGCTCAAGTCGGCAAGACCGAAGTGCCGATACAACGGACAGAAGCCAACGGAACGGGAGGACAGTGCGATGACCACCATCAGGGCCACTTGCCCAACATGCGGCGAGGTCGAGCTCACCTCGAAGGACCTCGAACTGAAGGTCTGCACCTACTCGCCCGCCAGCTTCTATCGCTTCGACTGTCCCCTATGCCACGAGGATGTGCGCAAGCCGGCCGATGATCGCATCGTCCAGCTGCTGATCTCCGGTGGCGTCCAGGCCTCGATCTTCGAGCTGCCGGGCGAAGGGGCCGATCACGACGCACCAGCCTTCACGATCGATGACCTGCTGGACTTCCGCCTGCTGCTGCAGACGGAGGACTGGTTCGAACAGCTACTGCGGACGACCACCTGAATCGTCCCATCCAGGACTCGACGCCGCCTGACGCCATAAGCGCGGGCGGCGTCGACCGTTCACACGACCAGCATCTACGCGACTACCATGAACCTCATGTTCGCCGCGATCCCGACGGTCGCCTCGGTCCTCCTGTGGGCCCTGGTCGCCTTCGCGGTACTCGTGGCGATCCGAGCGATGTTGGTGACCTGGAAGGCCATCAGAGGGCTGGCATCCACGGTCTCGGAGGCCAGTGAGCGTATAGAGGAAGCCACGATGGTCCTCAAGGAAGAGAAAGCCCTCGTCGAGGAGCGTATGGAGCGACTCGGCGCATCGAAAGAGTCGGAGGACAGATGACACCGTTCGCAGCTATCGGCACCCAGGAAGGCATCCTGATCGCTCTGGTCATCGTGGTGATCTTCGGCGCGAGGAAGCTTCCGGATATCGGTCGCGGCCTCGGGCAGGGGATCAAGGAGTTCAAGTCGGCAGCCAAGGAGGCACAGGCCGACGACGACGAAGCCAAGACTTCGGAAACTCCCAAGGACTGACCTAGCCGAGCCCCATGGCGTTGGCGTTGCCCAAACTGCGTCGGCGCCGCGACCCCGAGGGGACGATGAGCGTCGTCCAGCACCTCGAGGAATTCCGGCGGCGCCTCTTCTACGCGATCATCGCGTGGATCGTCTTGGCCTGTGTGGCCTACGCCTTCTACGACCAGATACTCGGATTGCTGCGCCTGCCCTTGGAAGAGGGCGGCCGGATCGGCGATGTCGTCGTAGACGACCTATATGTGAGCGGGATCGGCACCGCGTTCTTCCTGAAGATCAAGGTGTCGGCGTTCGCGGGACTCGTGCTCGCCTGGCCGGTGATCTTCTGGCAGATCTGGCGATTCATCACCCCTGGACTCCGCAAGAACGAGAAGCGCTGGGCGGTCGGCTTCGTAGCTGCGTCGGTGCTGCTCTTCGCTCTAGGCGCCTTCATCGCGTATGTGCTGCTGCCGGTTGGCATCAACTGGCTGCTCGCTTTCGCGGTCGAGCCCGGCCTCACGCCGTTGCTGCAGTTCAACGACTACATCAACTTCGTCACGCTGATGATCCTCGCCTTCGGCATCAGTTTCGAGTTCCCGCTGATCCTGGTGTTCCTAGCCGCCGTCGGGATGATCGGCAGCGACACCTTGCGCGGCAAGAGACGGTGGGCCTTCCTGGGGATGTTCATCATCGCGGCTGTTGCGACCCCATCTGGTGACCCGCTATCCCAGATCATGCTGGCTGTGCCTCTCTATCTCCTCTACGAAGGGGCGTTGTTGTTCATCCGATTCGTCCTACGCAAGTGACCCTCGACGGTCCGGACCCTTCGGCGCTGGTAGAGGCTTACGCCGCCACGCTGCCGTACACGATGGACAGGTTCCAGGAGCAAGCCTGCATCGAGATGCTGACCGGCGATGGCGTGCTGGTCTGCGCTCCGACCGGCTCGGGCAAGACGGTGATCGGAGAGTTCGGCGCCTGGTTGGCGGTCGAAACTTCCACCCGGACCTTCTACACGACGCCGATGAAGGCGCTCAGCAATCAGAAGTTCCGGGACCTCTCCGAGAGGTACGGCGCGGAGCAGGTGGGCTTGCTCACCGGCGACAATCAGATCCGCGGACATGCGCCGATAGTGGTCATGACCACGGAAGTGCTTCGCAACATGCTGTACGAAGGATCCGATGCTCTGAGAGGGTTGGGCGTGGTGGTCCTGGATGAGGTTCATTACCTCGGTGATCGCGAGCGAGGCGCCACCTGGGAAGAGGTGATCATCCATCTGGACCCTCGCGTTCGGATAGCTGCACTTTCTGCGACGGTCAGCAACCACGAGAGGTTCGCCGCCTGGCTACGGGCGCTGCGGGGCGATGTGGCCCTGGTGTTGGAGACATCGCGGCCCGTTCCCATCCAGCACCAGATCATGGCTGGCGGCGCGCTGTTCCCTCTGCTGGATGAGGCGGGCCGCGGCCCCAGCCGTGAGGCTCGCCGAGCCAATGAGGCCCCGCCGCGCGCACGCCAGGAGAGCCGCGGCCGAGGCGGTCGTCGAGGCCGTCCGGCACGCCAGCGCGTGGATCGTCCGAAGGTGATCGAGCGACTGAAGTCCGACGAGATGCTGCCCGCGATCTGCTTCGTCTTCAGCCGCGCAGGGTGCCAAGCGGCGGTCGAAGAGGTGCTGGCTCGCGGGATCAAACTGACCTCTAGCCAAGAGCGTGAACGCATAGACGAGATCGTTGCCCGCAACCTCGAACCACTCAGTCCGAACGACCGAGAGGCGCTGGGAGCAGCGAGATGGCAGACCGCGCTGCGTGCGGGGGTCGCCGCTCACCACGCTGGCCTGATCCCGCTGTTCAAGGAGACCGTCGAGGAACTCTTCACCCAGGCACTGCTGAAGGTCGTGTACGCGACCGAGACCCTCGCGTTAGGGATCAACATGCCCGCCCGTACCGTGGTCATCGAACGCGTGACCAAGTACACCGGCGAGGGTCACGCGCTGCTGACCGTGGGCGAGTACACCCAGCTGACCGGTCGTGCCGGTCGCCGAGGCATAGATCCGATCGGGTACGGGGTCGTGCTCTCTCAACCTGATGTCGATGTGGGCATGTTGGCTGAACTGGCGAGCGGCAGTTCATTCCCGCTGCGCTCGGCCTTCCGTCCCTCTTACAACATGGCGGTCAATCTGCTGGCACGCATGGATCGCGCCGCTGCGACCGAAACGATCGGCCGATCCTTCGCTCAGTTCCTGGCAGACGAGGACATCGGAGCTGCCGAGGCGCGTCTGGCTCGCCAGGAACGGTTCCTGGCGTCCTATCGGGAGCATCTGGTCTGCGAGTGTGGAGATGTGTGGGGTTGGTGGACCGAGAAACGCAAGCGCGAGTCGAGCGAGGCAGAGCAGCGGCGTCGACGCAGAACCGATCGGCAGCGTCGGGTGGACCAGGTCCTGGCGCACGCGAAGCCGGGAGATGTGCTCGCGGTCTCGGGTGACAGGTTCGTTGTCACCGATCGGCGCCGCACCAAACGGGGGGAGTTCCGCTGCTATGGCATCTACGAGCACGGTGAGCAGGGCCGGCTCTCTTCGATGATCCTGCAAGAGCCCCCGACGCCGATAGGTGCGCTCGATCTGCCCAGGAAGGGCCCCCGCGACCCGGGATTCCTCGAGTCTCTCCGTGAGGTCCTTGCGTCCATGCCGCTTCCCAGGGATGCCACTCCGAGCCTCGATGGATCACCCTCTGAAGGCCCCGAGGATCCGGTGCAACTCTGTGAGCACCGCCGTGCGCACGAACACTGGTGCCGCCAGGTCGAACTGTTGGAAGGTGAGGTCGAGAAGCTGCGTCGTCAGGTCCGTCGCCGAACCGGAGCGTTGGCGCGAGCCTTCGACGCCGTGGTCGGGATCTTGAAACGCTACGGCTATGTGGACGACCAGGATGAGTTGACACCGGCAGGCCGATACCTCGCCCGCATCTACTCTGGCTCGGATCTACTGGTGATGGAAGCCCTTCGGCGAGGGATCCTTCAGCGACTCGATGCCCCGAGCCTTGCGGCCGTGATGTCGAGCGTGCTGTACGAGACCCGCCCGGGCCAAGGCCCGCCAGAGTCACCCCCGACCGAAGATGTGCATGATGCGATCCGCTCTCTGAAGAAGCTGAGCCTCGAGATCGCGGAGGTCGAAGAGGAGGCTCGCGTCGAGTTGACGGGCGGCATCGATCATGGCTTGAGCGCTGCTACCTATTGGTGGGCCAGGGGAGAGGACCTGCAGACCTCGATCCTGGATGAGCGACTTCAGCCGGGGGACTTCGTGCGATGGATGAAGCAGGTCGATGACCTGCTTCGGCAGTTGGCGACCAGCGAAGCCGATCCGCAGGTAGCCAGGGTCGCCGACGAAGCCTCGAAGCTCCTCCGCAGGGGCGTGGTCGATCTGGAGCTAGAGAGATGAGCCTGGTACTGACCGCCGAGCGGCTTGCGACGGGCGAGCATGTTCCGGCGGACGAGCTCGCGCATCGGATCGCGGATGCCTTGCACGACGGCGAGCGATGGTTCGGCATCTGGGGGGAGGATCCGTACCTACACATCGCCGTGTCGGCCCTGTTGGAGTACGGCGAATGCCTCTCACCGTTGGATGCGCCGCGGCTGGATGACCCATTCGCGGCCTCCGCCCGACCGGCGACGGTCGCACTTCGCCCGCTCGGGCCGAACGGGCTGGCAGCCACCTTTGGACTGTCTGGACACGCGATCCCGGCGGATCCTCAGCGGTTGCTGTCAGCGAACCTCGATGTTGGGCGGGTCACTGGTAGCGGTGGCTCATCGGCCCATCTCGTCGTCGGAGCGACGGTCGAACAACAGGGAGACGACACACCTCTGGTGCTATCCGAGGTGGATCGACGCCCCGGACGCGAAGACCCGGGATCGTCTCGACACTCGCTGCGGGGCGCTTCGATGGTGATCTCCAACGGCCAGTTCCTATTGGACACTCGAGTCGCACCAAAGGCCGTTCCCTACGACGGAGCTCTAGATGTCGGCATCATGCGAGCCGGGAGGTTCCGTGAGGGCGGAGTGTGGAGGAAGATCGCGCGGGGCGACCGCGTCGGACCGGAACTATTCCAAGCGCATCTGGTGGATCTGATCGAGATCGACGGGCCGGTGTTCCTGGCGGTCGACGCGCATGTTGGCATCGAAGGCCCACTACGGATCGAGGTTCACCAGACGCCCTTGGCGTTGTGGCTCTAGATACCGATCATCCAGCGGCGGACCCGCGCGCGGATCAACGCTCCCGAGATCCCGACCGCACCCAGCAGCATCACGACTATCCGGAGCATCGGTCCTGGGTCGCTGGTCTCGCCAGGGGTCTGGGCCAATCCGGTAGCTGTCGGTGCCGTGTAGTCGGTGACCGGTTCCGCTCGCTCGCCGCGTCCGTCCCACGGCGGGGCAGGAGGGCTAGCTGGCGGGAACGCCGGCGGGGTCGTCGTCTCGCTTGGTTGCGGCTCGAGCGTCGCGGTCCGGGTCGGCGCAGGCGAGCTGGTTGGCCTCTTGCTTGGGGTGCCGGATCGAGTGGGCGTGGGAGAGGAGGATCGCGATGGGCTGGGGCTGGGCTTGGGGCTCGGCTTCGGGCTGGGTTTCGGGGACGGACTCTTGCTCGGTGAAGGCGAGGGGGATGGCGAGGGTGAGCCGGTCGGGCAAGCCACAGGGGTTTCCACGCCGCAGACCTGAGCCGACGCGGGGAGAGGCATGAGCAGCAGTGCCGTGACGAAGACGGCTGCTGGCAGGTTGAACCTGAGCCCGCGTGGCATCAACCTGTACAACGAGGAACCTCACTCACAGGTTCCGAGCGTAGAGGTCATATCCGGCCTGCGCTTGCTACCCTCGCGCCCCATGGAACCCGCAGGCATCCTTGATCCGGTCATCGGGTATCCGCCCGAGGATGCGGAGGTCGCCGGGCTCGCCAGAGAGGTAGCAGACCGAGTCATCCGCCCTGAAGCGGACATCTGGGAGCGGGAAGCGGTCTTCCCGCGCAAGGCCTTCACGGCCCTCGGAGAGGCCGGGCTGCTCGCGCTTCCCTATCCCGAACGGTGGGGCGGCAGCGAAGTCTCACAGACCTCTTACCTGGCAGCGATCGAAGAGCTCGCTGCCGCCATGCTCGCGGTCGGCCTAGGCGTGAGCGTCCAGGTCTTGACCATGTTCCCGACGATCGCCTTCGGCACCGACGATCAGAGGGACGCATGGGTACCGCGAGCGGCGGCAGGAGAGTGGGTGGGTTCGTACTGCCTGAGCGAGCCCGGCTCTGGGTCTGATGCGGCCGCGATGACCACCCGAGCGGGCAGAGACGGCGACTCCTGGGTGTTGAACGGAACCAAGGCTTGGGTTACCCACGGTGGAGAGAGCGCTTACGCCGTGGTCTTCTGCCGTACCGGCGGGGAGGGCGCTACGGGGATCAGTTGCCTGTTCGTGCCGACCGATACCGAGGGCGTGACGCGCGCCAAACTGGAACACAAGATGGGCATGAACGCCTCGCCCACCGCGCAGATGGTCTTCGACGATGTGCGTCTCCCCGCAGACCACCTCATCGGACGAGAAGGCGAAGGGTTCCGTATCGCGATGGCTGCCTTGGACGGGGGCCGGCTAGGGATCGCTAGCGGTGCGGTTGGGTTGGCTCGCGAAGCGACAACGACCGCGGTGGCCTATGCGCGCGAGAGGGTCCAGTTCGGGCGTCCGATCATCGAGCAGCAGGGGCTGAGTTTCATGCTGGCCGACATGGCTACCGCCATCGAGGGAGCGAGGTCGTTGGTGCGAGCGGCAGCCGCCCGGCGGGACGCTGGCCAGCCGTATTCGCCGCAAGCTGCGATGGCCAAGTTGAACGCGACGGACACCTGCATGAAGGTGACCACCGACGCGGTTCAGGTCCTCGGAGGCTATGGGTATGTGGAAGAGTTCCCGGTCGAGCGCTACATGCGCGAGGCGAAGGTCTTGCAGATCGTCGAAGGAACCAATCAGATCCAGCGTGTCGTGATCGGACGCGCCTTGGCCAGAGGTTGATGGGGATGGCTGATACCGCGGAAGCGAGACGAGACAGGCGCCGACGGATGCTCCTGGTTGGGGCGGTCCTTGGATCTCTGGTCGTGGCGATCTTGCTTGCCGTCGCTTTAGAGCGGGACACCTGCGATGCGGAGGCTCCCACGGCCGCTGAACGCCAGATCATCTGCGACTACGAACGCACCGGCGGCATCCCGACTTGTCCGCCACAGTTGACCCAGGAACAGTGTGCTCGGATCCTCGGGACCGTGGCAGGGGAACACCCCGGGGTAGATCCGTCTGGGTCCCCGGGAGCATGATCACGGTTCAACCGACCCGACGGACCCGGCTGCCTTCGGGCCGCTTCTCGACCTCGATCCGGACCGGCAACCTCTGAGCTAGCTCGGCTATGTGGGTTATCACCCCGACGACACGCGACCCGCTGGCCAGGTTCTCTAGAGCATCCACGACCTCGTTCAGAGCTTCGGGATCGAGCGTCCCGAAGCCTTCGTCGAGGAACAGGCTCTCGAGTCTGACCGAGGTACCCAGCCCGTGTCGGACGACCTCGTCTGACAGCGAGAGGGCCAGTGATAGCGACGCGAGGAAGGTTTCGCCCCCTGACAGCGTCCGGGCCGACCTTCGCTCGTCAGCGTTCCAGGTATCGACGACGACGAAATCGTTGTCTTCGAAGCGCAGCCTGTAACGGCCAGAGGACAACCTGGCAAGGTGGTCCCCGGCGCTGGTCGCCAGGCTGCGCATCGCATCTTCCTGGAGGAACTGGAGGAACTCGTTCCCCTGCAACAGTTTCCCGAGCTCGGTGAACAACTCGGCGCGTCGATCGAGTTCCGAGATCTCCTCACGCAGAGTGTCCGCTTCCTTCATCTGCTTGGAGACCCGAGCGTGCTCATCGTTGGCGGTGGTCTCTGCGCGGAGGGCCGCGTCCCTCTCGATCGATGCGGTCCGTAATGCGTCTGCGAGATCCTCGGTCGGTCCCACCAGATCCGCGCATAGCTCGCGGGCTTCACGATCCACGGCGTCTTTGGCTTGGGCGGTCGACGCCGCTACCTCATCCACCTTGTCCGCCAACTCCTGCAGCGTCGCGGGAACGATGGCCGGGGGTGCTGGAACGCCGATGATCTCGGCAGTCTCGTCCAGGGGGAGGGAAGCGGGCAGAGCTTCGAGCAGGGCTTCGGCCTTTGCGATGTCTGCTCGCACGGCCTCTCTTGCACTGCTCACACCGGTGATCGCCTGCTCGGTCTGGCGAACGGCTCGGTCGAAGCCGGCCACCTGGTCGGTCAGATGCGTACGCTCCTGGATGAGCGCGGCGACCTTGGCCGAAGCATCCTGGGAGTCCCGTAGAGGCTCCGGTAGGCGGCTGGCTGCTTCGTCGTAGAGCCGTTGAGCTTCGGCTCGGTCAGCGGTGATCGTTTCGATGAGGTCGCGGTCGCGCTCGACGGTTGCCCTTGCTCTCTCTAGCGATGAGGACGCCTGCGTCAGTTCGTCGATCGCTCGGCGTTCGATGCGCTCGGCTTCGGTGACCGCTAGTGCTGCCGCTTCGCTTCGATCGGAGGCCGGCGGGACCGTCGAGAGGGGGGATGCGCAGATCGGGCATGGATCGCCTGGATGCAGCTCGGTGCACAGCGCACCGACCATGTCCGAAGTCCGCGCCTGCTCGAGTTCTCCTCGGGCGAGCCGCAGTGCGCTGCTCGCCCGCTCTAGATCTTGGGTGGCAGCCGAGACCTCGGCTTCGGCTGCTGCTGCGCGTGCTTCATCAGCTGAGAGCGTCTCTGCACCTTTGGCTAGACGCTCATCCAGGATCGAGAGCTGTTCTCGTGCTCTCCGCATGTCCGCGGCGGCATGATCCAGGGTCCTCAAGCTAGAGGCATCCCCATAGGCTTCGATGTGTGCCGCCAACTCGGACTCGGCCTTCGCGGATGCGGAGACTGACTCCTTGCGGAGCTCCTCAGCCTTGGAGAAGGCTTCATCCAGCTCGATCAACCTGGTCTTGCCGGACCCGATCTGGAGTTGCAGATCCCGGATCTGTTCCGCAGAGCGTCGCAACGCGGATGACACCTTGGCTGCGCGTTCGGCGTCTTGCGCAACCTTGGTGGTGCGCTTCTCGAGGGTCTGCAGGTCTCGCAGCAGTTCTTCGAGCTGTTCGCGACGGTGCCCCGCATCCTTGGCGGATCCGATGAGTTCGTCCAAGCGTTCAGGCGTCGCGTCGGCGAAGGTCGTCTCGAGGAACCCTTGCTTGGATGCGGCGGTAGACAGGCAGTCCCTGCCGATCTCTCGGGCGCGTCCGCCTAGATCCTGGATCCTCTTCAACCCGAGGAGCTCGGTAAGGATCTCTCGACGCTTGCTCGGCTTGCCGACCAGGAACTGCGCGAAGCGTCCCTGCGGCAGCAGGACGGCACGCGTGAAGCCCTCATAGTTGACGCCGATGATCCGGGTGATCGCCGCAGTGGCATCCTTGACCCGGTCGGCTCCTTCGCAGGCCGGTGCCCAGGAATCGTCTGGCTGGAGTTGCTCGAACAGGATCTTCGTCTGTCCCTTGCGGGAGACGCGACGCACCACCCGATAGGTGTGTCCGCTGGCTTCGAACTCGACCAGGACCTTCGCCTGATCCCGATGATGACTGATCAGATCGGTTATCGAGGTATCGCTGGTGTCCTCGACCCTCTCGATCTTGCCGTAGAGGCCGTAGGTGATCGCATCCAGCAGGGATGTCTTGCCTGCTCCGGTCGGTCCGGTGATCGCGAACAGGTCGGCATCTCGAAGGTCGAGGTGCACCTCGTCGCGCAGAGAGGTGAAGCCTTCGATCCGGAGCGACAGGATCCTCAAAGATCGATCCCCTCGATCAGGTCGTCGAAGCCTGACATCAGCCATGCGGCTTCCTCGATGCCTTTGGTCGAAAGGAACCTCTCGAAACGATCCCGCATCGGCAGGCCCTCGATCGGCTCGTGTTCTTGCTCGTCGACGGCTGGATAGATGGGGGTGATGGTGACCGCTCCCGGGAAGGCGTCACGGAGTTGGTCCGCCAGGCCCGGTTGGGGCCCGTCCAGCTCTACCAGCAGCCGGACATAGTGCTCGTCGTGAGCCTCGGCTTCAGAAAGCAACTCTGAGAGGGGCCCCTTGAGGGTGACCAGCCGCCGATGCCTGCCCAGCCGGACCTGTTCGACCTTTGGCGGCTTGCCTGCGGACGCCTCGACGATCTGGACCGACTTGTCGTCGCGTTCTTCGCCGAAATCCAGCATCCAGGGGCTACCCGAATACCAGGTGGGGCTGGGCGCGCCCTTCACCCGCTGCGGCTGATGGATGTGTCCCAACGCGAGGTAGGTGAGCGTCGGTGGGAGCGAGGATGCAGTTACCGCATAGTTAGGTCCGAGAGTCACCTCTCGTTCACCGCCACCCTTACCGAACCTGGCGCCGCTCGCCAGCAGATGCGCCGCCATCAGATGGAGCGTCCCCGGCGTCATGTGCGAGGCGAAGACCTGCAACAACCGAGCCATCTGGTCGGCGTAAGCCGCCGGCCAACTACCGATGTCTTCGAAGACCGAGGAAGCGTCGCCGAAGGCGCGCTCGGGTACGAACGGGATGCATGCGATCTCGGCTGTCTCTTCGCCAGAGCGCGAGGGCACGGTGATGATGCCTCCGTCACCGGGCAAGCGAACCTTGGTCACCAGATGGATGCCCAGCTCGGCGAACAGCGGCACGACCGCTTCCAGCCGAGGCTGGCTCTCGTGGTTTCCGGCTATGGCGACGACCGCAGCGCCCGTATCCCGCAAGCGTAGGAGCGTCTGATTGACGAGTTTCTCTGCTTCGGCGGGAGGGACCCGAGCGTCGAACAGGTCGCCGGCGATGATCACCAGATCGAGTCGAGCGTCCGCCGCTATCTCGACGATCTCGTCCAGCACCGCGGCCGCTTCCTGCATCCGGTCACGACCCCGGATGGTTCGCCCGATGTGCCAATCGCTGGTGTGCAGGAACCTCATCGTCCGCCGGCCCGCTTGAAGAGTTCCTCGTCATCTGTCTCGATCAAGGCTTCTTCCTTGCGCGTGGCCCAAGCGGGGAAGGGGAACCGCAACTGAAGGGGGATCGGGATGGTGGGCTGCTGCAGCACCATCGAGCCGGGCTCGAGGATGCTGGCGCGTGCGCGGGTGACCGCAGGCAGGAATGCGTACTCGCTCCGCGCGGACTCGGCTGCATCCAGGCGCCCAACGACCCGGAAGGCCGAGTTCGCGACGATGCGGCGTTCGACCTCGCTTGCCGTCTGTTCGGCGCCGATCAAGATCATGCCCATCGAGCGGCCGCGCTCGGCGATATCCAGCAGGATCTCTTTGATCGGGCTCCAACCTTCTCGCGGCGCGTAGCGATTCAGTTCGTCGAGCACCAGGAAGTTCAGCGGCTCGCGTTCGCCGGTGTCCTCCTTGGCCTCGAACATGCGGCGTACGACCACGCCGGTCACGAACCTCTTGGCTCGATCCTTGAGGTTGTGGATATCCACCACGGTCACCTGGGCTCCATCGAAATCGATCTGATAACGCTCGGGATGCTCGACCGAGGAATCCAGGATCAGTTGCTCAACCTCTGGGACGACTCCGTTCAGTCGCCTGATGAAGGCGCTGGCGGTACCCGGAGCGATCCGACCGAGGTAGGCAGGATCTTCAGCGTCTAGACGCGCCTCGATGTGAGCGACCAGATCTCGCAGCGAACCGATGACCACGCCTTCCTCGGTCACCATCGAAGACGCGTCTTCGGTAGGGGGTCGGAGGCCGCGTTCCAGAGCGGTCTCGATCCTCGCGACGAGATCCCCGATCTGGGAGTTGGCGTCGTTGGCCTCCGCGAACAGGAAACGAAGGAGCCGGTCCTCTACGAACTGGCGGACCGTCCAGCCGTAGGCGGTCACGCCACGCTGTCTGCCCGATACCGCCGGCAGCACAGTGTCTCCGCTTCCTCTGCGGGCAGGTGCCCATAGGCCGACGCTCTCGAAGGGTCCAGGCTTCAGTCCGAGCGCCTCGTATTGGGTGGGATCGAAGGAAGCCGAGTTCGTCGGGTGGTCGAGCCAGAGCAGATCCTCGCCCTTCACATTGAAGATCAGCGCCTTCGCGTTGGTTGCCGTAGGACCCAGAGCATCAGAGTGGAAGAGCGCGTACAGCAGGAACAACGCGTACGAGGTCTTGGTCGCAACCCCGCTGATACCTGAGATGTTGATGTGCGCGCCCTTCTTACCGTCGAGGAAATCGAGGTCGAGCCAGATCGGTTCGCCGTCTCGCGACAATCCGGCTGGCAGGCGCCGCTCGATGGTGCTGAAACCAAGGACCTCATCACGCTCGCCGCCCCGCGCCCGGAACGCGGGTAGGCCGGGCATAGGAGGCACGAAGATCTCGGGGGAGACGCGGGTCACGACGACCTGAGCGTCGACGGCTGTCTGCACCGGCAGGACATCCTGGTCGGCCAGGAACACATCCGAGGCGAGACTGGCGCCTTCGTGCTGAGCGCGAACATCCTGGACTATCCCAGAGATGCGGACCCGTCCGCGTCCGGGCACCTCGGAATCGATCAACACCGCGTCATCCAACTGCAGGTAGGAGTCAGGAGAGACCGCTACCCAGAAGGTGAGTGGTGACGCCGGATCGACCCCTTGGACCAGTCCGACGGGCTCAGATGTGTGCTGCTGGGTCATACTGTCGCCTCCTGGCGTGCGATCTGGGTGATCCACCTGCTGCAGGCCCGAGCGACCAGTGCCCGGTCGCCTAGATGATGCCGGAGCTTGCGCTCGAGCCCAGAGACGGGCAGCAGGTTCTGCGGCGTGCGGGGATCGTCTGGTCGCCCACCCAAGCGGGGGAGGTTGCCAGCGACGAGATCAGCCAGCCGTCTGGCTTCTGGGAGACCTAGGGCGGCGGCGACCTCGCAACGGACCAGGCCAGAGAGCTCGTGCTGGCCGATCCGCGGGATGCCGATGCGGGAGTACCACGAGTAGCGGTGACTGCCGGCCTGCGGGTCGCCGAGGGCGAACAATGGCGTCCTCTGGCCGGGATCCAGACGGGGGAGCAGCGCTTCCTCGGCGTCCGGCAGATATCGCCGCACGGCTCTCTTGATGAGCCCGACGATCGGAGCTTGCGTGGGAGTGGTGAACCGCAGAGGCCCGTCCACGATCACCAGTCGGTCCGGATCGGATGCGAGCGTGGTCGCCACGGAAACCTCGAGATCTGTCATCGCATCTCGGAGGGCATTCATCACAGCCAGGTCATCGTTCCCAGGCGTCGAGACAGGTTCGAAGGACAGGATCGAGCCTCCTACCTCGAGATCGAAGCCCGGCACGCGAAGATCAGCCCCGGTGATCGCCAGGCGGCGAACCTCGATCGCTCCGAATCCGCTGCGAGGACCCACTTCGCACGATCCGGCCGCGACCGAACCGATCAGTCCCGGAGCCCGCAGCAGCCCTTCGGACGCGACAAGCCGCATCTCTAGACGCATCGTGCCGTCGACCAGCGAGGTCAGCATCGAGGGGTCGGCTGATCCAGGTAGCGGCTGGTCCCAGCCTGTTTCCACGCTGGTATCTACCGCCGTCTCGGAGGCCTCCTCGAGGGCCTCGAAGCCCCGGCCATAGGAGGGATCCCAGGCGTCTGCCCGCAACTTCACCATCTCGGCGGGAGCCTATAGGTGGGGTGGGATATGCCCGCTCCGTTGCGGAGGCGCCTGGTGTCGGCTATAACGCGCCCGCCGGAAGGTACGCAACGAAGGAGAGTTAGTGGCAGAGGAAGAGGTCGTAGAGCCCGATCTCGAGTCCGAAGAGGACGATGACGACGACGATGTGACCGAAGAAGGCGTCGGCAGCATCGAAGAGATCAGCGAAGGGGACGAAGAGGACGACGACGAGCCGGTCGTGGATGACTCGCGTACCGAGCAGTTGATCGAGCGTGCCGTGCCTCAGCAGGCCAACGAGTTCGTCTGCCAATCATGCTTCCTGGTCAAGCATCGCTCTCAGATGGCTGACCCGAAGAAGAAGTACTGCCAGGATTGCGCCTGAGATGATGTTGCGTCTGCCGCATCGGCTCCTCGCCGCGGCGGTGGCAGGCGTCCTAGGCCAGACGGCCTTCCCGCAGACGGTGTTCGCCCCAGGGGGGTTCCTCGGCATCGTCGCGCTGCTGTGGCTGCTGCGGGACATCCCTCCCCGACAGGGTGCCTTGATCGGCGCCGTGTTCGGAGTGGCCTTCTTCGGACCGATGCTGGCGTGGCTAGGGCCGTTCGGTTGGTACGCGGTGGTGGCTCTCGCCGCTTCACAGGCTGCTTGGCTCGCGGGGTTCGGGTGGCTGGCTGCATGGGGCAGGTGGGGGAGGAGAGAGCCGGGGGGAGCCTTCCAGGTGGCGGTCTGGTTCGCTGCGATCGAACTGGCGCGCGCGACGGTCCCGCTCGGAGGGTTCGAGTGGGGGTCGCTCGGCTATTCCGGCGGCGACACGCTCGGCAACCTCGCCGCCTTCGGCGGAGTGAGGCTGGTTAGCCTCTGGATGGTCCTAGAGGCCGCGCTGCTGTTCAGCGTCGTTCGTTGCCTGCGAAGACCCATATTGGTGGCGATCGTCGCGGCCTACATCACTCCGACGCTGGCCGGGGTGCTTCCTATAGGCGTAGGAGCAGAGCGCGAGCCCTTCGAGGTAGCGATCGTCCAAGGCAGTGGCCCCGAGGAACGGCTGATCGGCTTGCCGCGTCGCGGTCGTGTGGGTCCAGAGGACGAGATCATCGTCCGCCAGCATCTCCGCCAGACCGCGACCATCTCGAGCGAGGATGCGCCGGACCTCGTCATCTGGCCGGAGAACGCCTACGACCGTGACCCTGCTGATATGCCAGAGCTGTTCGCCGAGACCCTCCAGCAGGTCCGCCGCCTCGGTGTTCCCTTCCTGGTTGGAGCGATCACCGACGACGCGGACGGGAAGCAACGCAATACCAACCTGTTGGTGACGCCCCAGGGGATCACCGATCAGGTAGCCAAGAGGCATCTAGTGCCCTTCGGTGAGTTCGTCCCGTGGGGATGGCCGCGCCGCGTGCTGCCGATCCTCGAGGAATACCTGCCCGGGGACCTTGCGCCCGGCGAAGGTCCGGGTGTGGTCACCGTCGATGGTGTGACGATCGGAAGCGCGATCTGCTTCGAGTCCACCTACGCACGAGACATCCGTCGCATAGTTGCCGACGGCGCCGAGATCATCGTGGTCTCTACCAACAACGCCTCTTACGGCCGCAGCAAGGCGAGTCGCCAGCATCTGGAGATGAGCCGGATGCGTGCACGCGAACACGGCAAGCCTGTCGTCCAAGCCGCGATCACCGGGATCAGCGCATTCATCATGCCCGACGGCCGGATCCTGCAAGCCACCGACCACTTCGCCGAAACCGTGATCCGTCAGGGTCTGCGTCCGGTGCAAGGCCGCACCTGGTACGCGCGGTTCGGTCGCATGCTCGAGATCGCGCTGTTCCTGCTGGCAGTGGGCATGATCTCGCACGAGTCTCGTTACCGGAGATCGAAGCCGTGAGCGCGGTGGTCGTGCTGCCGACCTACAACGAGGCCGAGATGCTCGCTGTGACGGTCGCGGCGATCCGTGACGCGGCTCCCGAAGTGCGCATCCTCATAGCCGACGACGCTTCGCCGGACGGGACGGGGGACATCGCGGATGACCTGGCAGCTGGCGACGCTCGCATCCAGGTACATCACCGACCCGGCAAACAGGGCCTCGGGCGGGCGTACCTCGATTCGTTCAAGCTCCTGCTGGCCGATGAGAGCGTGCACGCGATACTCGAGATGGATGCCGATGGCAGCCACGATGCTTCGGATGTGCCGCGCCTGATCGCGGCCCTGGGACGATGCGACCTGGCGATAGGGAGTCGCTATGTGCCGGGCGGCCGCACGCAAGGCTGGAGCCGCGCGAGGGAGGCTCTCAGCCGTTTCGGGAATCGCTATGCCAGGAGAGCCTTGGGCTTACCGGTCAGGGATTCCACCAGCGGGTTCCGCGCATACAGCCGACGCGCGTTATCGGCGCTCGATCTGGATTCGGTCACCAGCGACGGTTACGGCTTCCAGATCGAGATGGCTTGGCGAACCTGGCTGAACGGCTTCGAGATCTGCGAGGTCCCGATCTGTTTCACCGAGAGGCGCGCCGGCAGCAGCAAGATGAGTCGCGCGATCGTCCTCGAAGCGCTGGTGACGGTGGCTCGGTGGGCGGCTCAGCGCAGACGCCCGGAAGGCCCCAGGCCAGAGGCATAACCCCGATACGCTCGGAAGGTCCCAGGCCAGAGGCATAACGCCGATAATGTGTGTTCTGTAAAGTAAGACCGGGAGGCAGGGGATCACTCGGCCTGGGACCCTCTACTGGCCGGGCTCTCCTACCAGCGCACCTTGGGGCTGCGAGCTGCCGTCGCTTCATCCGGCCGCGAGATCGGCGCGGTGTGAGGCGCGCCAAGGACGGTGTCAAGATCCTCGTCGATCTCGCGGTCGATCGAGAACAGGGCCTCTACGAAGGCGTCCAGCGTCTCGCGAGACTCGGTCTCTGTCGGCTCGATCATCATCGCTTCTTCGACCACCAGCGGGAAGTAGACCGTCATCGGGTGCATCCCGTGGTCGATCAGACGCTTAGCGACATCCATGGCCCGGGCGCCGCGAGCCTTCTGCCGGTTGGCGGTCAGGACGAACTCATGTAGCGGCTGGGTGTCGTATGCGACATCGAAGCGTTCCTTCAGCCGCGCCAAGAGGTAGTTGGCGTTCAGCACGGCCATCTCGCTGACGCCTCGCAACCCTTCGGCGCCGAGCGTCCTTATGTAGGTGAAGGCTCGCACCAATACCCCGATGTTCCCCCAGGTGCCGTGCACCCGCCCGATCGACAACTCGTCGGCTGGGTGCCAACCGAAGGTCCCGTCAGCGTTGCGAGCGGGTCGGGGTCCTGGAAGGAACGGGATCAAGCGTTCGGAGACCCCGATCGGCCCGGCACCGGGTCCTCCCCCGCCATGCGGGGTCGAGAAGGTCTTGTGCAGGTTCATGTGGACGATGTCGAAACCCATGTCTCCGGGCCGGCAGTGGCCGACGATCGCGTTCAGGTTGGCGCCGTCGTAGTAGAGCAACCCACCTACGCCGTGGATGAGCGAGGCGATCTTGGTGATGTTGTCCTCGAACAGCCCAAGGGTGTTCGGGTTCGTGATCATCAACCCGACCACCGCATCGTCGACGAGTTCCTCCAGCGCGGCGATGTCGACCAGGCCGCGACGATCGCTAGGTACCTCGACCGTCTCGAAGCCGGCCAGCCGGACGCTGGCTGTGTTGGTTCCGTGAGCCGCGGCGGGGATGATGACCTTGCGCCTCTGGTCGAGTTCTCCGTTTGCTGCATGGAAGGCACGCATCAGCAGCAGCCCGGTCAGTTCCCCGTGCGCGCCCGCCGCCGGCTGGAAGGTCGCTGCCGCCATGCCCGTCATCTCGTTCAGTGCCTCTTCGAGTTCGACGAGCAGACGCAGGGTGCCCTGGACCTGCTCCTCTGGCTGCAAAGGATGGAGTCTCCTGAACCCAGGCATCGCGGCGACCTCTTCGTTCAGCCTGGGGTTGTACTTCATAGTGCAAGAGCCCAGAGGGTAGAAGCCCAGATCGATGCCGTAGTTGCGTCGCGACAGACGCGTGTAGTGGGTGACCAGGTCCCGTTCGGCCAACTCCGGCAGAGCCACGGGGCTTAGCCGCAGCAGGTTCGCAGGGATCGCGTCAGCCGCGATCTCTGGCACATCTAGCGAAGGCATCTTCGCTGCTCGGCGTCCCGGACGGCTTCGTTCCATCAGGGTCTGTTCTGCAGGGGTGTTCGAAGCTTGCAGTGTCATCGCGCTGTCTCCTTGGATGCGCGCGCGACCGCTTCGGCGAGGGTGTCGATGTCATCGCGGCTGCGTTGCTCGGTTACCGCGACCAGTAGATCGTTCGGATGAGCGTCCGGCTCTAGGCGCGAGAGCGGAACCCCCGCCAAGACATGGTCGGCAGAAGCCCTCGAGACCACGGTCGCCGCATCGGCAGTCAGGCGCACGGCGAACTCCTTGCCGAAGGCCGCTGTCGTCACAGGTTCTGCTCCCGCCACATCGATGAGGCGTTCGCGCGCATAGTGGGCTCTTGCCACACACTGCTCGCCGAGTTCGCGGAGCCCGGCAGGCCCGAGCCACGCCATCGTCATCGCGACCGCCAAGGTGTTCAGCGTCTGGTTGGTGCAGATGTTGCTGGTCGCCTTCTCGCGTCGTATGTGCTGCTCGCGCGCCTGCAGCGTCAAGACGAAGGCGCGACGACCGGCAGCGTCTCTGGTCTCGCCTACGAGCCGTCCGGGCAGACGACGGATGTCCTTCTCCCCCACCGCGATGATCCCGGTCGAAGGTCCGCCGAAGTTCAGATGATTGCCGAAGGACCCTCCGTCTGCGACGACCACATCAGCCCCGAGGTCGCCTGGCGAGGTGAGCACGCCGCTCAAGGCCAGATCGAAGGAACAGACCAGGCGCGCGCCGACAGAGTGTGCGATCTCGGCCAACTGATCGACCTGCTCCAGGCAGCCGAGCAGGTTCGGATGCTGAACGACCACGGCGGCGGTCTGCTCGCCTACGGCCGCTCGTATGGCATCAAGATCTGCGGTCCCGGTCGGCGAAGAAGGAACATGATCGATGACCAGGCTGAGTCCGGCTCCCTGGGTCGCGAGCACCTTGCGTGAGGCTGGGTGGACCGCGCCGGCGATCACCACACCGGTATGGCCCGTAGCGGCAACAGACAGGTTCACGCCTTCGACCAGAGCGGTCGCTCCGTCGTACAGGCCCGCGTTGCTGACCGCCATGCCGGTCATCGCACAGACCATCGACTGGTACTCGAAGAGCGCCTGCAGCACACCTTGCGAGAGTTCGGGTTGGTAGGGGGTGTATGCGGTCAGGAACTCACCACGGCCAAGTAGCGGCCAGACGAACGACGGGACGCGATGGTCGTAGGTGCCGGCGCCTGCGAAACAGATCAGGCGGTCACAGTCGAGGTTCGTCTGGGCGAGAGCACCGAGTTCCCGCAACACCTCCGTCTCGCTCTTGCCGGCAGGAAGATCCAGCGGACGGTCGAGCCGGATCTCGGAAGGGATCACCTCGAAGAGCTCATCGATGGATCCGGCCCCGATGACGGCAAGCATGCTGTCGATATCGTCCGGGGTATGTGGGGTGAACTCCACTTCGGCCTTTCGCGTTCGATAGGTATCGGGGCAGGAGCCCGCATCCTATGAAAGGCCGGCCTTGGGTTCCTCTCGAGTCTCGGTGGTCTCTTCGGCTTGGGTGTGCAGTTGAGCGATCTCGCCTTGCATCTCTTCGGCGACCCTGCCGACCGCGACCGCGAACACGGCCTGCCCGCCCGAGAGAGCGTCCAGCACCTCATCTCCGGTGAGGCAGGCGTGGATCGTGGTTCCATCGGACACCAAGGTCACATCCGATAGTGGAAGCTTCAACTCCCCTTGGACGAAGTCGATCGCCTTACGGATCTTGGGTAGAGATATCCCTGCGTCGAGGAGCTTCTTGATCACCCTCAGTTCGACGAGATCCTGGAACGAGTATCGGCGTCGACTCCCGCTGCCCTTCGCGTTCGCGATCGACGGCGTGACGATCCCCTTGGTCGCCCAGTAATCCAACTGGCGGTAGGTGATGCCAACGATGTTGCTGACCTTCGGTCCGCTGAACCCCTGCTCCATGTATCCCCCAGGCCTGACGACTCACGGCCGTGTAACTACGCGAGTGGCACGCTAGGCAGCGAGGTTGAGGGTGTCAACGGGTCAAGTCTCTTGTGACACTAGAGGCTGCTGAGACCTAGGGTAGAGGGTTAAAATCCCTCGTCAGAGGTCAGGAAGCGAAGTCTTCGGGAGTGATCTGGTCGATGAACTCGCGGAACTTGGCGACCTCGCGCTCCTCGTCTTCGTCCCGGATCAAGATCCCGGCTTCCTCAAGGACATGGGGGTGGACGAAGAGCCTCACGCCCATGCGCACAGCCAGAGCAACGGCGTCGCTTGGCCTGCAAGAGATGATCTTGGTCTCGTCCTTGGTGACGATGTGAAGGTCGGCGAAGAAGGTTCCTTCCTGGAGGTCGGTGACCTCGACCTTCTCGACGCGGGCGCCCAGGGCGTCGAACAGCAACTTCATCAGATCGTGGGTCATCGGCCGCTGCGTGATGATGCCTTGAAGAGCGAAGGCGATGGCTTGGGCCTCTGTCGGCCCGATATAGATGGGCAGGAATCGCTCTCCCTCGCGCTCGCGGAGCAGGACGATGGGATTATTCATCGGTAGTTCGACGCGGACCCCGACGAGGTCCACTTCGACGGCTTCCGAAGGTTCCATGCGACCGAATCTACCACCGGGCGGGCAGATGTCACCCGGTCCGGTCCCTTTCGCGTAGAGCTTTCCGCATCTCAGGGTCCGAGAACGCTTCGACATCGTGGAGCAGCCAGAGGCTCCGAAGGTCGCGCAGATCTTCGTCGAGGTCCAGTCCGTAACCGACCAGATACCCCTGCGGAGCCTCGAATCCGGCGTATTCGACGCTCAACGACCCGGTTCGGGCCGCCCTCCGATCTAGGAGTCCGCAGAGGCGGAGCGAGGATGGCGCGCGGGCTGCTAACAGGCGACGCAGATACGAGGGTGTGAGCCCTGTGTCAACGATGTCCTCGACTATCACGACCGGTCGGCCTCGGACCTCCTCGTCGAGGTCCTTCAGGATCCGGACCACTCCCCCTTGCTTGGCTTCGTCTCCGAAGCGACTGACCGCCAAGAAATCGATCACCGGGGTCGTCTGCATCGCGCGAGACAGATCGGCCAGGAAGGGCATGCAGCCCTTGAGCACCCCGACCATCACCGGGTCGGCGTCGGCGTGGTCGCGATCGATCCTCCGCGCGAGCGCGCTGACCGCCTCGGCGATCTGCGAGGGATCGGCGAACCTCTCGGCAGGGAAACTCACCGCGGCAGGATGGCTCGGAGCCTCGCGGTCACATACGCGTGGCGGATACCAGATGTCGCCGCAGCCATCGAAGCGAGTCGTTCGATCGCCGCTTCCTTGGCTTCGGGGTTCGGATTCCGCAGAGCGGCGACGCTCATCTGCTCGAGGATGTCTGCCTCTTGATCGGCGATCCGTCGAAGGATCTTCAACTGTCGTCCGTCCAGCCCGAGGGTCAGCAGGGTCTTGGCGTACGCGCCGAAGGCGGTGTCCTCCTGGTCGAAGACTGTCTGTCCGTCGACGGAGTGCACGCACAGCACGCCGAGATCGCGCAACTGCTGCACCTGTGTGAGCGTCAGTCCGGTCTCGTGCGCGAGATCGGTCTCGGTGTAAGTGCTGCGAGGGACCGGGGTGCGGAAATCGTCGGGCCGTCGCTCCTCGTCTTCTTCCCCCTCGGATCCCTGCTCGGCTGCGGCCGCAAGGAGTTCCTCGGGTGATCCTCCCCTGGCATCGGCTTGCTCGAGTCTCTTGCGGATGATCTTCAGCGGCATGAACGAATCACGCTGCACCCTCAAGATGGCGCGTAGACGCTCGATGTCGGACTCGCCGAACCGGCGATAGCCGCTTGGAGAGCGTGCCGGCGCTATCAGCCCCTCGGACTCGAGGAATCGGATCTTGCTGACGCTGACATCGGGGAACTCTTCGCGTAGGGCGGCGAGGACCTCGCCGATGCTCATCGTCTCGCTCATCCCGACGGAGCCTCGTGGTAGGTGAGTCGGAAGCGGCCGATCTGGATCTCGTCGCCAGAGGTCAGATCGGCGTCGTCTACTCGCTCGCGATTCACATAGGTGCCGTTCAGGCTCTGACGGTCCTTGACGCGGAATCCGTTCTTGGTCCGCACGAACAGGGCATGTTCACGAGAGACGGTCACATCATCAAGGAATACCGCAGCCTCGGGAACGCGGCCCACCGTCACCTCGTCTGAGTCCAACACGATCGTGGATCCTGAGGTTGGCCCCGATCGCACGACCAGGAGCGCTTGGCCGGGTCCCAGGCTGTCCAGCCCTGGAGGGACCGGCGCCATCCCCATCGCTAGCGTGCTGTCGTCTTCGCGCTCGACGACGGTGCCGCATGAGGGGCAGAACCGCGCGCCGGTAGGAAGCGCGGTCTCGCAGACTCCGCAGCGCTCCATCAGCCGATCAACCCTTGATATTCCTCTGAGGTCAAGAGTTTCTCAACCTCTCCCGAGGGTTCGATGACAACCAGCCAACCTTCACCGTAAGGGTCAGAGTTGACGAGCTCAGGCTTGTCCTCGAGGTCTTGGTTGCGTTCGACGATCTTGCCGGACATGGGGGCGTAGAGATCGCTGACGCTCTTGGTCGACTCGACCTCGCCGAAGGGCTTGCCGACGGTCACCTCGGAACCGACCGCCGGTAGGTCCACATAGACCACATCGCCTAGGGCGTCTTGCGCGTAGTGGGTTATGCCGACGCGGAACCTGCCGTCTTCATCGCGTGCCCACTCATGTTCTGCTGTGTAGCCAAGCTCGGTCGGGTACATCTCGTCTCCGTCTGGTCGGGGTGGCGCGAAGGATAGCGAGGTCAGCCGTTCCGCTGAACCAGGCTCATCGCCTCGTCCAGAGCGCTCATGGCCCGCCCCTCTGCCTCGGATTCGGCCCAGATATGGGTCAGTGCCTCATCGGGGTCGGGGGCGACGAGGATCCATGCATCGCCCAGGTCGACGCCGACCCCGTCGATCTCGACGGTAGGTCGATCGCGGTAGGTGTCGCTGAAGGCTCGCATCACAGCGCCCTTGGACTCCCAGGGGGTAGGGACGGTTCGGTGATGCACGCTGGCCCGAGGGAGGGTCGCAAGCCTGCTTCCTATCGCGGCTCCAGATCGGGAGAGCATCTCGTGCAGGGCCGCAGTGGCTGCGATGGCGTCGATCGTGCCGGTGAGGCTCATGAAGGCCGCTCCCCCGTCAGCGGTCAGGGCCAGCGCAGCATCCTCGGCGCGCGCGGTCGTCAGCACCGAGGAACTGCTCCTCGGGCTTCGGACCAGCCGTCCATCCCGCTCCTTGGCCAGGTCCTCGAGACGGCGTGTCAGCGATACGGGAGCGACGACGGTCGAGCCTCGATCGATCTCCCAGATCAGATCCGCCAACAGCAGAGCTTGCTGCTGCCGATCGAGAGCCAACCCGCCTTCGGCGACCAGGGTGAAGGTCTCGGCGGTCGGAGCGATCAGCACACCCAGATCGGCCCTGCTGGCCTTCACCAACTCGGCCAACTCTTCGGCGAGGCGCTGTTCGGACGCCTCATCCAGGGTCGGTCGCTGTTCGTCGATAGCGGCGTGTCTGGTGAGGGTGTCGGTTCCCAGCCGACCGACCAGTCCGGGGAGCACGAAGGCAGCCGGACCCCATGCCGCATCGATGACGGTCTTCAAGCCCGATCGCCGAAGCGATTCCAGATCGAGTCGCCGCAGGATCGCGGTCTGATAGAACTCAAGTGCCCGAGGCGGATACCTCAGTTCGCCGATCTCTTCGACGAAGGCGCGTCTGGCGTCCTCTCGGAAATAGACCCGATCGATCTCACGCTGGCGGGCTTCGGGAAGATCGTCACCTTCGGTCGCGATGAACCTGATCGATATCGACCTCGGATCCCCCGGGACGCAGGTGACGGCCACTCCCCCGGCCGCGCGCGATGCGCGCACATGGCTCCGAAGCAGCGGCACCGGAGCGATCTCCAGGTCTTCGACATCTGCGCCCGCGCCGTTCAACCCGGCGATGATCGCTCGTTTGATGGTGCGGGAAGCGCGGCTGGCGTCGCGTGAGGTGACGACGGTGGCTTCCCTCGGGAGGATGCTCGCGAAGGCGGCTCCGAGACGGACCGCGGTATCTGGCCCTAGGTCCACATTGACCAGACCGCTGACCCCGTGGCGTCCGAACAGCGTGCGCGCGCCGAGGGACTCCCAGATGATCGAGCGCGCGACATTCGCACCGGCTTCCACACGCTTGTGGGGGTAGACCTTGACCTCTGGTTGGAGCGTCGCGCCCCGGCCGATCACGGCGCTGTCGCCAAGGACACAGCCGTCCTCGATCACCGCGTTCGCTCGCACATCACCGCCGCGACCCACGATCGCGCCACGGATCACCGCGTTCGCACCGACATGCGCGTTGTCGTAGATGCTGGTGCGATGGAGCAGGGCCCGTTGCCCGATGCCGACATTGGCTCCGATGATCGAGTACTCGCGGACCCTGGCTCCGGCTTCGATGCGAACATGGTCCCCGATGAGTGCGGGTCCTTCGACGCTGGCTGAAGGATGGATGTCAACACCATCTCCGACCCGAACGCCGTCGGCGATCTCGAAGCCTGGGAGATCGATCTCGACCTTGCCATCGAGGGCGTCTTGCTGTGCTTTCCGGTACGCATCGATCGTTCCCACATCGCACCAGTAGCCGTCGGCCACGAACCCGTAGAGAGGCTCGCCACGCTCGAGCAGCATCGGGAACAGGTCCTTGGAGAAGTCGAAGGGCTGCCCGGCGGGGATGTCCTCGAAGATCCTCGGATCGAGGACATAGATCCCGGTGTTTACCGTATCGGTGAAGACCTGGCCCCAGCCCGGCTTCTCTAGGAACCTCTCGATGCGGCCATCTTCGGATGTGACGACGATGCCGTATTCGAGCGGGTTCTCTTGACGGCTGAGCACGATGGTCGCGAGAGCGCCGTTGTCGTGATGGAAGTCAACGACCTTCTGCAGGTCGATGTCGGTGAGCGCGTCTCCGCTGATCACCAGGAAGGGTGCTCCCTTCAGGGCTTCCTCGGCGTTCTTTACGCTCCCGGCGGTACCGAGCGGACTGTCCTCGTTGGCGTAGGTCAGCCGTACACCGAGTTCGGTGCCTTCGCCGAAGTACTGGCGGACCATGCTGGCCAGGAACTGGACGGTCACGACGATGTCGGTGATCCCGTGGCGCGCAAGCAGTTGGATGATGTGTTCCATCAGAGGCCGGTTGGCCAACGGGACCATCGGTTTGGGCTGGTTGCTGGTCAGCGGTCGGAGTCGGCTCCCAGCACCACCCGCCATGATGACGGCTTTCATCGGTGCTCCTTGGGCGTCAGACACGCCCCCAGGTTACCCAGCCTGCCCGGCCGACGAACCTGTCAGTCCCCGTCGTACATAGTCGACGCCGGACACGAGGTAAGCGGGGACCGAGACCGCGAGCACGGCTATGCCGGCCCATCTCCACGGGTCGCTCGGCTGCTCGATCGAACCGATCGCGGCTGCGAAGAAGAACAAGCCCATCCCAAGAGAGACCCCGAAGCTCGAGCGTTTGCCCAGGATGGTCACCTCGGGGATCGGTCGGCCTGTCGCCTTCAAGATCGGCACGCCGATGGCTACCAACAGGATGTCTCGAGCTACGACGCTTAGGACCAGCAAGGCTGGCGCCAGCGAATGAACGAGGATCACGGCGATCGCCGCGGCCAGGCTGAGCCGGTCGCTCAGCGGATCCAACCGCATCCCGAGTTTGGTGATCTGGCCCCAGCGTCTCGCGATGAATCCGTCTGCCAGGTCGGTGAGGGTGGATGCCACTCCAAGCGCGGTGGTCAGGAGCATGTCCTCTAGTACCAGGCCGGTCCATAGGAACACTGGAACGATCAACAGTCGCAGGAAGGTGAGCAGGTTCGGAACCGTAAGGATCCGGTCGCTCGGCGTGACCTGGCTCACCTGTTCACCGGCACGACTCGATGGCATCGTCGGGACGGTCGGATTCGAAC
>JBKHYG010000020.1:0-29874 GCA_046565595.1 Actinomycetota bacterium | reverse complement strand
GATGCGAGTTGAGGATCGGCCTGGGAGCCAACGCCTCGAAATACTCGGCGGTCAGGATCCGCATGAAGCCCGCCTGGGCGACCAGATCCACGGAATGTTCCAGCAGCGCCTTGGCGATCCGAGCGCTGAAATCGGCCCGTTCCGCGGGGCCAGGCCAATCCACCACCACCGTCGGCACGCCAGCAGACTCGGCTCTCTCTAGGGCCTTGACGCCCGGACGGTCGCTGACGACGACGACGACCTCGTAGTCGGTGCCGGAGGCGTCCAGGATGGCCTGGAGCAGCGTCCCCGAGCCCGAGACCAGGACCCCTACGCGCAACACACCCTCACGATAGCCCGACCCTTCCCTTTCGTCCCCGGCTGGCATCACCCCAACCACCCGAGGGGACTACGAACCGCACGAACCGGGCCTCGTTCTGGCTGGTGAGGACCAACCGGCTGAGGGGCCGGAAGTAGACCCGGCCGCTTGGCCGGATGGGAGAGGACATGGGGAAAGCAGCGAACCTGCTGATAGTCGCGAGCATCTTCGCGACCGTCGTTCCGACGGCGGCCGGAGCCGCCGAGCCACCCACGGTGCGTGCGAGCGACGACCTGTCCACCCCCGTCACCTTCACCGGCTCCGGCGACACCTCTAGAGCCGTCCGAACCTCAGAACTCCGCGATCTCCTCCCTCCTTCCAACCCTCGGATCCTGGTGCTTGGTACCGGCGTCGCCAGGGGGCTGTTCCCCAACCCCGTAGCCGCGGTCGTCTCTGGTGTCGGCAACGATCTGGTCGATCCGCATGGGTACGGGACGCTGGCTGCCTCGACCATCCTTCAGCTCTCCCCCGGCGCCCGCATAACGAGCAAGGCGATCCGCAGCGCTGATCGCGCCTGGCATCTGATCGATCTCGAGTCCCTGGCGGCGGGCCTTGAAAGCGCCTACCAGCAACGAGACCAGCAGGACGCGATCTTGTTGGCGTTCCCTCCTAACGGTGCATTGGACCCGATGGCCAACCTGATCGGTCACGCCGATTATGGAGCGTTCGGAAAGGGCGACGGACTGTTGGCCGAGGCCCTGTTGGCGGCGCGCGCACCCGTGCAGACGCGCGGCATACCAACCGATCGTGGCTTACGCGACGAGGTCTTCGACGGTTTGAACGACCGGCAACGCGACGTGGTTGAACGCTATGTGTCCCGAGCGAAGGCTTGGGACCGGGTCACCGCCGCGATCCGCGCCCTGACCGATGCCGGAGTGGCTGTGGTTGCTCCCACGGGCGACTTCACTCGCAAAGCTTCTGACGGCTCGATCATCGAGTTGCCGCATCAGACCATCTATGGCGTCGCGGCACTGCCCGAGGTGATCACCGTCGGAGCGGCCTATACCGACGCTCCGAACGCGACACTTGGCAGATGGCGCGTCTCCCCGACCTCGGGTCGCGGACCGACGCTGTCTCTGGACGCCAAGCCCGACCTGTTGGCGCCCGGCGATGTCGTCGGGATGCTGCCAGCCTCATCCGGCCTCGCCTGGCCAGACGACTCGACCCGAACACCGGGGAGCTTGATCGCGTGGGCACAACCGGGGGTCACGCCATCAACCTGTCCGAGTCCCACCGGCGCTTACCGGTGTGTGCTTCAGGCCTCGAGCATGGTCGCGGCTGCGGTCGTCGCCACGAACCTGGCTGCCTCGGTGAACCGTGGTACGCCGAACTTCGCGGACAACAGGAGTTCCGCGGACGACGAGATCCTGCGGGGTATCGCTTGGTCCGCCGCGTCTTCGACCCCGGCCCTCGCATCCAAGGCTGCTCCCTCGGTGCCTGCCCCGAATGGAACCAAGCCGCTTCCCGCGAACGATCGCACCGCCACGCTGCTAGAGCAAGGAACCGGCGTGCTTACAGGACTAGCCGGGTTCGATCCTGCCAAGCTGCCGGTCGCCTTGTCGCGAGCCGTCCTGGGAGAGGTCGCGCCTTCGGGCGCCGCCCGACAGATCGCGGTTCCGATCTGGAAGCGTTCAGCAAAGCCCGCCACCTTCAAAGCCCTCCTGACCGATCGACTCGCCCCTGACCCCTCGGGTCGAGCGGTCAGCGCAGATGCGCCGGACGGCATCGTGTCAGCGTCGACCACCCCATCGGTTGATCCCTCCCTCCCAGCTGACCAGGCCGTCCGGCTCACTGCACCTGCTGCCATGCGCGCCGGAGGTCTCTATCACGGCGTCCTGAAGTTGAAAGCTGACGGTCCGACCGTCGCTGTTCCGGCCGCGTTCGTGCAGACCCTCCCCTTCGATTTCCACGCCGACTATGCCTACAACGAACTGATGGCCGACGGCCTCGAAGGCGAACGCGTCGAGGATGCGAGCGTCATCTTGATGGCTGGTCTTCCCGCTGGGATCGGTTTGGTCGGAGAGGCCTTCAAGAGTCTGTCTGGACCGATCGAGCGGCGCATGGGCGGCGACCCAGCCCACAACATCATCTTGCGAACCGGACGCGCGAAGAACACCTTCGCCGATCCAGGACTCGCGCCCGGCGAGCACGGCCGTGGCCGCATACCTGCCGTGCCGCCGGGCTTCTACCGCTTCCATCTGCTGAGCGACCAGCGTGTCGAAGCCAAACAAGAGGGCGGCACACTCGAATCGCTAGGGATCGGACTCGGTTCGTTCGGACCGGACGGATTCTCGAGTCCCGCACACAACATCCTCATCGCCGGCAACGCGCCCTGTTCGACGGGAGCGGCCGCACCGTGCCTGACACGCGATCCGCTGACGAACAAGGTCGACGAGAGGACCGGCTTCTGTGAAGCTTCGAATCCGCAGACCAAGGTCCGCTTCGGCATCTACTGCGACGAGGTCGCCTACGCCGTTCCTTCTGCGGTCGTGACGCGTGCTGTGCACCTGTTCGAGCGCGCCGAGTGGGAAGCGTGTTCGGTCGCGTTGAGCGCTGACGGCAGTCTGCTGTCGATGACCAAACTGCTCGAGCGCGCCGAGGAATGCGGCTCTGATCAGATCGTGCCCTTGGGAGGCTCTGCGCCTTCTCTGCCTGGCACTGCGTGGAAGGTGGATCCGGGTTCGCCCAGCTGCTTGGCGCCAAGCGAACGCAGCGCCTTCCCCGGCGGGCATCCTTCGGACATGACCGCTCGTTTCGGTGGAGCAAGTGGCGTCATGACCGACAAGCTTCCATCGCTGGTATTGACCACACAGGTTCCTCTGCCATACCTGAACACCTACACGACCGCGACGCTGACGATGGCGTACGAGGCTGAGGGCGCCGTGGTTGCCGCACGCTTCGATGCTGGACCGGATCGCAACGCCGATGCCAGCCACTCGATCTTCGCTGTGGCCGGTTCCGGGATCGAGGTTCCCGGCGGCACCCCGGCTGCGCCGAAGGGCATCTACGAGGACGAGTGGTCGATCATGAGCGCCAACCAGCCGACCGCTCGGCTGAGCCTGATGATCTTCCCAACCAACCCTGGCCGTTCGGCGCAGGTTGCCCTGTGCGATGTGGCGTTGCGAGTCTCCACCTTCGCCAAGCAAGCCTGGGGAGACCCAAACGGGACACTGACACGCACCTTCCCGATGCTCGACCGAGGTCTTGGATCTCTGATCGATCCGGCGCGGAACCGCATGCGCGCATCCTTCAGCGGTTCGAGCTTCTCGGATCTGAAGACTCAGCGCGAGAGCGTTGTCGTCGCGACGCATGTTCCTCGCAACACGACCCGCGACAAGGCTTCGGCTAACCGCGTGCGTTCGCCGATCGGTGGGCCTGCTTCTCTGGCTGATGTGCGGCGCTGGGGGACCGATGCGCGCGCGCACGAGAAGATCGCCGGGGTCGGGCTGATCGACGCCAAGGGTGGCTCGACGAGCCTCGCGTGCACCAGCCAAGAGCCGACCTGCCAGGCCTGGCAGCAGGCTCGTTCGAGAGGCCAACTGCTCGCGGAACTGTCGCCGGATCTGGTCGTGAACGGACGCTTCTTCGGCTACTCGGTAGCGCGAGACCAGCAGCTGACCGCAGCGGCAGGCAACCTCGCCTACTCGACGCGGTTCGCGTTCGACGATGGCGGAACGACGCCTTGGGGTGCGGGGAACCGTGTGATCGTCAGCGACTTCCCGACCCGCGGAACCGCCACCGCGACCGCCGGACCGTTGGACCCGGTCGTGCAGGTTCTCCGCGACCCCGCGGGTCGAGCGGTCCTGCGGATCCTCGGGACGCTTCCCGGCGGCTCGCCGATGTCGCTAGCCACCGTCTAAACGGTCCTGCAGCCGTGCTTACGGGATCGCGACCTCCTCGGTCGCCCGCCCCCGTCTGAACGGTACGCTTGCCGCATGCCTCGAGGCCGCGACATCGATCCGAGCACGCTCAGCCCGAGTGAACGGATCGTCGCGCTAGCGGCGTGGCTCGGAGTGCTGAACGGCCTGATCCCGTGGTGGTTCCAAGCCGCAACCGAGCGCGGAACCGTCCGATACAACGCCGGCCTCACATTCGGCGGGGTGACCACCTTCGTCGTCCTGGCCGCCGCTGGCCTGATCGTGCTGTTCCGCGCCTGGATCTGGCCTCGGCCCGCCCCACGCAAGGACGGCGCCATCTACATCCTGCTGGGCCTGGCAGCCCTGGTTGCTCTAAGCGTCCTCAATCGGACCGTCGAGAACGCATGGATCGGATATTGGGTCGGCGTTGCCGACGCCGGTGTGCTGACCGTCGCCGGTTTCGCTCGCCGCCGCGAACGCCTCCGCGGCTGGCAGTGAACGCGACTAACTGAGCGACTTCACCGTCAGTTCGGCGGCCTCGGTCGGGTTGACGCCGACGCGGATCCCGTTGGCCTCTAACGCTTCCTTCTTGGCCTGTGCGGTGCCCTTCGAGCCGCTGACGATCGCTCCAGCGTGACCCATCTTCTTGCCGGGAGGCGCCTGGAAACCAGCGATATAGGCGGTCACTGGCTTGGTGACCTCGGCCTTGATGAACTCGGCTGCTCGCTCCTCTTCGTCGCCGCCGATCTCGCCGATCATGACGATCGCTTCGGTCTCGGGATCGGCCTGGAAGGCTGCGAGCGTGTCGATGAAGTTGGTGCCAACGATCGGGTCACCGCCGATGCCGACGCAGGTGGTCTGTCCGACGCCTGCATTCCACATCTCGTACATCACCTGATAGGTCAGCGTTCCCGATCTAGACACCAGCCCGACGGGTCCACGACCGGTGATCTCTCCGGGGATGATCCCAAGGTTGGCTTTGCCCGGCGATATGAGGCCCGGACAGTTGGGTCCGATCAACCGAGCGCCAGACGCGCGCACATACGGATAGACGCGCGCCATGTCGCGTGCGGGGATGCCTTCGGTGATGCACACGATCAGTTCGAGCCCCGCGTCAACAGCTTCGATGATCGCATCGGCTGCGAATCGAGCCGGCACGAAGATCAGCGACGCGGTCGCGCCCTCTGCTTCGGCAGCAGCACGAACGGTATCGAAGACGGGAACCTTCCCGTCGAGCGCGGTCTGGCCGCCCTTGCCTGGTGTCACGCCGGCGACGATCTTGGTGCCGTAGTTCAGGTTGCGCGTCGAGTGGAAGGTCCCTTCAGAGCCGGTGACCCCTTGGACCAGTACGCGGGTGTTCTCGTCGAGGAAGATGCTCACTTCTTCTTGCCTCCTGCGAGTGCGACGGCTCGCTCTGCTGCTTCGAGCATGGTCTGTGCTGGAACGACCTTCGGATGGCCGGCTTCGCGCAGGATCTTGCGACCCTCATCCGCATTGGTGCCGTCCAAGCGAACCACGACCGGCACTCGAAGATCACCGAGCTTGTCGATCGCGCCGAGTACGCCCTTTGCGACCTCATCGCAGCGCGTGATCCCGCCGAAGATGTTCACCATGATCGACTTGACGCGCCGCTCTCCAAGGATGACCTCGAGGGCGTTCGCCATGACCTCTGCGTTGGCGCCGCCTCCGATGTCTAGGAAGTTCGCGGGAGTTCCTCCCGCCTCGGCCACCACATCGAGGGTCGACATGGTCAGGCCGGCTCCGTTGCCGATGATCCCAACCTTGCCGTCAAGCGACACGAAATTGCCGAGCCCAGCTTCCTTGGCTTTGCGTTCCTGCTTGGGCAACGCACGCAGATCCTTGAACTTGTCGATCCACTCTTGACGGAACGACGCGTTCTCATCCAGCGTAACCTTCGCGTCCAACGCGACCGCCGATCCGTCCGCCATGATCACCAGCGGATTGACCTCGACCAGATCAGCGTCTGTCTCCAAGAAGCACTCGTACAGTTTCGAGATCAGCGCGCCGACCGCCTTGTGGTTGGCGGACGGGATCTGTCCTCCGAACAGCAGCGCGCGCACATGCGACGGCTGCAACCCGATCAGCGGATCGATGTGGACCTTCGCGAGGAACTCGGGCTGCTCTTCGGCGACAGCCTCGATGTCCATGCCGCCCTTGACCGAACACATCCCGAGGTACTTCTTCGCGCCACGATCGAGCATGAAGGACAGGTAGTACTCCTCGCGGATGTCGCCGGCCTTCTCGATCAAGAGTTCGCGGACCTTGTGGCCCTTGATGTCCATCCCCAGGATGTCGTCGGCGTACTGGGTCACTTCGGCGGCTGTCTTCGCGAGTTTGACGCCTCCAGCCTTTCCGCGTCCTCCGACCCGGACCTGGGCTTTGACCACGACCGGCAGACCGAGTTTGTCTGCTGCCTTCTCGGCCGACGCGACGCTCTTGGTGGCCTTGCCTTCGGGCACGGGAACGCCGTACTTGGCGAAGATCTTCTTTCCTTGATGTTCCAACAGGTCCACTTCTTAGCGCTCCTTGCTCCAGGGGTTGCCCGGCTCAGTTGCTGTCCATGGGGTCGCGTGCGTTGGCATCCATGGGCCGCGTCAGTCCGCTTCTACATGGGCGCGGATCCACTCGACGATCTCGCCCGTCGGGGTGCCGGGGGTGAACACCTCGGCGACCCCCTTGTCTTTGAGAAGCGGCACATCTTCCTCGGGGATGATCCCGCCGCCGAACACGACGATGTCGTCCGCGCCCTTGGCTTTCAGGCCCTCGACGACCTTCGGGAACAGTGTCATGTGCGCGCCCGAATGGATCGAGAGCCCGACGGCGTCGGCGTCCTCTTGGATGGCGGCCTCGACGATCATCTCGGGTGTCTGGTGGAGGCCGGTGTAGATGACTTCCATCCCGGCGTCGCGGAGTGCGCGCGCAACGACCTTGGCGCCGCGGTCATGCCCGTCGAGTCCAGGCTTGGCGACCACGACGCGGATGCGTCCAGATGGCATGGTTGGCGATGCTAGCCGGGCAGGTCAGAGCGGGCATATCGGCCCCAGCCACAGTACCGCTGTCCCGAAACGCGCCGCAGGACCGCTGTCCTGAAACGCGCCGCAGGACCGCCGTTCCCGAACCGTCAGGTGCGACGGTAGGCAGCGACCGCGGTGGGGACGCTGACGATCAGGATCAGCGCGACCCAACCGAGCGCCCACAGCACCTTCTGGGTCGTCGGGCCTCACAAGACGAGGACTCGGATCGCATCCACGAATCGAGTGACCGGACTGACCTCGGCGAAGGCCTGAAGCCAGCCGGGCATGGTCTGGGTGGGCACGAAAGCGCTCGATGCGAACACCAGCGGGAACACCCAAACGAAGCCTGCCGCTTGAACCGATTCGGGTTCTCGGACCTTCAAGCCGACGATCGTAGAGATCCAAGAGACGGCGTATGCCACGAGGATCGCCAACGAGATCGCGGCGATGGCTGCTAGAGGTCCGGCATGGAAGCGGAACCCGACCAAGACACCTACCAGCAGCATCAGCAGGATCACGAACGCGACGCGCAGAGCATCCGCGAAGGTGCGTCCGGCGAGCACCGCCGAACGCGCCATCGGCAGCGAGCGGAACCGGTCGATGATCCCCGACTGCAGATCGACCGCGATCGCGATCCCGGTCTGCGTCGAACCGAACAGGGCGTTCTGCATGAAGATCCCTGGCAGCAGGAAATCCACATAGTTCTGGGTTCCGGTGCCTTCGATCGCGCCGCCGAACACGAAGGTGAACAGCAGCACGAACATGACGGGCTGGATGGTCGAGAACACGATCAACTGCGGGATGCGCGGATAGCGCAGCATGTTGCGGCGGGTGACGATCATCGCATCACCGAACGCGCGCACCAGTCCCCCCTCGCGCGGAGCGATCTGTTGCGAGGCCACCTCGCCGACGCTCATCGGCTCCTCCTTCCGAAACGCTTCTTGGGTGCAGGCTCGGCTTCGGTCGCATGGCCGGTCAGTGACAGGAACACATCATCCAAGGTGGGTCGGCGTAACGCTAGGTCTGCGATCTCGACGGAAGCGTCGTCCAGTCGGCGAACAGCCGCGGTCAGCATGGTGTTGGCGTCAGACGCAACCGGTACCGTGATCTTCCCCGTCTCGGCATCGATGGTCATGTCCTCGAATCCCAGAGCAGTCGCAGCATCGGTGGTCCTCTGGGGGTCGGCGACGCGAACATCCACGAATTGCCCGCCGATGCGTGACTTCAGCTCGTCGGAAGTGCCTTCCTCGATCACCCTGCCTTGATCGATCACAGCGATCCGGTCGGCCAACACATCGGCTTCCTCGAGGTATTGGGTCGTCAGCAGCAGGGTCGTTCCATCCGAAACCAGATCTCGGATGACCGACCACAGATCCAGCCGGCTCCGAGGGTCCAGCCCGGTGGTTGGTTCGTCCAAGAACAGGATCCGCGGCCGACCTACGAGGCTCGCGGCCAGATCCAGCCGTCTCCTCATACCCCCCGAGTAGGTGCGCGTCAGCCGGTCTCCCGCTTCGATCAGATCGAACCGTTCGAGCAACTCCTGCGCCCGCGTCTGGGCCTGCGCTCGCGGCAGGTGATACAGCCGACCAACCATCTCGAGGTTCTCGCGGCCGGTCAGGATCTCGTCGACGGCAGCGTATTGGCCGGCGAGTCCGATGATGCGGCGAACCTCGCGCGGCTGTTTGGCGACATCGATGCCGCCAACGAGCGCTCTGCCGGCGTCTGGTCGCAGGAGCGTTGCGAGGATCCGGACGGCTGTCGTCTTGCCCGCTCCGTTGGGTCCCAGCAGCCCCAGGACGGTGCCCGCTGGAACCTTCAGGTCGACGCCTTCCAGTGCATGAACCGAACCGAACGACTTTCGTATTCCTTCTGCGAGGACAGCTGCGGAAGAGTCTGACACGGCGACGAGCATACGCCGCCGGGCGAGCCTCCTCGGCTCGATACGATGCGAGCGATGGATGGACGCGAGTGGTTCGACCTCGTGCTGGATCCCGGATGGGAGTCGCTGTTCGACGATGTGGTCGGAGGCGATCCGCTGGGGTTCCCCGGCTATCGGCAGGCGCTCGAAGCGGCCAAGGCGAAGACCGGCGAGGCCGAGTCGATGCTGGTCGCTCGTGGCTCGATCGATGGGCAGCCGATCCTCGCACTGTCGAGCGTTTTCGGCTTCCTAGGTGGCTCGATGGGCGCCGCTCATGGCGAGCGCGTCTGCCGCGCCTTCGAACTGGCCACGCAACACCGGCTGCCTGTCGTGGCGATGACCGCAAGCGGCGGAGCGCGGATGCAAGAGGGGATGGTCGCGCTCTCGCAGATGCCGGCGACGCTGCAGGCGCGGGCCGCGCATCGAGCTTGCGGGCTGAAGATGGTGGCGGTGCTGCGGCATCCGACCACCGGCGGAGTGTTCGCCTCGTACGGGAATGCGGCCGATCGCCTGATCGCGATCGAGGGCGCGACGATCGGTTTCGCCGGGCCGAGGGTGGCCGAGGCTTTCACCGGGCAGCCTCTACCCGAAGGGTCCCATACCGCCGACAACGCTTTGGGGCACGGGCTCGTTCATGGTGTCGTCGCGTCCCCCGAGTTGAAGGCGACCGTCGCAGCCGCCCTGCATGAAGCCACGCCGCGACCCCCCGCTGCTGTTACTCCCCCGCCACAGCCAGCCGCCGCTGCCGCGACCTCTCCACCACAGCCTGCTGCCCAGGCTTCTTTCCACAGAGCTCGTTGGCGCGGCGCCTTCGGGAGGGTTCCGAAGTTTCCCGACGAGGACGCCGCCTGGGCCGCCGTCCAGAGCGCGCGCGACGCCTCGCGCACCGACCGGATCCGCGCCGCGTTCCCGGAACCTGGCCCTGCCACGATCGGTGGCCGGCGGTGCATCGTCGTGGACTCGCCGAAGACACCGACCGTCGAAGACTTCCGCGAGGCGCGCGCACGGATCACCCAAGCCGAACACGACGGCCTGCCCCTAGTGGCGCTGGTGGATATGGTGGGCGCGGACCCTTCGGCTGCCAGCGAAGCCTCAGGCATCGCGAGAGAGATCAGCCGCACCATGCATGCGGCCGTGACTGCTGCCACGCCAACCGTTGCGCTGGTCTACGGCGAGGGCGGCTCTGGCGGTGCGCTGGCTCTGTGCGCGGGCGCGGACCGGCTGGGTATCTGCGAGGGAGCTTCCTTCAGTGTCATCGCTCCAGAGGGAGCCGCGGCCATCCTGCGGCGCGATGATCTGCCGGCAGTTGCTCGAGACCTGAGGTGCGGGCCTAGCGCTCTGCAAGCCCTCGGTCTGGCAGACCAGGTGGTGCCAGACGATGAAGCTTTCGAGTGGGTGTCCGCCGCCCTCGGCGAGGTCTGCTGATCGGCTTCTGGCAAGCCGTGAGTCGCCACTTAGACTGAAGTGCCGTGACCAACCCCCCGCCCGCATCCCAGCCGCCGTCCGGGCAGGATCCGCCGTACACCAGTCAACCCTCGCCCATGGGCCAGCCGCCGGCGCGCAAGAAGAAGCGCGTCCGTCCGGCACGCAAGATCGTCCCTCGAGGGAACATGGGTATTGCTTGGATCGTGGCGCCGGTCCTGATCGCTGCGATCATCCTGGTCACAGGCGTCTGGTTCCTGCTCACCGCCGGCCGCTGACGGGAGCGAACTTGGCCACAAGGGGCCACCGCACCTGACCCTTCTGCCCACATCGCACAGGTAGGCTGACGAGCGCGATGGGGGACACATCGGGGCTCGCTGCCCGTTCGATCCGGCAGGCTTCTGCTGCCGCACGCAGCGCCGGCCGCACCATCAGACGCCCCGGGACCTATCCGGCCATCGCCCGGGAATCCCTGATGACTGGGATCAACCTGGCTCTCATGCCTGTCGGGGTCGTTCGCGACACACTCAAGGTCGAGGACGCCTTCCGGCTGAGCGAGCGCTACAGCCCTGGCACGGCGCTGCAGTATCTCGATCCAGAGGCCGCCTCGACGCCGGTGATCTTGCTGCATGGGTATTTCCATAACCGCAGCGCCTTCGTCGTCATGCGCCGAGCGCTGCGCCGGACCGGCTTTCGGACCGTGGATACCCTCAACTACAACCCGTTCCTGCACGGCGTGCCAGAGCTGGCCCAACAGTTGGCCGAGCATGTCGAAGAGGTTCTGGGTGCCTGCGAGGCCCATCAGGTCCATCTGGTCGGCCATTCGCTAGGCGGCCTGGTCGCCAGGTATTACATCCAGATGCTCGGAGGCTCTGACAAGGTCGCCCATCTGGTGACACTGGGAACGCCTCATCAAGGCACCTACGCGGCCTACATCGGCCGTGGAAGGGCAGCTAGGCAGATCAGGCCCGGAGCTCCGCTGATCAAGCTTCTGAACAAGCGAGTGCGCGCGCCTATCACGACCAGGTTCACCGCCTTCTACTCGAACCTGGATGGCATGATCCTGCCGGCCAGCAACGCGAAACTGACCCTGAAGGGCCTGGACGCCACCAACCTGCTGGTCAAGGATCTAGGCCACCAGAGCCTGCTCGTCAGCAAGAGCGTCACCAGGCGGGTCGCCGAACGTCTGGCAGACCTGCCCTCAGGCGCGCTGCCTACAGACGGCGTGCGCGCGCTCGAAGCCTAACGAGGCAGTGCGCGCTCGAAGCCTGAGCGCATTCCGCGCGAAGGTCTCTGAGGAGACCACATGAACTAAGCCTGACCCGGCTGCTCCCTCCCTATCCGAGGGAGATCAGAGTTAACACGACATGCGAGGAGGGCCCCCGTGGGGGGCCCTCCTTCGTGTTCGATCGGAACTTGGATCAGCCGCAGCTGCGCTTGATATCGACGGAGTCTGCGTTCGAGCAGTCGTCGGTACCAGGCCCACCGTTGCTGATGTCCTTGTTCCCGTCCTTGTTGTTGATCTTGTCGTTGCCGTTACCACCGAGGACACGGTCACCGGCGCCGAAGCCACCACCGAGGATGTCGTTCCCGTCATCACCCTCGACGAGGTCGTAGCCGTTACCACCGAATACTCGGTCGTTTCCGGTTCCACCGCTCAGTACATCGTTACCGGAGTTACCGTAGATGACATCGTCTCCGCCGAGACCGCTGATGCCGTTGTTGAGTCCAGCACCGACGATGCGGTCGTCTCCGTTGGTTCCGATGACATTCTCGACATTGAGCAGGACATCTGACCCGATACCGGTTCCACCTGCTGAGCCCGAGATCATCCGGATGGGCTGCGGCATGTGGACAGTGATCCCGTCGTCGGTGACGAAGTCGGTCGAGTAGTCAACCGTGTCACCAAGGATCCACTGCTGGTTGTGCTGAACCGGGTCGGTGTTCGCGCCACCGTCGATGATGTCATCGTTCGGGCCACCGAACAGACGGTCGGCGCCGCCATCACCGTTCAGGATGTCGTTACCAACATCCCCTTGGATGATGTCATTGCCGTCTCCACCGTTCATGGTGTCATCCCCGATGCCACCCGACACGGTGTCGTTGCCATTACCACCGTTCAGCAGGTCGTTTCCGGACCCACCGACGACGGTGTCAGCTCCGTCTCCACCGTTCAGGATGTTCCCGGCTGCGTCGCCGACCAACTGGTCGCCGAAGGCCGAACCCGTGGCATTGTCGGGACCGTTGATCGTGTCGGTACCGTCGCCGGTAGCAACACCCGTTCCGAGGTTGACGATCACGGCGTTCGGAGCATCCGAGAAGTTCGCGAAGTCAACCGTGTCGCCGTTCAGAACATCGTCACCGGCACCACCGAGCAACTGGTCGACCTGACCGTCACCGTTGCCGTTCAGGGTGTCGGCACCCGGACCACCGATCAGGGTGTCGGTACCAGTACCGCCCGTCAGGGTGTCGTTACCACCCATGCCCATGATCGTGTCGTTACCGGCCTGGCCGTTCACGACATCGTCACCAGGTGTTCCAACGAAGGTGTCGTCGCCAGCGGTCAGGTTGACCGTCGTCTTGGCTCCACCACCGACAGCGGATTCGAACTTGTACAGATCGTCCATCTCGTCGCCACCGTCGTCGGCGTCGCCATCCTTGTTCGTGTCCTGACCAGACTGGTTGGTCGCGCACGCGGTCGGGAATGTCTGACCGCAGTCGAGGTGGATGACGATCTCTTGGGTGTTGTCACGGCTCGCGTAACTGACCGTGTCCGTGCCATCCCCACCCGTCACCTGGTCGGTGCCTGAGTTACCCATCACCGGTCCGGCCTGGATGAAGGTGTCATCCCCGCCAGCGAGGTTCACGATGTTCGCGCTCGCACTGTCGGTGATGGTGTCGTTGCCAGGGCTTCCGTTCAGGTTGTCGAAGTTGGCGTCAGCCGTCTTCGAGCCCGCACCGGAGGACTGGGCGGTCGTCTGCTCCAGCGTCCACACGATCGGGCCCGGAACATTGCCGAAGTCCAAGGTCGATCCGGCGACACCTGTCAGGTTGTCGTCGCCCAGACCCGGGAAGATGGTGCATGCCGCGCCCGTACAGGTGAAGACATCGTTGCCCGATCCGAGCTTGAATATCTCGTTCGTGTCACGGACATTCGCGGTGCCCGAGGCGCCGGTCGGTCCGTCGTTGGCAGCGTTGTCCTCTGTAACTGTCAAACCAGAAGTGCTTGACGAGAGGTCCACGGTGTCCGTGCCAGCTCCTCCGTCGAAGTCGTCCTGGGATTCGTTGACTCCACCAACCAGGGTGTCGTCGTCGGCGTCGCCATTCAGATCATCGACACCAGCACCACCCGTGAGGGTGTCCTTACCCGTGCCACCGTTCAGCGTGTCGACTCCGGCATCCCCGTTAAGGGTGTCGTCGTTGGCATCACCGTTCAAGGTGTCGTCCCCGTCGCCACCGTTCAAGGTGTCGTTCTTGTCGTTGCCGTTCAAGGTGTCGTTGCCGGCCGCCCCGTTCAGTTGGTCGGCTCCGTCGTTACCGGTCAGGGTGTTCGCGAGGCCATCCCCGGTCAGGTTGTCAGCACCCGTTCCACCGGTCAGGTTCTCGATACCCGGGCTGACGATCGTGTCGCCGTCAGGACCGGATCCGCCGATGGTGGCGGTCACGCCGGAGGTGTTCGTTGCGTAACTGACTGTGTCGGTTCCGGCGTCTGCGGTTCCAGCAGGCGTCGTGATCGAGGTGTCGCCGTAGGTGTCGGCACCATCGCCACCGGCCGAGACATAGGTGTCGTTGCCGGCCTCACCGTTCAACTTGTCGTCGCCGTTGCCGCCGTTCAGGTTGTCATCGCCGGCGCCACCGAGCACTGTGTCGTTGCCGTTGCCGCCATTAACGCCGTTGTAGGTAACGGCCATGAAGACGATGTCGGCATTGTCATTGTCGGCACCGCCGGTGACGGTGTCGTTGTCGTCGCCACCGTGGACGGCATCCTGGCCGGCCTCACCATCGAGGTTGTCAGCTCCAGCCTCACCGAGGAGCAGGTCGTTGCCGGCGCCTCCCTTGATGATGTCGTCGCCACCACCACCGAGGATGGTCTCGCCGTTCGCGGAACCGGTCACCGTGTTCTTGCCGGAACCGAACTTGAAGACCTCGCTGGTGTCGCGAACGTTGTCCGTCTCGCCCAGACGACCGTCGTCGGCTGTGTTGTCGAGGTCGACGAGTGTCTCGTTGGTGATCGCCGTCAGGTCGACGGTGTCTGTTCCTGGGCCACCGTCGAAGTCGTCGTTACCGATCGAGGCGTCCTCGACGAGCGTGTCGTCACCCGCGTCACCATTCAGGTCGTCGTTGCCTGCGCCACCGTTCAAGGTGTCCTTGTCGGCGCCACCGTTCAAGGTGTCGACTCCGTCGCCACCGTTCAGGGTGTCGTCGTTAGCGTCACCGTTCAGGGTGTCGTCGCCAGCGTCACCGTTCAAGGTGTCGTTCTGGTTGCCACCGTTCAGGGTGTCGTTGCCGGCCGCACCGTTGAGGGTGTCGGTTCCGTCGCCACCGCTCAGGGTGTCAGCTGCAGCGCCACCGGTGATGGTGTCGTTGCCAGCATCGCCGTTACCGGTCAGCGCACCCGTTCCGCCGACGATGGTGTCGTTGTCGGCGCCACCGTTAACGGTGATCGCGGCGCCAAAGGCGTTCGGGGTCTCCGTTGTGCCCGTACCCGAGAGGGTGTCATTGCCGGCGCCTAGGTTGAAGGTGAAACTCGTGAAGTTCGCCGTCGAAAGGGCGCCTTCGTTGTCACCGTCGCCGTCGTGATCGAATCCACCGGCCGCGAGCTTCACGGTATCGGCGTTAGCTGAGCCGACGAAAGTGAAGGTGTCAGCATTCGCTGCTACCAGCCCAGACCCGAAGGTGAAAGTGATGTTGCCGAATGAGCCGTTCGAGATGTCGATGCCGACGTTGTCGACCTGACCAGCCTCGCCCACGAACTGAATCTCTGAGGTGTTCGCGAGGGTCGACAAACCACAGTCGGTAATCTCCAGCGCGGTGTCCCACGCCTCGATCTCGTTGGTAGAGGCCTTCACACGGACGTGGAAGGTGTCGGCGGCTGTGGCGGTAGGCTGAGTCACCGTCACGACCCCGGTACCGCCGTCATAGGTACATCCAGGTGCTGCCGCGTGGGCCGGTGAAGCAGCGAACAGCATTCCCACGCTGAACGCTCCCCCTAGGAGGAGGGTGATCCTCGCCTTTGCTCGGCGAGACTTCACGCTCCGAGCGATCTGATCGCTCATCTTCATTCTCCCTTCCGGCCCGGGTGCTTCCCGAACCATCCGTTCTCTGTTGACTTGAGGGCACAGACACCGGCGACTCTGCGAGTCGTCTGCATCGGAACCCCCCGGTTACGCATCCTTCAACTGATAGGAAACGCAGCCGACAACGCAAGGTTGTCTCTGCGGCTCTGACCTTCTCAAGCGTGGCGAGGCTAAACTACCCATCCGGCAACTTCAAGTATCCGGGGATATTCGGCAGAAAGGGAACTTCTCTTGAGCCCCCTGGCCCAGATGGTCTAGGAGAGCCTGATCTCTATGTGGTGGGGAGTCCGGCCGTCCTCCCACCAGAACAGCTCAACCTCGAACACGCCGTCGGCGGGGATCGGGTGATAGCCAGAGTCGCCGATCTCTCTATAACTTCCGCGGAAGATCGTGGACAGGCTCCCCTTCGAGCCCTCGCGCCTGATCAAGGTTCCGGAAGCCTGATAGTCGGCACCCTGGGAGCCGTTCCCCAACCAGAACTTGCTTGTCAGCGTGCCCTTGGAGCCGCTCAGATAGCCGGATATGTCCACATATGCGCTCCAGGAGACGCCGGAGGAACTCTGAGCGCCACCTTCCATCATCTTCCTGAAATCGAGCCCTTCGTCAACATGGCCTCGAGATGACCCTCCTCGATCGGCGAATCCACCCGAACAGCCGCAGCGTTCATCGCTGGTGGTCGAAGTCATGAAGGAGCCGGTGAGGGGCGGGGCGGGGCGAGGCTCTGGACTGGCAGTTGGCGAGGCCTTCGTCGATGAACTGGGGGACGGCTCTGGTGCGGTCGGGGAAGATTCCCTGGTCGGTCCGGTCTTGGATGGCTCTTGCGAGGGCGAGGTTCGCGGTGCCTCGCCGCTTGGAGGTGGCGCCGTCGATGGCTCGGAAGACGCCTCAGGCCCGGTTTCCTGAGGGTCGGCTCCAGAGGATCCCGACGGGCTGGACTCCAAGGTGGGAGGCGGCGCCACGGGTTCCGGAGTTCCGGTTGGCCCCGGGTCGGGGCTAGGTGTAGTACTTGCCTCTGCGACAAGAGGGCGGGCTTCTGGCCGCTTCGGGGTAGTCGTAGTGACGACCGCGCTGGTGCCGCCGATGGCGACTGCAACCGCCGCCACCCCAGCGACGATCCGCTCGGATATCACCTGGGTGGTCCCCGGGTCGGAGGCCACGCTGACCACGGTGGGCATCGCAGCACCGATCGCGGACGAGCCGGCGGATGACGCGACCCGCTCGACATGGTCAGGGGTACGGACCACCAGCTTCCGCAGGAAGGTGAGAGCCAGGCCCAGTTTGGTGAGCCAGACCGTCTTCAGCGATGAACGAGCCCTGTGGAGTAGCGCCTTCGCCTTCTTCGGCGTGATACCCATCCGCTCGGCGATCTCGGCATGAGATGAGCCAAGGACCGCCCGCATCTTCAGGGCTTCCGCGTGAGTCGAAGGGATCTCCTCTAGCGCCGCCCGCAGATCCTGGCCTTCCTCAGCGATGCTGATGATGTCCAGAGGGGTGGGTTGCTCGTCTGCGGGGATCGACGGCATGTCGTCGAGAGGAACCATCTCGATGTGAGCACGACGGCTCCGCTTCCGGAGGACATCCAGGCAGTGGTTGGACGCGATCGTCGTGATCCAGCCCTTCAGCTGGTACTGGCCGTTGAACACCGGGAGCCCGCGAACCACGCGCAGCATCACCTCCTGGACCGCGTCCTCGATATCTGGTCCACGACCCAGGATGCGCTTGCAGATGTGGGTTACCAGGGGGCGGAAGCGGCGATCGATCTCCTCGAAAGCCCGAGGATCCCCGGCCTGATAGGCCAGGACGAGCTCTCGATCGGTCCGCGGGTCAGTCACTTGTTGGTCTCAGGGCGCTACCTGACGACGCTGAAAGCGTCGTAGGAAACGGCGTTCTTTGCACCGGAGCCAGCGTAGCCCGGAACCATGATCTGTAAAGCAATCACTTTGGACCAATCGGCATCTTCGGTACCTGACCAAAGCCCGGGTTCCGTGGATTCATGGCACCACTGGATCGCAGCCGAACCCAACTCGGGTCCGGGGACGGCGCGCTCGAAGAAGGCCTCCGGTCCGCTGAACAAGCGGATCCTCCAACGACGAGCCAGAGAAGCGATGTTGCCGTTGTGCGAGAGATAGATGTTCAGCCGTTTAGCGTTCGACAGATCCTGGGGACTCGAGAATCGATACTCGACCCAGCCGTCTTCCTGGTTCTGCTGGTTCTCCAGGGTTAGGGCACCATCCCCTTGGGCAACATCCACGGTCCTCGCTTGGATCTCGGGATCCCCGGCGACGATCTCGAAGCCGTCGGTCGAATCGAAGTCGACCAGGATGTCGCCGTCCTTCGCGTCTGGGTCGCAAGCGTTGCCGCCTTCCGCGTCAGGATTCGGTTCCGGAGGTGCGGTTGGGTTCGGACTCCCGGCAGGTGAGGAAGAGGGGCCGGCAGTCGGATCGCCGCCGTCGCTGAAGGCGATGAGCGAACCCACGAAACCAAGGACGATCAGCGCGGCGATCACGCCAAGGGCGCCCTTAGATCGAAGTTGTTGCAAGCCACTCGAGCGGCGTTTCGAAGACTTTGGCATGGCGCATGTTTCTAGTCGAGGCAAAGGGCTGGCGCATATCCTTGCCGCTACGCCTTCGTCAGCGGAGCGTAGGCCAGCAGCAGGCGTTTGGTGCCGCTCTCTGCGAAGTGGATGGTGGCTTGCTGGTCGCCGCCGACACCGCGGATCTCTAGGACGACACCTTGCCCGAAGCGTTCGTGTCTGACCTCGTCGCCGATCTGGACACTGACCGGCGTGTGCGCGGGCCTGCCCGTGGGCGTCGTGTTCTGGAAGCGGCGTCCGGTGTCCGAAGCGCGCGCACTCGCCCTCGACTGGCCGACGCTTGCGTCCTCGCACAGTTCCGCAGGGATCTCGGATAGGAACCTGCTGGCAGGGTTGTAGGTCATGCTGCCGAACATCGCGCGGCTGTACGCATGCGTCAGATACAACTGTTCGCGCGCACGCGTGATCCCCACATAACAGAGCCTTCGTTCCTCTTCGAGCGCCTCGGGGTCGGTCATGCTGCGCTGATGAGGGAACACCATCTCCTCTAGGCCGGTCAGGAAAACGACGGGGAATTCGAGGCCTTTGGCGTTGTGCAGCGTCATGATGGTGACGCGACCGTCGCCCTCGTCCAGGTCGTCTGTCTCGCTGACCAACGCAACCTGTTCCAGGAAGCCGCGCAGGCCGCCATCGTTTCGTTCGTCGTCGCCTTGGTTCGGTTCGGCGACGAACTCGCGGGCATACGACTCGGCGACGCCGACCAGTTCCTGTAGGTTCTCGATGCGACCTTGCGCTTCGATGCTGCGATCTGCCTGCAGTTCGGATAGATAGCCGCTCTTGTCCAACGCGACCTCGAGGATCACATGCGGCTCGTGACCTTCGCGGTCCATCTCGCGGAGATGTCGCATCAGAGCCGCGAACTCTGCGAGGCCACTGCGCGCGCGGCCGCCGATGTCGGCCTCTTCGACGCGTTCGCAGGCCTCGGCCAGCGTGATGCCTTCGCTGCGCGCGAACGATTCCAAGCGAGCGAGGCTCGTAGCGCCGATCCCTCGCTTCGGTTCGTTCACGATCCGCTTGAACGAGACCTCGTCAGCGGGATTAGCGATCGTGCGTAGATAAGCGAGCGCATCCTTGACCTCTTTGCGGTCGTAGAACTTCAATGCGCCGACCACCAGATACGGGATCCCGAAACGAGTGAAGACCTCTTCGAAAGCACGGCTCTGTGCGTTGGTGCGATAGAAGACCGCGATGTCGTTGAAGGTGCGCTGATCCTGATCGCGCAAGCGTTCGATCTCTTGCGCGACGAACAAGGCTTCGTCGCCGTCGCTATCGGCGGTGAAGCGCACGATCGCGCGGCCCGTTCCGCCCTCGGTCCACAGCGACTTCGGCTGGCGATACCTGTTGTTCGCGATGACCGAGTTCGCTGCACTGAGGATCGCCTGCGTCGAGCGATAGTTCTGTTCGAGCGTGATCACCGTCGTATCTCCGAAGGCTTCTTCGAAGCGCCCGAGGTTGCGATAGTCGGCGCCGCGGAACGCATAGATCGACTGATCGGCATCACCGACGGCGCAGATGTTGCGATGCTCTCCGGCCAGCAACTCAACCAGACGGAACTGCGCAGCGTTGGTGTCTTGGAACTCGTCGATCAGCACATGCCTGAAACGATCGGCGTACCCCATGCGAACATCCTCATGCAGCGTCAGCAGGTGCACCGTGTTCAAGATCATGTCGTCGAAATCCATCGCGTTGGCTTCGCGCAGACGCTGCTGATAGACGCGATAGACCTCGGCCACCTTCTTGTCGAACCATGTTCCGCTCGCCTCGACATGAGATGCGAACGCGTCCTCATCCATCATGGCGTCCTTGGCGCGGCCGATGCCGTTACGGACCTGACGCACCGGGAAGCGCTTGGGATCGAGGTCCAGATCCTTCAGGATGTAGCCGACCAGCCGATCGGTGTCGCCCGAGTCGTAGATGGTGAAATCGCGTGTGAAACCCAGCCTGTGGCCGTCCTGGCGCAGGATCCGACCACACGCCGAGTGGAAGGTCAGCACCCACATGGCTCGGCTGGTCCGGTCTCCCAAGAGGTGCTCGACCCGTTCGCGCATCTCGCGGGCAGCCTTGTTGGTGAAGGTGATCGCCAGGATCTGCAGCGGGTTGGCTTCACGCGTCTTGATCAGATGCGCGATGCGGCTGGTCAGCACCTTCGTCTTGCCGCTGCCAGCGCCAGCAACCAACAGCAGCGGGCCGTCGCGATGTTCGACGGCAGCGCGCTGCTGAGGGTTGAGGCCCTCTAGCAGCGCGTCAGCGGGCTTCGGATCGCCTGGCAGGGCGAAGAGCTGATCCATGTGCAGCCGAGGATACGGGCCAGCTGGAGCCCGTACCTGAGGGCCGCTAAGCGGTCAGGACGGTGAATCCTGCGGCCGCGAAATCGTCGTCGAACGTGGCGACATCCTCGATACCCATCGATCGCATGAGAACGAAACTGGTCGCGTCGACGAATGACACCTTGCGCTCCGGATGAGTCTTCAGCCACTCGAAGGCTTCCCGCTCAGCGGCCATACCGACATGGATGAAGTAAGCGCCGCTGTTCTGGACGAGTTCGTAGGCGGCGATCGCTCCGGCATGAGAAGTCCGATTCCGTGCGACCGTCCAAACTTCGCCCAGGACGAGATTAGAGCTGTATAGGGGCCTGCCGGCGAGATCCTGGACGACGCCTAAGGCGGAACCGTGATGGGCGTCGGCCGGGTTGTGGAGCGCGATCCAGAAGGCGGTGTCGACGAAGACGCTTGCGCTCATAGGTCATAGACGATCTCGTCGATCTCATCCTCGTCGCGAAGGGGACGCATACCCTGAGCCGACCCGACCAACTTCCAGATGGGCGAGTCCGGTCCGAGAGGCTTCGGTCCGTTCCGCTCGAAGTCACTCCGAAGAACCTCGCGGATGATCGAAGCCTTCGAGCGTCGCTCAGCGCGCGCACGAAGTTCGAGTTCCTCGTCGAGGTCCTCGTCGATCATGATCTGCAGGCGCTTCATGGGTCAATCTTACGCCAACACATGTGTAAGCACAACTGGTAGGGGCCGGGGATCTGGCCTAAGTTATGTGGCTGACTAGCGCCAGGCGGCGCGGATGCGGTCCAGTTCGGACCGCAACGGGCGATGATTCTCGACGCAGGTCCGGCCGCCTTGGGTCATCGAGATCGACTGCTGCATCATGACCGGAGCCCTTGCCCCGTTGCGGGGACAGTTCACATGTCGCAGCGTCAGCGCGTGGCCCATCTCGTGCATGGCGACCATCCGGCGATAGGTGCTAAGCGGTCCCTTCCAGTGGCTGACGGCACGATCCCAGCGTCTGGCGTTCAGGTTGATCTCTCGGGCGGCTGATCCGGCGCAGGAGTAGTTGCCGCTGACCTCTTGGCCAAGCAGTTCGCGGCACTCGCGTCGGATGCCCTCTGGCGACAGGAGCCGGATGATGTAGTTGCCCGAGCGGCGCGGGCCCGGCTCGTAGCGGAACCTAAGGACGCCGCTGGCACGCCATCCATCGCTCGCGCAGTAGATGCCAGACAGCGTTCGGGCGAAGCTGGTCGGGTCGTGTCGCAGTCCTCGCTCGACGACCACATTGAAGGTCACCGTCTTTGCGGCATTCGAGGGTCCGCAACTGATCCGCTCGCCACCGGCTGCCCTGTAACCGGTGCCGACGGTCAACTGGTCAGAGGGAGCCGTGGGCTGCCCAGCCAGGGCGGTCATGACCGCGACGAGCAAGACGAGGAAGAACATCGCGGTCAGTATGCCCCACTGGAACCGCCGCCGCCCCCTCCTCCGCCGCCTCCGCCAGAGAACCCGCCGCCGCCGCCGCTGCCCGAGGACGGTGCCGTTGCGAAGGCCTGACTGGCCGTGATGCCGATCGACTGATGCAGCGTTCCCATCGCATCCCCGAATGTGTCGAGGTTCGTCCACCCGTGCGCGCCGACCGGGGTGTACCAGGCGAAGGCCGAGCCCTGCGTCAAGGCATCCTCGGGCAGATGGACCTTCATCGTCTCGATGACCTCTTCGGCCACCCCGAGCGGGATCGCGTAAACCAGGTACTCCTCCCAGAGCACGACCGCACCCGGGCTCTTCTCGTGGAGACGACCGAAGTCGGTCAGGTAGCGGCGGAAAGCCTCCCAGTTCGCTTTATGTTGCGCGCCGATCCTGCTTCGCTGCGTCATGAAGGGCGTGCCTGCCAAGGTAACCAACCCAAGGGCTGCAGCCACGAGGATGAAAGGACCGCCAGAGATGAGGTCTCGTCCGTCCTGAGCGATGCGTGAGATCGCGAGCGCAACGATGCCGCCTAGCGCAGCGACACCGACCACCGATACCGCGATCGTCTGGGTGCGGTCCTCGATCAGGTTCAAGGTTCGGCCATGCGCGCGCACCTCGGCCTCGAAGTTAGAGAACTCGCGTTTCATCCGCGACGGATCTTCCTCGGCCCACTCTTTGAGTTCGTGTGTGGTTACGCGGCCTCGATCCTCGCGTACCCGTCCGAGCAGTTGAAGCACATGCTTCTCGTAGGGCAGCAGGTGTTCGGTGGTCTTGGCGGTGGCCTCTATGGCTACATCGGCTACTTCGCGTTTGAAGATCAAACCTTTTTCTCGGGTCGTCTCGTGGATGGTTACGAACCCGCGTCGGGCGAGATCCATGATCGTGGCGGTCATGTCTTCGGGCTTCACATCGCCCCAGCGCATCAGCCAGCCGACGATCGCAGGCGGGTAGCCGGCGGGAAGCTCGCGCAGATACTCGGGCGCTTGCGTCTGGTGTTCGCGTCCGTAACGGCCGAACAGACGCAACCAGTACAACAACCACGCGATCGCCGCGATCAGCGGGATGATGTTCCATAGGCGTACCCGCCACCGCGCAGAGTTCGCTCGGTTCGCCGCAGCCTCTTCTTCGAGCAGGATCGTGCGCAGACGCGTCTCGTCTATGAACCGAGCACCTGGCACGACGCTCGCATCGAAGGCGACCCGCGCACCCAGTTCCTCGCCGTCACCGAGGCCCGGCACATGGAACTCGACACGCTTCGGGCCGGCGATCGTGACCTCGCCGCTGAGCGTCCCGTGACCCCAGGCTCTGGGTTGGGCAGCAGCGGGCAGCAGGATCGTGACCCGAGCGTCGTCGACACCGACACCGCTGCGATCGGCCTCGATGAAGGTCCACCACAGTTCGGCGATATCGCGGTAGCGCTTCACATGCCCCTCGATGCGGTAGACGAGCCGGAAGGTCTTGGTCTGGTCGGTCGCCTGGTACTGCCACTCGAACCGTTGGCTGTCCTGATAGCCATACGAGGTGAATGTGCCGGGCCGGAGTTGTGCGCGCGGTACCCGCGTCAGTGGCGTGCCGTCGTCGAAGACCTTCTGCAATGTCACCGTGTAGCCGCCGAACCTCTCGCGTTCGGGAGAGAGGCCGATGTCTCGGAACATGCCTCTGAAGGATCCGTCGAACCTGACGCGGCGCTCTTCGGTGATCAACATCGACCCGTCGCGAGCCACCTGAGCGGTTATGTAGATGCTTCGGAAGCGATACGAGCGAGCACCAGCCGACGGGGTCGAAAGCAGTATGACGCCGGCGGAGACCGTGGCGAGAGCCGCTCGGCGGAACTTGGACATACATACAGGCTACGCACCCGAACTGACGAGCCCCTGGTGGCTCGACTACCGTGAACAGCAGATGAGCGAACTGCTTGACGGTTACGACGCGAAGGCATTCCTGGACGAGGCCTTCGAGCCCGACTGTACGCCGCGCCCTCATTATGCGACCGTCCTGGAGACGATCCAGAAGCTCGGCTGCGAAGAGTTGGAGCGACGAGCCGAACTGCAAGACACCATGCAACGCTCGCGCGGAATCACCTTTCGTGTCTACAAGGAAGGTACCCCCGCAGAGCGCACCTTCCCTTTGGACCTGGTGCCGCGCATCATCCCCGCCGACGAATGGGCGGACCTAGAGGCAGGCCTGATCCAGCGGGTACAGGCCATGAACCTGTTCCTCGAAGACATCTACGGCGAGCAGCAGATCCTGCACGACGGGGTGATCCCCCCGTGGGTGGTGCTCAGTTCGCCACAGTTCCAGCGACGAGCCTGGGGGATCAAACCTCCGTTGGGGGTGCATGTGCATGTCGCTGGCTTGGACCTGGTCCGCGGAGACGACGGATCCTGGCAGGTACTCGAAGACAACCTGCGGGTGCCCTCGGGCGCTTCGTATGTGATCGAGAACCGCGAGGTCCTGACGCGCGTATTGCCGGAGCTGTTCGGTCAGATGCCGGTGCGACCGGTCGATCACTATCCGTCGCTGCTGCGCGAAGCTCTGCGATCGGTGGCCCCGCCGTCGGCCGGACACGAACCAACGATCGTGCTGTTGACCCCGGGGGTTCATAACTCGGCTTACTTCGAGCATTCGCTCCTGGCGCGACACATGGGCGTGACCCTGGTCGAAGGCCCTGATCTGCTGGTGGATTCCGATGTCGTCTGGATGCGCACTACCGAAGGCAAGCAGCGCGTCGATGTGATCTATCGACGCTTGGATGATGAGTTCCTGGATCCTCTTGCGCTGCGACCCGATTCGCTGCTGGGGGTCGCAGGCCTCTTGGGTGCGGCTCGCGCAGGACAGGTGACGATCGCGAACGCGGTTGGCAACGGAGTGGCAGACGACAAGGCAGCGTTCGCGTTCGTTCCCGACATGATCCGCTTCTACCTGAACGAAGAACCAAAGCTCGCATCCATCCCGACCTACCTGTGCGCCGAACCAGATCAACTCGAGATGGTCTTGCAACGCTTGGATCAGTTGGTGGTCAAACCCGTGGACGCTTCCGGCGGCTACGGGATGTTGATCGGACCCGCCGCCGATGACAAGCAGATCGTCGACTTCAGGGAACAGCTTCGCAGGAACCCCCGAGGGTTCATCGCTCAGGAGGTGGTGCGGCTGAGCCGCCATCCGACCTTGCTTGACGGCCGATTGCGGCCCCGCCATGTGGACCTGCGTCCCTTCATCATCCAGGGCGACCGCGTGCAGGTCCTTCCGGGCGGGCTGACACGCGTCGCGCTGCCAGAAGGCAGCCTGGTCGTGAACTCCTCGCAAGGGGGCGGCTCCAAAGACACCTGGGTGTTGCGCGACACCGTTCGCACCGACAGGGCAAGAGAGCGTGCGCATGGTCGGCCCCTGATCCGTCCTCTGCGCAGCTCCGAGGACGATCGAGCCTCCATGCAGCAGCCACAACAGCAGCAGCAGCAAGTGGATCGCGACCAGCGGTCGCATCGGCCGCAGCAGCAAGTGGACCGCGACCAGCGGTCGCATCGGCCGTGGGGGCTTGGATGCTGAGTCGCCTCGCTCATCAGGTCTACTGGATAGGCCGGCTGGTTGAACGCTCCGAGAGCATCAGCCTTCTGATCAGCTCGTATCACTACAGCGCCACGCAACTCGGCGAGATCGACGCCACCGAAGCGCTCCAGGATCTGATGGCGGGCTTCGGAGAGCCCGGGCAGCCAACGCCGAGCTTCCCTCAACTCGCGGCATGGTGGGTTACCGACCGACGCAACCCGACATCGGCGGCCTCATGCCTGGTGGGTGCGCGCGAGAACGCTCAAGGTGCGCGCGAAGCGCTCTCTCTGGAAGCCTGGGAAACCTTGACGAATGCGGTCGGCTGGTTGGAAGAGGCCGAACGCCAAGGGATCTGGTACGAGACGGTCGCGGATCGGATCCCGCGTTTCACGCGGACCTTCGCAGGCGTCGTCGAGACGACGATGGCACATGACGATGCGTGGGAGGTGCTGCGTCTCGGGCGCGCGCTGGAACGCGCGACGATGACGCTACGAGCGCTGCTGATCGGTGTGCAGGCTGCCGATCGCCTAGAGGAGACCGATCCGCTGCGGATGCACACCTGGACGGTCACGCTGCGCGCGTGCACCGCGCTTGACGCATACCGACGCACGAAGGTGACCGTGCCGCGAGCAGAGCCAGTGATCGACCTGCTGTTGCGCAGCGAGATCTGTCCCCGTTCGGTGCGCTACACCGTTACAGAGGCTCAACGCTTCGGTCCCGTCGATGGGGATGCGCCGAAGTTGCTGAGGGAGATCGAAGACATGACCGCTCAACCCGTCCCGACCGAACTCATGGACGCAGCTGAGCGGATCGACCTGTTGCTGGACCTGTTGGAAAGAGCCCACGAAGCGATCGTCAGCTGGTGGCGGGGAAGATGAGCCACCGGCTTCGCATCACCCACAGGACCGCGTACCGCTACGCGGCGCCCGTGCGCGAGAGTAAGAACGAGATACGCAAGACACCGGCGGCCACTCCTCGTCAGAAGGTCCGAGTCGCCCGGTTGACCGTCGATCCGACCCCGACCCATCGCGCGAGCTACCGCGACTATTTCGGAACCGTGGTGGAGCGCTTCGAGGTATCCGGACAGCACGATCATCTGGCCGTGGAACATTTCAGCGAGGTCGATCTGGATGCTCAGGCCGAGTTGCGCGAGCCCGGCCAGGCCGCGACCCTTCGCAAGGACACCGCGACCGAATACCTGTTCCGCTCTCCCATGTGCGACACCGGCGACGATGTGCGCGCGCTCGCATCCGAACTTCGTCGCGGCGAGATCATCGACACCATCGAGGCGGTCGTCTCGTGGATGCGCCACGAGATGCGCTACGACAAAGAGACCACGATCGTGGGAACGCCGATCGAAGAGGTGCTGTCACATCGAAGCGGAGTGTGTCAAGACTATGCGCACCTCGCGTGTGCGCTGCTGCGAGAGTGCGGCATCCCGGCTCGCTATGTGTCGGGCTATTTCGCTCCGAAGGAACTAGCCGTCGGTGATCGGGTCGAAGCCGAGAGTCATGCCTGGATCGAAGCGTTCCTCGAGGGATGGGGTTGGTGGGCTGCTGACATCACCAACGATCTGCCGATCAGCGAACGCCATGTGAAGGTCGGCCACGGGCGCGACTATTCCGATGTGATCCCGTTCCATGGGCTGCATGTGGGCGACGCCGAACAGGAACTCGAAGTGAATGTCTTGATCGAGCGCCTACCAGCGCAGGGCTAGAGCGCTCCCTCGATGATGGCGACCAGGTCGTCGAATGACTCAGATGCTGCACCTACTGCCGACCTAGAGACGTATCCGTTGCTCACGCGCCGACAACTCCCAAGATCCACCAAAAGTGTCATGCTGCGAGTCTCGGACTCCATCGTTACGAAGAGGATCTTCTGAGGCCCGAGGCCCGGGCAGCTATACGGACCTTCGCCCTTCGAAATCGCGTTTGCGCTTCGCGCCAACCCGCGCGCCCGCGAGTCGATACGCGACTCCAACTTCAGGAGGAGCGGAGAGGCTCCCCCTGCACCTTCATAGCGACAGACCCGTGCGGCTATCGCGTCTATCGGTACAAGCTCGCGATCGATCCCGGGTAAAGCCGGGTTCGTCACACCGTCCGTTCGAGGATCCAACTCGGACGGGCACGGTTCACCCGCATCGACATCGAGCGGCATCTCCGATCGGAGCGGTTCCGGTCCTCGTGACTCCACCCGCACCCACATCCCAACCGCGACCAGGCCAGCCGCAACGCCAATCGCCGCGAGCAAGATTCGGTTCTTCAAGGGATCCCTATGTAGTGGTTCCGGCCCCGGGGCCGCAGTCTTTCCAGGTCGCCGAGGATGTCGTAGTAGCACCCATCACTGCGGTCATCATCGTATCCCCATTCCTCATAGAGACATTGGTCGTCGGGTAATTGTTAGCTTGAATCCCATCGATGTATTGACCAGCCCAGAAGGTGATGTTTGTCGACTTACGTAGCAGATATATGTCGCCGTTTGCACGCTGCATCCGCTCGTCGATGTACTCAGCAGTCGATCCGTCGTACCAGGCTGAAACGCCCTGTTGAACCAGACCTGGGCAACGCCAGTGGACAAGTTGGAAAAGGCCCAAGTGGCGGTGCCGCCCCCAGAGGTTGCATAAGAGGTGTCAACGCTCACCAGGTCGCCGGCGGAAATCGCGGGTTGGGCTACGGCGATCGCGGGCTCAAGGTCGAAAACCTCGACGAACGCCTTCACCGCGTTGATGTTCGACCCGCTCGTATCTATGGTCATGGATCCGGCTTGGATCAACTTGCTCACGCCAACGCCGCCGATTCCGTTCCAGATGGCACGGTTGGATGCGTGAGCGCAGTAAGAAACGAAGTTGGGCTGTGTCCACCGGCCCACTACTCGCCTGATCTCTGAGCCCCACGCTAGACGGCCAGCCCAGATGTTCGAATTCGACGAGGTCGGTGGCGCGATGCGGTCGGTCACGCAAGGAGGCGCCGCACTCCGATCCTGCTTCAGTGGTCGACCATAGGCTGTCATCCAGTCGGCTGCCGCCAGCGGATCGGTCGGCCTCACGGGGATCCTGAAAGTGGTCAGTACATCGTCAGGCGCCTTCGACGGGTCGAACCCGTCGGGGGGCGAGATGGACCCAAGAGTCGTACCCCCAGGGCCGGAGAACTCTCGAACTAGCGCCGATCCTGCCGTGCCCTTCGGAACCACATTCCCAGACGGAGAGAGACCATAACTTGAGATTTCGTTAAGTTCCTGACAAGCGGGCGGGGGGGCCCCGGTTGGTTGGTGCTCGTCTGCTGCGGAAGGTGAGGCACCAATGAGGGCAATCGGCAGTGCGCAGGCGGCCACCAGAGGGGCGAAACGACGGTACTCCATGGGTAAACCCCTAGTTCGAGGGGATTCTTGCTCAGTCGCCGTTGTAAGAGAACTAGCAGGATTACATGGGCAGACCGAGAAAGTCAAGGTCTAAAGGCAAACCCGGCCGTGCACGCTGGGCCTGAAGCCTTTACTCCCACTCGATCGTGCCCGGCGGCTTGCTGGTGATGTCGTAGGCGACGCGGTTCACACCAGGCACTTCGGCGACGATCCGGCTGGAGATGCGTTCCATGACCTCGTAGGGCAGGCGCGCCCAGTCGGCGGTCATCGCGTCTTCGCTGGTGACCGCGCGCACGATGATCGGCCGCTCGTAGCTGCGGCCGTCGCCCATGACTCCGACGGTTCGGATGTCGGGGAGGACGGCGAAGGACTGCCAGATGACGCGATACAGGTCGGCGCGGCGGATCTCTTCGAGCACGATCGTGTCTGCTGCTCTCAAGATGTCGAGTTTCTCTCGAGTGACCTCGCCGATGATCCGGATCCCGAGGCCGGGCCCTGGGAAGGGCTGGCGCCAGACGATCTCTTCTGGAAGCCCGAGTTCTTCGCCAACCGCGCGCACCTCGTCCTTGAACAGCGCCCGCAACGGCTCAACCAGTTCGAACTTCATGTCTTCTGGGAGGCCGCCGACATTGTGGTGGCTCTTGATCTTCGCAGCGTCTTTAGTGCCGCTTTCGATGACATCGGGGTAGAGAGTGCCTTGCACCAGGAAGCGCGCGTCTTGCAGATCGGTGCGCGCGACATCCTCGAAGGT
>JBKHYG010000019.1:0-10461 GCA_046565595.1 Actinomycetota bacterium | reverse complement strand
TCGAAGAGTTCGAGGGTCGGCTCGGTCAGGCGCAGAGCCTTCGACTCACCTTCGGCATAGAGGTTCTCCTCGCCGACGCCACGCACATCGCTGTCGCCTGTGGGGCCGGTCAGGTACATGGCCGTGACCGGCCTTCCGTTCTGTTCTGGTCGTGAAGCTAGAGCGCGTTCGGTCATGCGTTCCCAGTAGCCTGGACCATCGGGGCTGAACAGCCTGCTCTCGTTACCGCCGAGGACGAAGTGTCCCGCGTAGGTCAAGAAGACCGCCATCGTCGAGCCGTCCATGCGATCGAAACGAGCAACGCCCAGATCGTCGTCTAGGTACAGCGAGAGGTTGTCGCGAACATAGGTCTCGATCATCCCGTTGCCGTCGGTCGTGCCGACCGCGAACCGGACCTGTTCCTTGTTCGCGTCTGCCTCACGGATGGCAGCCACGACCCGTTCGACCACATAGCGGAAGAACTCTTCGTCGAAGACATCGGCGTAGGCGCTGATGAGCGGCGAGATGGATCCGTTGGACGGCCCGGACTCGGTGTGGGTGCCGACCATCATCAGGTCGTTCCAGGCGATCCCGGGATCGTCCTTGATCAACTCGGCGACCCCATAGTGGAAGATCTGGATCGTCCCGAGCAGATCCGATGAGACGACCGCGATCTTGCGGTCACCATCGTCTAGGACCATCGCCTTGGCGCGGAGACGCATGTGGACGCCTTCGGACGGCTTCATCAGCCGCGCGTACATGTTGGCCTCCACGCCCTGCTCTTCTGCATGGTAGGGACGCCAGCGTTCACCGAACCCGGTCTGACCTGCCCCCGGGTGCCAGGTGACGTCCGCTACCGCGACACCAGCTTGGATGGTTCCATCCGCCTGATCGCTTGCCGCGACCGGGCCGACGACCAGAGCGGTCGAGATGATCAGGGCGGTTGCCAGGATCCAACGCTTCATCTGAACTCCTTCACGGTGGTGCTGAGGTTCGCGTTCAGGCTGCAGGTTCGGGACGACAAGGCTGGTTGCGTAGCGAACCGCAGACGGGATAGTCGGTCGGGATCTCAACACCGTCCATCACCGGCAACGCGATCGACGACGGATAGAACTCCGAGGTGTGGATCGTGTTGATCGCCGGCAGCGGAAGGGATGCGAACCCCCAGAGATCCGGAAGGATGTTCGGCGCCTGGACGCTGATACGCACCTTCGATCCAGCGCGGAAAGCGTGCGCGAAGGGGAAGATCTCGACGCGCGCGAGCGAGGGATGCCCAGGCACGAGCGGCGCCGAATCTCCGATGCGGTGCGACTGGAAGGGCCGCAGTTCCCGAGAGAAGCGAGCATCTTCGAGCCGGTGACTGGCTCGCAACCAGCCCTTCTGCACGAAGACCTCTTGGCCGTCTGGACGGACCTCGGTCAGCAACACTTCGAGATCGGTGTCAGGGGCCGTGGACGAGATCCATAGGTCCGCGCTCGCAGTCCCGAACATCAACTGGTCCTCTTCGAGAGCCGGTGAGGTGAACGCTGCGTAGGTCCCTTCTGGGGGTCGCCGCTGCCAGTCACCGGGAGCGACACCGGAGATGCCTTGCCCGCCTCGCTCCTGGTGCCGGCGTAGGGGGCGTACATGTAGTCCACTCCCCCGGCCAGCCGAGCATCAGCGGCCTCCAGCGGTGTCTGACGGACCCATTCCGCTGGCTCGTCCTTGGTCATCGAGCCGTCGGTCTTCAGGTAGTAGCGAGACACGGTGGTCTCTTCGGGAGGCCATGTCGAGAAGGTCTCGGTGAAGCCAGGGTTCCGGCCTCCCTGTGCACCGTTGTCCACATTGACCAGGATCGAATCCTCGGCCCAATACTCGGCCTCGGTCGCGTCCGGGAAGGCCTTGGCGGCGATCTTGGCGGGCTGACTGCCCTCGTACCCGAGGGAAGTACCGAAGTCTCCAGGCAGCGTCCCGTCGACTCCTCGCAATGTGTACTCGAGGAAGCGGTAGACGTGGGGGAGGATGTGGTCGCCGTAGTACTCGCCGTGATCGCCGTTCGCGCCGACGAACTTCACCGGCAAGCCGGGGCGGAACCGCTCCAACAGGTTCGTTGCGCGCGATCCGACCTGTTCGTCCTGCCAACTCTCGACGAGCATCGTCGGAACATCGATCTTGTCGGCGAACCAGAAGGGCGACCGCTCGAAGAACAGCGGCCCGTCGTACTGGTTGTAGATGGCTTGTACGAAGGGGTTGTAGGGAGTGTTGGGGAGATGGTCGACCTGGTTGTCACGACACTCGGTGTCGTCCTGGTTCTGCAAGAACCATGCCCAACCCGAGTACATGGTTTCCGCGGCCCGTTGCGCGCTCCATGCTCCAGCGAAGGTCGCGTTCAGGATGCCGCCCGGGTAGGGAACATCGCGGTACAGGTCACCGAAGACATGCCCTGGCACGATGGCCACGAGGCCCTTGGGCTGTTGGGCGGCGACGAAGAGCTGAGTGATCCCGGGGTAGCTCTTGCCGACCATCGCTAGGCGCCCGTTGGACCAGGAGGGCTTGGTTGGCTCTTGGGTGAGCCACTCGATCGCTTCCTTACCGTCCAGGGACTGCCGGGGCTCGAAATAGTCGAACTTGCCGCCCGAACAATGGCTGCCACGCATGTTGAGACCGATGACCGCGTATCCGGACTCGCGGAACCGGTCCTTCAGCCCGTCGTAGATCGTCTGGGCGGGTACATATCCCGAGTAGTCCATCACCATCGGATACGGCCCGGGGCCCCACCGGTCGGGATCTGGGAGCATGGCCTGGTACTTGAGGCTGACCCCATCGCTCATCGGGATGTAGCCGTAGATGGGGGCTGGCCTGGCGGCTTGGGCGGAAGGCGTGCTGATCAGAGAGGCCAGGACGGCTAGTCCAAGGCCTAGTGCGATTCGACGACGCAACGGGCTCTCCTCGTGGTTTCGACGCCGCCCTCCCCTGGGCGGTCACGAGGAACTTCGCCACCAGACCCCCCGCATCCTGCCGGTTGGTCGGAACCATTCGCTGACACGGAAGAGTCAGTGGATCGCCCAGCCAAGGATCCTGACCGATCCGAGCCACCTCGCCTAAGCCTGGACGAGCGTCGGATCCATCCGTAGTTTCTCCCGACCCTGGTAGAGCAACGCCCTGACCGTGCCCGCCTTTATCCCCATCTCGGCCCCGATCTGCTCGGGGCTCAGGTCCTCGAAGTACGCGAGGATCATCGCGGCCCTCACCCACGGCACAGCGAACGGAGCGCTTGAGCGACCTCGGGCGCCGTCTCGGGATCCGACTGGGACCTGGCCTCTGCGAGTCGTGCGTAGGCGGCTAGTTCTCGCGAACTGCGGCGCCACCTTGAGATCGTCTCTCGCTACATCACGGTCCTGGCCCACGCGCGGAACGCCTCGTGAGGGGCGTCCGGTCTCCAATGGTCAAGCGCCTTGACGAACGCATCCTGGACCAGATCTTCGGCCGCAGCATGTCCCACCAATAGGCGGCCCAGTCGTAGCAGGGGCGCGGCATGCAGTTCGTAGAGAGATGCGATGTCTTCAGCCGAGGCCCTCATCCGCTCTCACCTTCCACCAGCCTGTACAGCACCGACGCCATCTGACTGGTCTCCAGTCCGAAGGAACGCGTCTCGCGCGTCGCCAGATCGAACAGGTTGGTGCCAGAGCCGTCAGGCAACCACTCAAGCATCGCACACTCATCGGAGCCGCAAACCCTCGCCGAGGTCACCAGTAGCCGCGAGTCGGAGAACCATGCGGGGAAGATGCTGTCTTCGATCCGCTCTAGCTCGCCCCCCGCGATCTCGAAGACTCTGACCTGTCCGGTGGCTGCATCCTCGATCGCCACCGATGAGCCGTCGGGAGACACCACAGGCCGCCTTCCGGCTTGCACCACGATCTCGGTCGGGGCCTCAGCGTCGGAGGCCGGATCCAACACCCTCCAGCGCCCCATGCTCTCCGACAGAGGCAGATAGAAGAGCCTTCCATCGGGCAGCCAGCGAGCGTGGGTTCCGTGACGGACAACCCGAGAGCCGATGGTGCCGTCTTCCGCGACCCGCATGATCACGAGTGTCTCAAGTTGCCGCTCCTTGGCTGCGTCGACCCCCGTGTTGACCGCGACCAGCCAGGTTCCATCAGGCGACCAGGACAGCGCGATCTCGTCGGTCGTGGTCGCGCCACGGCCAAGAGCCGCCGGGAAGGCCCATAGTCGCTGGGGGGTGGCGCCGTCCGTCACCAGGTAGACCGTCGCGCCGTCCTCACCATCGTCGCCTTGAACGAGGACCGCGACAGAGTCGGCGCCCCGGGGTGATAGGCCGAGGATGCTTCCGGCGATCCTGAGCATCAACTCGTGATCGGTGGTCTCGGGGTCGAACCTCCAGACCGACGACTCGCCACCATCCACCGACGCGTAGACGATCGAGCCGTCCTTGAGCAACGACGGGTATCGGAAGTTCGTAGAACCGTTTCCTAGGCGGATCGGCTCGCCGGAGGTCATCGGTAGTTCTCCGTCGAACATCGGGAGGACCGAGGTGATGGCACTCCCATCCGAAACGGCTATCTGGGCAGCGACATAGCTGGTATCGCCCGGGCCCGGAACGGCGAAGCCGCCCGACCTACCGCTTGGCCACACGCTGGCCGCTCCGACCCCGATGAGAGCCAGCGCCGCGGCGATCTGAGTACCGCGGACGAGCCGCTGCTTCTTCTCGCGCGCACGACGAGCCCGAACGATCTGCTCAACAGTGCCTCTATCCGGCTCCGGATCCCCTGCGAGGGTTCGGAGAGCTGACCGGAATCCATCCTCATCCATGTCTCCTCCTTCAACCTCTGATACGCCCGATCAGGCCAGATCGTGTAGGTCCTGATGTGGCTCCTTTCGGACTCCTCCGCGGCTTCGCAGAGATGTGCTCCCTATGTCCCGACCTTGGGGATCTATGAACCTGAAACTCCTGGTCGATGAGGCTGGCTGATCCGGCTCTTCGTCAGGCGCAAGAGGCCTCATGGTCGTGACGGGCGTGTAGCCGAACAACTCGGTGAACTCGGTGGCGCACCTGATGCACGAGAGCTCGGCCTCGGGGTCTGAATGGACCCTTGTTTCACCGCACCATGAGCACCAGAAGCGCCAAACCGGCGCAGGGGGAAAGTATCGCTCCATGCAGCCCATGCTGGCGAGCCCATGTTGCGGGATGGGAACCCCCATGTTGCGGGCCTGTGAACCTAGTCAGACGGCTCCGGGGGTGGGACTCGAACCCACAACCAACGGATTAACAGTCCGCTGCGCTGCCGATTGCGCTACCCCGGAATATCGCCAACCCTGGGGTCGGCGAGCGCCCGGAGGATAGCCGAACCCGAAACGCGACGGAAACCTGTTACTCACGGGTAGTTCACACGGAAACCCTTGGTTACTTGCGAGTAGTGGCGTACGGTCTGTCACTGACGCGGATCCCGGGAGGTCTGACAGACATGAACTCGACACGGAACCTCAAAGATGTCGTCCATACGGGACGAGAACTCGTATCGAGCGGCCAGGCCATGACGATAGATCTGGTGCGCCGCGCGATCACCTTCCTACCGCTGGCCAGCGACGAAGAGATCATCGAGGATGACGGTCCCGTCATGCTCGACGGCGACGAACTCGAAGAGCGCTGCAGCAGCCTGTAGCCGTCAGTCGTCTAGGTAGTCGCGCAGGAGCTGCTTGCGTGACGGATGCCGGAGCTTAGAGAGCGTCTTGGTTTCGATCTGACGGATGCGCTCGCGTGTGACGCCGAACTCTCGGCCCACATCATCGAGCGTGCGGATGTCTCCTCCGTCCAGTCCGAAACGCATCTCGATTATCCGCCGTTCCTTCTCGGAGAGTTCGCCGAGGACCTCGCGGATGTGTTTCTGAAGCAACTGGAACGAAGCGACTTCGTGAGGAACCGGCGACTCGGTGTCCTCGATGAAATCCCCTAGCGAAGCATCGCCCTCTTCCCCCACGGGCATCTCCAGAGACAAAGTGTCCTGGTTGATCCGGTCCAGCTCCTCGACCCGTCCAGGCTCGATACCCACCTTCTCAGCGAGTTCCTCCTTGGTGGGTTCGCGCCCCAGCGTCTGCGCGAGACTGCGACGCTCGCGGTTCATCCTGTTGATCAGGTCGGTCACATGGACCGGGATCCTGATCGTGCGGGCCTGATCGGCGATCGCCCGCCCGATCGCTTGACGGATCCACCAGGTCGCATAGGTCGAGAACTTGAAGCCTCGCGTATGGTCGAACTTCTCGACGGCACGGATCAGACCTACATTGCCCTCCTGGATCAGATCCAGGAAGGTCATCCCACGGTTGTTGTAGCGCTTGGCGATGGACACCACGAGTCTGAGGTTCGCTTCGATCATGTCGCGTCGCGCACGGCCACCCCTCGCCTGGATCAACTCCAGCTGCGCTTGAAGTTCAAGCGGAGGCCGACCGTCCAGATGATCTTCAGGCAACCCTGAGTCGCGAGAAAGCTCCTTGACCCTCTCCAGCGAAGCCCGGGCGTGTTTGGCGAGTTCTGCTTCGGCGGCCATGCCCGCCTGGATCATCGCCCCGAGTTCCTTCTCTTGATCCGCGTTCAGCAGCGGCACCTCGCTGATGGTGCGCAGGTAGAGACGCACCGGGTCCGCTGACTGCAGATCGTCCTGACGGAGACCCTCGTCCGCCGCCCGGCTCGCGCGCGCACCGCTGCGCGAGGGCGGCTCTTCGGCGATGACGCTGCCATCGTCGTCACGGATCTCGATGCGCTCTTCGTTGAGTTTCTGATAGGTCGATTCGGCCTCATCGACATCGAGTTCGGCGACCTCGAAGAGTTCGTCGAGGTCCTCGGCGGTGACGAAACCGTTCCGGCGAGCGCTCTTCCAGAACGCTTCTAGAGCTTGCTCAGGCGTCTTGCGAGCCAATGTCTTCACCCGCCATCTGGAGGCTCCGTCTCTCGGTCTCGAGCTTCAACAACTGCGCGAAGGCAGCATCGTACGCCGCGCGTTCGGTCTCCGGGTTCATCCTCTCGAGCTCAGCTCGGGCCCGTTCGATCTGCCTGCCGAGCGCCGCTGCTCGCAGGCGTGCGACCGTCTCGGTAGCGAACCGTTCGGGCACCCAGTCGGTTTCGTCGAAGGTATCGACCTTCGCTGCGAGCACGATCTTGCGCACGGCTTCGTCCGTGATAGAGGATGGATCCACGCCCTCGAAGATGGCCTTCCATGCTTCCGCATGCTCGCTGACCGAGAACAACCCCATCGGGTCGACCTGGTCTAGGAGCGGCTCGATGGCAGCGCGCTCGTGCGCGAGGAGTCTCAGAAGGTTCGCCTCGCGTCTCACCTGGGCGCTGGATCGTTTGATCACGGTCTCGGCGGTGTCGCGGCTCATGCCGCCGCCACGCGAGAGGCGATCGAGTTCGACGAAGACGACGGCGGGGTCCACCCCGATCAGATCCGCGAACCTGCGGGCAGCATCCCTCTGGATCACCCGGTCGCTGACCCTCACCAGATGCTTCAGGCCCGCCTGCAGGGCTCGAGCCTTGTCGTGACCATCGCTGCGGCGATACCTGCCGGCCTCTCGAGCAAGCACGAAGCCGACCAGCGGTTGAGCTTCGGCCAACAGATCCCCGAAAGAGCCTCCCGAGGCTCGAACCACCTCTGCCGGATCCTTGCCTGCGGGCATGGCGACGACGCGCAGCGTCAATCCTGCTTCCTGGGCGCTCGGGCCCAACTGGTCGAACAGCCTCTCGGCGGCTGCTCCCCCGGCTTCGTCTCCGTCCATGCACACGATCAAGGTGTCGGCGAAACGCCGCACGGCCTTCAGGTGTTCCCCGCCAAGCGCGGTTCCGCAGGTCGCTACGGCGGCCCGGATGCCAGCCTCGTGGAGCGCGAGGACATCGGTGTAGCCCTCGACCAGGATCGCCTGGCCTTCCTTGACTATCTCTGCTTTCGCCTTGTCCAACGCGTAAAGGACATGGCTCTTGTGATACAGCGGCGTCTCTGAGGTGTTCAGGTACTTGGGTCCTGGCCCCTCTCCCATCTTCCGGGCCCCGAACCCGATCGGCTCGCCCTTGGAATCCCAGATCGGGAACATCACCCGCCCGCGGAACCGGTCCACCAGGCCACCAGCGTCGTCGCGATGCGCGAGGTTGGTAGCCACCATGTCGTCGTCGCGCACGCCCTCGGACCGTAGATGCGACACCAACGCCGACCTGGCCGGCGCATAACCGACCTGGAAGGTCTCGATGGTCGATCGATCGAACCCGCGTTGGTTCAGCAGATAGTCGCGGGCACCGTTGGCCTCGGAGTCCTTCTTCAAGAACCCGTGATAGAAGGCGATCGCCTTACCCATCGCGTCATACAGGCGAGCACGCTTGCGCAACTCGTCGCGCCGCTGAGGCGACATCTCCTCGTAGCGGAGCGACACTCCGAACCTGCCAGCGAGCCTCTCGGCGGCTTCGGCGAAATCCAACCCGTCGAGTCGCCGGATCAGGGTGAAGACATCTCCACCTTCGCCACAGCCGAAGCAGTAGAACAGGTTGGAGGCTGGATCCATCGAGAACGATGGCGTCTTCTCGTCATGGAAGGGACACCGGGCCACGAACCGTCGACCCACGCGCCGCACCACCATGTGATCGCTCGCGACATCCACTATCGAGGCCTTCTCGCGCAGCGTCTCGAGGTCCTCGGCCTTGATCCGCCCACGGTCACTCATCCGAGGAGCTCCGAATGGCGACGGATCGCGTAACCGTCGGTCATCCCGGCCAGGTAGTCGGCAACGCGGGTCGACTGATCTCCGGGCAACTGCTGATATTCGGCAGGCAGATGCGTCGGGTCGCCATCGAGATGCGTGAAGAGCTCTTCGAGTATCTGTTCGGCGCGGGCACGATCGCTCAGCGCCACAGGCCCCAGATAGACACGCTCGAACATGAACCGACGCAACCTGTCCATGGCCTCCAGGGGCTCGGGAGCCATCACCACTTCGCCTGCCTGCTGACTCGCCTCGACGACACCCATCACCAGCGAGTTGATCCGGTCGCGGTGCGAGGACCCAAGCACCTTTCGAACCTCTTTGGGAACCTCTTCTTCGGTGAGGATCCCTGCACGAACCGCGTCGGCAAGATCATGGTTCAGGTAGGCGATCCGATCGGCGAACCGGATGATCCAAGCTTCCGGCGTCAAGGGAGGCGGCTGCGACCATGAGTGCGCGACTATCCCGTCGCGCACCTCGAAGGTCAGATTGAGGCCTCGCCCGCTGTTCTCGATCACCTCGACGGTTCGAAGTCCCTGTTCGGCATGCTTGAACCTGCGTTTCAGCATCCGGCTGAGCACACCCTCTCCGATGTGCCCGAAGGGCGTGTGGCCGAGGTCATGCCCAAGGGCGATCGCCTCGGACAGGTCCTCGTTCAGCCGCAGTGCCCTAGCGATCGTCCGAGCGACCTGCGCGACCTCCAATGTGTGGGTGAGCCGGACGGTGTAGTGGTCACCCAGAGGCGCGATGAAGACCTGGGTCTTGTGTTTGAGGCGCCTGAACGCCTTGGAGTGCAAGATGCGGTCCCGGTCTCGCTGGAACACGGTCCGCAGCGGATCGGGGGCCTCTTCGCGCTCTCGGCCCTTGGTCTGGAGGGCCAAGGTTGCCCACGAGGCGAGCGTCTCACGCTCGATGCGTTCGGTCTCCTCGCGGACGGTGGCTGTCACGGCGGCAAGGTTACCTAGCGGCTAGGACCTGCGGAGCGGCCCTCCAGGTACCGTTTCGACCTGTTCGACCTTTCCGTGGGAGCGGGCGAGTGGGGCGGCGCGGGAGGAAACGCCCTAGGAGCGGTCGAATCTGAACTTCGAACCTCACTACAAGGGGAGCCACCCAGATGCGCACTTCCAGATCGATCCGCTCTCTCGCCGCCCTCGGCGCGGTCCTGGCGTTGTTCTCGCCTGTGTCCAGCGACGCGGCAACCCCCGGTTACCTCGCCATGGCTGGGGACGGTCGCGGAGGCGATGGTCCGGTCATCGAAGGCTTCCGCGCTCGCGATGTGATGTTCTCGCCCGCCGGCTTCCCGATCTCCGGCGTTTCCCGTCTGGACACACGGTACCTGGCCTATGGAACCAACGATGCCGGCGCGGTCTTCTACACGACGAGTCCCGATGGGATCGTGTGGAGCGCTCCCTCGCAGGTGCGGATCCAGGTCGAGGGTGGCCCCACCACTCCTTTGACGGTCGGGCAGGCCGGCCGCTTGGCCGCGACCTATGTCCCGGACGCCGTACTTCCGCACGGGTACAACTTCCTGCTCGTGTACGCACCAGCCCAGCTGTCCTCGACCCAGACCACCGCCGACCCCCTGGGGCTGCAGATCAACAACATCCGCTACGCGATGTCGGTCGACGGGGGCCTATTCCGTCAAGACTCTCGCGTGGTGGATGACGAGCCCACCATCGGGCAGTCCACGATGGTCGGTGCGCCAGGCTCCTTCAATGAGCAGATCCTCGGCCCGACCGATCTCATCTA
>JBKHYG010000018.1:0-7260 GCA_046565595.1 Actinomycetota bacterium | reverse complement strand
TTCAGACGGCAAGCGTGACGACCATCCCTTGCCAGACGATCACCACACCTCGCTCGAGTCGACCCTGCATGAGGAACTCTTGGATACCGTGGTACAGGTGGATGATGCGCTCATGGAGCGCTACCTGAACTCCGAGACGATCGACCGTAAGGAGACCGTCGCCGCCTTACACAAGGCCGTCGCCGCCGGTGTCGCGGTGCCGGTCCTGGCGTGCTCGGCTACCACGGGGGTCGGCGTCGATCTGGTCCTCGAGTTCATCGACGACGAGTGCCCCGACCCGAGCGAACTGCCCGGGCGTCCTGCGCTCCGCGACGGCCAGGAGGTGCGGGTGGAATGCAAGGAGGACGCGCCTGTGCTCGCACAGGTGTTCAAGACCTTGAACGACCCCTTCGTGGGTCGTCTCTCGTTCCTCCGCGTCTATCAAGGCGTTCTGAAGATCGACGATGTGCTGAACAATCACACCCGAGGCCACGAGGAGAAGCTGCACAACCTGATGACGCTTCGAGGGAAGGAGCAGGTCGAGATGACCGAGGCTCATGCGGGCGACATCGTGGTGTGCGCGAAGCTGAACGACACATTCACAGGCGACACCTTCGGCGCCAAGGGCGATCCAACCGTCATGTCTGCGATCACCTTCCCCGAGCCGGTCTATCACCTGGCGATAAGACCCAAGTCTCGAGGAGACGAAGACAAGCTATCCACCGCGTTGCACAAGATCGAGGCCGAGGATCCCTCCTTCAAGTGGGAGCGTCGAGAGGAGACCCACGAGACCGTCATCGGGGGCCTCGGCGAGGCCCATCTGCAGGTCGTGATCCACAAGCTCGAACGCAACAATGTTCAGGTCGAGTCGGACCTCCCCAAGGTTGCCTACCGCGAGACGATCCGAGGCACCGCAAGCGCCGAGGGTCAGATCAAGAAGCAGACCGGAGGCCATGGGCAGTTCGCCAGAGCAAGCGTCGAGGTGTCTCCTCTCCCGCGTGGAACCGGCTACCAGTTCGAGGACGCGGTGGTCGGTGGGGCGATCCCCCGCAACTACATCCCGGCCGTCGATAAAGGGATCCAGCAGGAACTGGGCAAGGGCCCGCTGGCTGGCTACCCCGTGGTAGATGTGAAGGCCAAGGTGTTCGACGGCAAACACCATTCGGTGGACTCGAGCGACATGGCCTTCCAGCTCGCTGGCGGGGCGGCCTTCCGAGAGGCGGTCGAGAAGGCCGGGCTCGTTCTGCTCGAGCCGCTCGGCAGGGTCATCGTGACGATCCCCGATGACGCCGTGGGTGACATCATGGGGGACCTGTCGAGCCGTCGAGGACGACCAGAGGGAACCGACGCGGTCGGAGGAGGCTTCACTCAGATCACAGCGACCGTGCCGATGGCCGAGATGCAGCGTTATGCCACCGATCTTCGGTCCATGACCGCTGGCCGGGGTTCCTTCTCGTTGACCTTCAGCCACTACGAGGAAGCTCCTGGCAATGTTCAGGACAAGGTCGTCAAAGCGAGCCGGGGAGAGGAAGGATGAGATATCGGGTCGCGCTGACCGTTGCCCTGATCTGGGGCGCGCAACTAGCCATCCCCGCCGCAGCCCCCGCCGCATCTCCGGGCATGAATCCTCCGATCGGCATCCGCGCCGAGGTCGCTTCCATACTTGGGAAGCCCGCCTCTTCCAGCCTGACGCTGGATCTGCGCGATGTTGTCTCGAACTACCGACACCTGTCGCCGTCGATGCGTCTGCGAACCGACCGGCTGCTTGCTCGCCCAACCGACGGGGCTTCCGATCCCGACGGTGCCGGGTTCACCGTCGCATCGCAGAACATCTGCGGCGAGAAGATCTGCCTTCACTGGGTCCCGACCACAGATGATGCGCCACCTCCAGAGGACCAGACCGGCACGATCGGCGTGCCAGACCATGTCGAGTTGACCCTGCAGGTCTTAGAGGAGGTGTGGTCGCGGCAGGTCGACGAGATGGGCTTCCGCGCGCCTCTGGAAGACAGCGCGGCCACCTCTCCGAATCCCGATGCTCGACTCGATGTCTACCTGTCGAACCTTGGCGACCAGGGCTACTACGGGTACTGCACGACCGACGATCCCGCTGCTGCGACCAATGAGCGTCTGGATGTGTCCGCGTTCTGTGTCCTGGACAACGATTTCTCGGTTGAGGAGTTCGGGCGCGAGCCATTGCTGAGCCTTCAGGTGACCGCTGCTCACGAGTTCTTCCACGCGGTCCAATTCGCCTACGACTTCCTCGAAGACCGGTGGTTCTTGGAAGCCACGGCTTCCTGGATCGAGGATGAGCTCTACGACGACATCGATGACAACAGGCAGTACCTGGCGACCTCTCCGCTGCTGCAGCCTGGCGTCTCGCTGGATCGCGCAAGCGGAGGGTTCGAGTACGGAGGATGGATCTTCATCCGTTTCCTGACCGAACTATTCGACACCTCCTCACTCGACTTCATGCTGGGGGTGTTCTCTCGCATCGACGGTGCAGCCGGCGCACCCGATGATCATTCGACCCTGGCTCTCAGCAGAGAACTGAGCAGTCGTGGCCTGCCGTTGCCGCGCGCATGGGCTGCGTTCCATGCCGCGAACACCGCTCCCCGCGCCAACTACTCGGAGGGGTCGGCTTATCCGTCCAGTCCGCTCGCGTTGAACAAGACCCTGACGCCTTCGAGCCGATCTGCTTCCAAGAGCCTGCGCCAGGATCATCTGACCGCCCGCAGCCTCCGGTTCACCCCTGGCCGCGGACTGCCCGCAAAGACCGCCCTACGCATCGAGATCGACCTTGCCAACCGTTCCCGAGGCACGGTCGCCGCCCTCTACATCAAGCGTCGTACCGGGAGTTTCTCGTTCCAGCAGGTATCACTCAACTCGGCCGGCAACGCGATAGTACGGCCGAACTTCAACCCGAACACGATCGCTCACATAACGGTCGTGGTAGGCAACGCGAGCATCCGGTCCAACTGCTGGCAGGGTACGGAACTGGCTTGCCAGGGACAGCCATTGGACGACGGCCTGGCCTCGGTGGTGCGGGTGCGGGCCTTCACTCCCTAGTGCCGATCAGCCGCGACGCAGCCGCTCGAACGGCAGTCGCAGGATCCCTGCAGGCGGCTAACGAAGAGGTGGCCTCGAATTAACCAGCGAGATGCGGACGCAACCGCGCGTAGGTCTGGTCCAGGGATTCGGGCAGCGTCTTGGTCTCACCCACGGTAGTCATGAAGTTCGCATCGCCACCCCAGCGAGGAACGACATGCTCGTGCAGGTGATCGGGAACCCCCGCTCCAGCCACTCGACCCAGGTTCATGCCGATGTTGAAACCTTGCGGGTCGTACTCGGCCCGGAGCGCAGCGATCGCTCTGGATGTCAGGGCGGCCATCTCCGCGTGAGTCTCGGCGGGCACCTCTTCGTAGATGCCCTGATGTTCGTAGGGGGCAACCACCATGTGGCCGCAGTTGTACGGGAAGAGGTTCAAGATCACGAAGGCCTTCTCGCCGCGTGCGAGGATCAGCGTCTCAGGATCCTTCTCGACCGGCAGTCGCGGATAGTCGCACAAGAAACAATCCGAGGGCTGCGCCAGTCCCTCGATGTAGCGCATCCGCCAGGGCGCCCAGAGCCGTTCCATCAGTACGACAGATCCAGGGCGCGGCTGCGCAGCTCGTCGCCCACCTTCGCGATGAACTCTGCGGTCGGCACCCCGAACGAAGCTTTGCCGCGTCCGCGCGCGCGCACAGACAGGACATCTTCCTCGATCTCTTTGTCTCCGAGGACGAGGATGTACGGAACCTTCTGCAGCTCGGCGTTGCGCACCTTGGCTTGCATCCGGTCACTCGAGGTTTCAACCTCGACCACCAGCCCAGCTTCCTTGCGGAGCCGTTCCCCGAGGGCTTGCGCCGCATCGTTGTGACGATCAGCGATAGGCACGACGACCGCATGCACGGGTGCGAGCCAGGTCGGGAAGGCTCCCGCGTAATGCTCGGTCAATACGCCTACGAATCGTTCGACGCTTCCGAACAGCGCACGGTGGATCATCACCGGACGATGCTTGGTCCCGTCGGCTGCGTCATACTCGAGTTCGAAGCGCTCGGGCAGCTGGAAGTCGACCTGGATGGTCGCGACCTGCCAGAAGCGGCCGATCGCGTCCCGGATGTCGATATCGATCTTGGGTCCGTAGAAGGCGCCGTCGCCCTGGTCGACCTCATACTCGAGCCCGGCCTGTTCCAGCGCCTTCGGGATCGCGCCCTCGGCGAGTTCCCAGAGTTCGTCGGCCCCCACGGACTTCTCGGGCCGGGTCGAGAACCTGACACGGTCTGGCCCCATACCGACGGTGGAGTAGAGCGCACGGAAGAACTCGACCACCTTGACGATCTCCTCGACGACCTGATCTGGCCGACAGAAGATGTGCGAATCATCCTGGGTCAGCGACCGCGCTCGCATCAGACCATGCAGGGTCCCTGAGCGTTCGTACCGGTAGACGGTCCCCAACTCGGAGAGACGGATCGGCAGATCGCGGTATGACCGGGTCCTGGAACGGAAGATCAAGACATGGAACGGACAGTTCATCGGCTTGGCGTAGTAGTCCGAGCCGTCAGCCTGCATCGCCGGGTACATGTTCTCGGCGTAGAAGTCGAGATGACCGCTGGTCTCCCACAGCGTCGACCTACCGACATGGGGCGTGAAGACGGGCTCGTAGCCGTGATCCAGATGCATCTGTCGGGACAGGTCCTCGAGGGTCTTGCGGATACGCGCACCCTTTGGATGCCACACCGCGATCCCCGAGCCCACCTCGTCTGGCCAACTGAACAGGTCCAGTTCTCGACCGAGACGACGATGATCACGCCTCTCGGCCTCCTCGAGCATGTGCAGGTACTCGTTGAGTCGTTCTTTGGATTCCCAGGCGGTGCCGTAGATGCGTTGAAGCATCGGGTTGCGTTCATCGCCACGCCAATATGCTCCCGCAACCCGCATCAGTTTGAAGGCTGGGATGCGGCCGGTGTTCTCGACATGTGGACCCCGGCAGAGATCCTCCCAGTCACCGTTCCGGTAGACGCTGACGACCGCTCCGGCTCCTTCGGCTTCGTCTACCCCTTCGATGATCTCGCGTTTGAAGGGCTGATCGGCGAACCGTTCCAGGCTCTCTCGGGGTGAGTACTCGACCCGTTCGAAGGCTTGTCGTTGCTTGATGATGCGCTTCATCTTCTTGGATATCGCGTCCAGATCGTCCTCGGTGAAGGGACGGCCGATATCGAAGTCGTAGTAGAAGCCGTTCTCGATCGCGGGGCCGATCGCGTACTTGGCGCCGGGGAACAACTCGCAGACGGCCTGAGCCATGACATGGGCGGTCGAGTGCCTGAGTATCTCGCGCGCCTCCTCAGAGTCCGCGGGAAGTTCCTGGCCGCTCGATGTCTTCAGTACCTGGTCGCTCACCCGACCGAGGCTACCGGAGCCTCGAGCCTCCTCTGGGTACTTGCTGACCCAGCGTGCTCGGTCACCTCAAGGCTCCCAGGTTCGAGTTCCCTTCAGCGAACCAGACACCGGCCAGAGCCTCCGCCAGTTCGGAGCCGGCTTGCGGTCTGAGGATGTAGAGACCGTTCTGGATATCGGTGACATAGATCAGTCCGTCACGAACCACCGGGTACGACCAGACGGCGACCCGCCAATCATTGCCCGGATCGGTATCGGCTCCCCAGATCGGCGCCGAGGTGGCGGGCCTGCTCGCCGTGATATCCGCTCCGATAGGAGCCGGAACGAATGCGGCGACCTCTCGCGGCGCAGTCGGATCGGATGCGTCCACGACTCGCAGCCCCGCCCCGTACCAGCTGGCCAAGACCATGTCGCCGACCACGGTCTGGTTGTGCATCGAGAAGGTCCCGTCTATCAGGTCTCCGTTGCTGTTACGCACATCGGCATAGGAGCGTCCGGCTGCCTGGGTGCATCTGGTGTTCTCTTCGAGTCGGAATTCACCGACCTGGTTTGGCGGCTGAGTATCGCCACCGATGCTCAGGAACCTCATCCACCCGAACGGGCACCCGTCGGTCGAGAGGTAGATCTCGTCGCCCACCACGACCGTTTCGCCACCCGGCAGAGGTACGGCGCTGTGGGTGTTGCCGAAGTCTTCAGACGAGTACGGGTAGGCGACGCTGCGCCCACCCTGAGGTAGCAGCGTCCCGCCCGGCCCATCGGCGAACATCGAAGCATCGAGCGTCAGATAGCCGCCATCCCAGTACGAGACATAGGCGGTCCTTCCGTCGTCTGACAGCGAGATCGAGTGCGCGTAGGTCCCGAGATAGGTCCCGGCAGGTTCCCTCGGGCTCGCGACCGGCATGGCCGCGTCGTAGGTGCCGATCAGGAGCGGAACCGCCGGGTCCGAGACATCCAGCACGATGATGTTCGGAGGCCCGATCGGCGCGGTCACATATGCCAGAGCTCGGCGCTCGCCTCGCGCGTAGGCGACAGGGTCTACCCACAGGAAGAACTCGTGTCCGCGCATCGTCCGCGTGTTGAACGAGCCTGCTCGTTCAGGCTTCGAACAGTCGCCGTCTGGGAAGCTGTACAGCAGCAGTTGGTTGTTGTTGCGATCCGCGAGCGAATCGCTGAAGACCAGAACGGCCAGCATCTGCCAGCCGTCCAGATCGATCGCTCTGATCTCCCGGGCAACCCCGCCGCTGATCGCTGAACCCGGGACCCCGCCGATCACGCTCGGCGATGAGGGATCGGAGATGTCAAGGATCTGGATCTCGTTGACGCCTCGGTAATCGTGCCAGCGGCCGACGAAGGCGCAGTCTCCGACCAGGGCGAGTCCCCCGTGGTTACCCAAGGCCCAGCCCTGCTGGTTCTCGATCGCCGAGCGGCCTACCAACTCGAGGCCTTCCAGATGGTCCGCGATCGGACCGTTGACGCCGACCTGATCCGCCGGTACGCCCGCAACCGGAGTGGCTCCGCTCGCCTGGGATGGCAGCAGGTTGCCCGAGAGCACGGCCAGTGACACCGCTAACGCGAGGGACTTCCTCATGACCGACCCTTTCGACCCGGGCGGGGCTGTTCCCTTCCGGGACCATACGGTGGGCCTAATAGGTGCTCTCTCGAACCCCGAACCCAGGGCTAGGATCGACGCGCTTTTCGACGCTGGGTTCAAGTAGAGCCTAGCCCTGATTCTCATACCCCCGGCCAGAGTCGAACTGGCATCGCGAACCTAGAATGTTCGCAGTCTGAATCCGTTGACGTACGGGGGCGCCACTGGGGCGAGCAGCGCACCACAAGCGCTGTGATGCC